>QKEJ01000035.1 GCA_003252375.1 Halodesulfovibrio sp.
TCCCATTCCGAACTCGGAAGTTAAGCCCGCCATCGCCGATGATACTGCCAGGGAGCTGGTGGGAGAGTAGGCCGCCGCCAAGACTTATTTCCAAAACGAAAAACCCCGGTACCGATGAGGACCGGGGTTTTTCTATTGTGGGCCTTGGATCGCCGGGCGCTGGGAGCATCCGGCTTCCTGCCCTCCGCACACGGTCCTTCTTTTCGCGCACTCTTTCACTACCGACTCTCGGTACAACGAACGGATTAGAATGCAGTTTTCATTGAATGGTCTCTCTGCGGGCGTCCGCAATGACGTCCTTGCGGGTGTGGTTGTCGCACTTGCTCTTATTCCCGAAGCTATCGCCTTTTCCCTTATCGCCGGCGTTGACCCGAAGGTCGGTCTGTACGCCTCTTTCTGCATTGCCACCGTCATCGCCTTTGCCGGTGGACGGCCCGCCATGATCTCTGCCGCCACGGGCTCCATGGCGCTTGCCATGGTGACGCTGGTGCGGGATCACGGGCTGCAGTATCTGCTGGCCACGACTCTCCTGACGGGCGGCTTCCAGATTGTCATCGGCTGGCTGCGTCTGGGCAGGCTGATGCGCTTTGTTTCCCGCTCCGTGGTCACGGGTTTCGTGAACGCCCTGGCCATCCTCATCTTCATGGCGCAGCTGCCTGAGCTTGCTGGCGGGCACTGGACCGTGTACCTGATGTGCGCTGCAGGGCTGGGCATTATCTACCTGTTCCCGTACCTGACGAAGTCTGTTCCTTCCCCTCTTGTGGCCATTGTCGTGCTGACGGCCGTATCCATGTTCTTTGATCTGGATGTCCGAACCGTGGGAGACTTGGGCCAACTGCCCGATAGCTTGCCGACGTTCATGTTCCCCGCCGTACCGTTCACCTGGGAGACGCTTCGCATCATTGCGCCCGTGGCGGCGACGCTGTCCGTCATCGGGCTTCTCGAGTCCATGATGACCGCATCCATCGTGGATGACTTTACGGACACCCCCAGCAACAAGAGCCGTGAATGCGTGGGCCAGGGCATTGCGAACATCGTTGCCGGACTGCTCGGCGGGATGGCCGGGTGCGCCATGATCGGACAGTCGGTCATCAACGTGAAGTCCGGCGGACGCGGCAGGCTGTCCACGCTGACGGCCGGCGTGATGCTTCTGGTGTTCGTGGTCTTTGCGGGGAAGTGGGTTTCCCAGATTCCCATGCCGGCTCTCGTGGCCGTGATGATCATGGTCTCCATCGGCACCTTCAACTGGGCGTCCATCCGTCGAATCCGGGAACTGCCCGTAACCTCCAGTGTCGTGATGATCACCACGGTCATTGTGGTGGTGGCGACGCATGATCTGGCAAAGGGCGTACTCGCCGGCGTTCTGCTTTCCGGATTCTTCTTTGCCCACAAGGTCGGCAAGATTCTGAATGTCAGCTGGGAGTCGGACGATGACGGCCGGTCTCGGGTGTATCGTGTTGAGGGGCAGGTCTTTTTTGCCTCTTCGGATGAATTCGTGCATGCCTTCGAGATTGCGGAGGGGATCGAACGCGTGTGCATTGACGTGCGTCATGCCCATTTCTGGGATATCACGGCTGTGAGCGCGCTGGACAAGGTTGTGCTCAAGTTCCGCAGAAGAGGGGCCGTAGTGACCGTTATGGGCCTTAATGCGGCCAGCGCCACGATGATTGACCGCTTCGCCATTCATGACAAGCCGGTCACGTTGGCGGAGGTGCCTGGCCACTAGCGTCCCCTGACATCCTGCCGGTCTCACCGCAGATGCAAGCCCCGGTCCCCGAAATGGGACCGGGGCTTTTTTGTTTTCCGCAAAGGGTATCAGATGGCTGAGAAATATGTTAGGTGGTCGCATATCTTCTATAAGATAAGTCTATTATTTCAGATTATTGTTTGTGAAGGAGGGGGTGTGGCGGTTCCGGGCATGGTGAAACGGTATATATGGGCGCAGTATGGTGCTCGGTTCCTTGTTGCGTTGGTTCTTGTATGTCTTGTGCTGTTCCCTGTTTGCGGAAGAGCAGACAGCTATGCATCGTCGTTGTACCAACTTGCATCCGGTACAACGATCTCCGTCAGCGCCGGGCCCTCTCAGCTTATGTTGCCCCGGTATCGGGGCGCCTGCATCCTCTATGAAGCGGCGAGAACTGTCGACATTACAAAGACAAGTTATTCCGGCGAAATCAGGGGAAACGCCCTTTCGTTCGAGCTGGGCAGGAGGACGGATCTGGATATCCCCGGATTAGACAGTGTGCGTTTCGTTTCCCGTGCTGTTTTTTCCTCAGGCAGTGTTGACCAGAACGTAGAGGAAGCCACAACAGGGGGTGGTCAATACATTTTGGCACCAAGCGTAGACCCCAGGTATTCCTGGGTCCAGGTGATCGGGGCGGGCACTGCGGATGTGTATGAAGAAAGCGTGCGCATTGCCGAGCATGATGCGGAGTTTTTCTTCGGGCTGGAAGGCCGTAGCGAGGCTGTGCAGCTGGGCCGCGGCACCACAGGGCGCTTGCTCCCCGCTGCTGGATTGCTTGTACAACGAACGAATACACATATATGGACCGATATTGTCCGGCCAAGCACAGGGGAATACCAGACTCTGGATGAATCCCTGAGCACGTTGCTTGCGGGGCCGCAGCTTGGCCTGGGGGTGGAGCTTGCGACGAAGCATGACTGGCAGATAACTGCCAGTACCCGGGCCGCATGGCTTGTGGGAGCCAATGAACTGCATGCCAATCAGGCTGTGTATACCACCATCGTCGGGCTACCGACAAGGGGACGACCGCCGGAACCCCATGCAGAGTGCCGCCTGGGCGAGTGGTACGATACCTTTCTGTTTGGCGGCTCCCTTGCCGTAAAGGCTCCGCTTGCGGGAGGCTGGCATATGGGGGCCGAGGTGTCCGCCCAGTACTGGACAATGCGGCCGGCCATAAACAATCCAACATACATCGGCTATAATGTGACGACAACTCTCGGGCCAACGGAAGGTGTGGGCATAGTCTATGAGCCGGCATGCACCACGAGTGTCATGTTGTCGTTGGGGTATGATTTCTGAGTATTCGCCTCCCGGGCAACCGGGCCGGGCAGTGACAGACGAAGCCTCCGTTCCCGACAGGGGAGCGGAGGCTTCTGTCCGTAGTTGAGGAGAGCGGATGAAACTATCGTTCTGACGCCTGCAGGGCTCAGGCGACCAGTTTTTCCGTGTGGTCTTCCCGGTACATTTCCCACTGGGAGATGAAGCAGGCTTCGAAGTTACGGCTTTCCGAATAGGTGCGGGCGGCCTTGCGCATTTCCTCGAGCATTTCCGGTTGTTCCGCCATGCGCAGGATGGCTTCCGCCATGGCTGCAGGATCGCCTTCCGGCACGATGAATCCGGTTTTTCCGGGGATGAGGTTTTCCTTGGGGCCTCCCATATCCGTGACGATGACCGGCAGGCCCGAGGCCTGCGCTTCCAGCACCACGTTGCCGAAGGTGTCGGTGCCGGAAGGGAAGACAAAGGCATCCGAGGAGGCGTACGCGGCGGAAAGGTCCTCTCCGGTGAGGTAGCCGGTAAAGGTGACGGGCAGGCCTGCAAGCTCGCGTTCCATTTCGGCCCTGTAGGGGCCGTCCCCGACCACCACGAGGCGGATGTTCCGCTGCCGTGCGGCAACCAGCCGGAAGGCCTCGCTGAGGACATGAATATTCTTCTCGCGGGAGATGCGGCCGACATACACGAACTTGAGTTCCCCGTGCTCGGCTGCATAACGCTTGAAGAAGCCGTTTCGGTAGCTGGGATGGAACTGGTCGGTATCGATGCCGCGCTGGTAGAACACCACCTTTTCCCGGGGCAGGCCCTTGGCGATGAGTTCCTCGCCCGTGGCGTGGGAGGGGACGTACACCCTGTCCATCTGGTTGTAGTACCAGATCATGTAGCGCCACATGGCGTCTTCCATGGCGGCATCATCCGTGAGCATGCTTACGTACTGCGGGAAGGCGGTGTGATAGGTGCCGTGGATGGGAATCTGCAGGATGCGGGAGATGGCCAGTGCCACCAGCCCGATGGGGCCGGGCGTGGCCGAGTGGATGTGGGTGAAGTTCTGGTCGTAGGCGTACTGGAGCATGCGCAGGACCGGAGGGTAGAAGAGGGGCAGCTCTTCGTACTCCGGCATGGTGAAGGTGCCGATGGGTTCGAAGTTGACCACGCCGGGGCGGTTATCGGTCACTTCCCTGGGGGCGCAGGTGATCACCTTGAGCTGCTTGCCGTTCTTGTGCGCGATGTCCAGCTGCATCTGCAGGGTGCGGGCCACGCCGTTCACGTCGTAGTAGGTGTCGGTGAAGTGGCCGATATGCAGGCGCTGCCGTTCATGGCTCTGTTCGATGAAGTGGTCGCGGCTCTCGGCGCAGAACTTTCTGTCCTTGGTGAACAGGGTGTAGGCCACGAAGTAGGGGGCGAGCATGGCGTAAAGGGACCCTGCGGAGCCGATGGTGTTGAAGACGCTGAAGAGGTTGGCGCCCAGCGCATGGCCCATCATGGAATCCGCAAGGTTGCGCATCACGGTTTCCGAGGCGTGGTTCACGAACCGGAACCAGGCCTGTTCGGAGGCGACGCCGCTGTTGCCCAGCGTGTTGATGAGCTCCCGCAGCTCGGCATCGTTCCAGATGATCTCCTCGGCCTCTTTCTGGAGCAGGCCCTGCACGCTGCGTGGAGGGCGGGCAAACATGTGCTTGGGGCGCTTGAATCCGATGAGGCTGTGCAGCTTGGTGATGAAGCCGCCCTCCGGTTCGGGAGAGGAGGTGAGAGCCCGGTCGGCGAAGCGGAGCAGCAGGTCGCGATTCACATGCCGGTTCAGGGCGAACTTGTCCTTATAGAACTGGTAGGCGATGGAGTAGAGGTTGTGGGCCATGGTCTCTGGCTGCGCCGCCTGACCATGCGGCTCGGAGCGTCCGTCGCTGATGCCCTGCAGGAAGTTGTGGACCCGGTCGTGCGCCTCGCCCTCCACGTTGCGGACAATGGTGTGACTGCGGGCGATGTTGAGCGAGGAGTGGTCGTCGGACCCGGCGATCAGGCATTTGCGCCACGGTTCGGGCATGCGGGGGAGCAGATTATGCTCATTGGCCATGCGTTCCAGCCCCTGTCTGTCCAGCGAGGTCAGGATCTCGCGCAGGGTGTCGTTCAGCGCCTCGTTGCGCGAGCCGTTCAGTTCAAAGGTGCGAAACAGCAGGATGAGGCGTTCGATGTGCTTCTGGGTGAGCTTGCCGTTCAGGGAATACATGGCGTGGGCCATGGCATGGGGGATGCCCTGCTCGAGAAAGTAGTCCACCAGCTCGTAGACGTTGCCGCGCAGGCGCTGGATTTCCGCATGCTGGGCTTCATTGATGTCGTAGCACAGCACGTGCAGCTTGCAGTGGTCTTCGGGGAAATAGGCGGTGACTTCCTCGGAGATGAACGTGTCGGGCAGGTGGGCAATCTGCAGGGCGCCGTCGATGGTGTTGTGGTCGGTGATGGTGACAAGGTCCATGCCCTGTCGCTTGGCCGTGTTGTACAGAGCCATGGGATCGGTATAGCTCTCGGCGCATCCGATCTTTTGCAGAATCCATTCGGACGGACGTGTTGAAAATTTGGAGTGGACGTGCAGGTCAGCCTTGAGCTGTCCTGCCAGACTGCCTGCCTGGTTCCTTGCTGCGAACATGGTTGCCTCCTCAAGCTCGGTGAACGGGTGCAAAGCCTTTCTCTCGCCCTTGGAGATGCGCCCGTAGCGTGAACCCGGCGTGTCGTCCCTGTGACATATGATGGAAGCTCTGGTGGAGGCGGCGTTACCGTCGCAAGGCGGATGCGTGACGGCCCGGAGGGCGCGCGGACTCTTGGTCAGGAGGCGAGCAGGTAGTCCCGGCAGGCGAGGCGGTTGGTGGCGTGCAGATAGGTTTCCAGCTCTTCAGCGGCACCGTGCCCGGCCAGATAGGCGAGCGAGAAGCCGGTGCCGGGGGCGGGCAGGCTCTGGCGGCTGCAGACCGGGATGCCGTCCACCACATTGCCGATCTTGCGCGGGTCCACATCGATCCACCGGTCGATGACGATGCCGTACGCCTGCAGCGCAAGGGCCCTGCGTCGACTCGTCTTCCCCGCACCGATAACCGTGACATGGGGATGGAAGGGGTTGTTGGCGGCAAGCCAACGGGCGAGGTAGCCCGTCTTCATGGTGTAAAAATGCTCGGTGCTGTAGCGCACGTCCGTGCGGGACAGCCGGGAGGGCGGATCGCTCCACTCAAGCAGGGTGTCGGGCAGTTTGGCCATGGAAACCCCGTTATCGAGCCAGCGCAGCCACAGCTCGTAGTCTTCCGGAAACGGGCCGTCGGCATAGGGGCCGAACTGCTCCACAAGACTGCGGCGGAAGAGGACGGAAGGATGGGCGAAGGGAGATTCCCGGAAGCGTTCCCGGGCGATCTGCTCCGGCGTAAGGAGCGTGTTTATCCAGTCCACGTACCGGGCGTAGCCACCAGCCTCTGCCGAGCCGCCAAAGGCCACGCGTGAGCCCACAAGCCCCATGTGCGGATTGGCCTCCATGAAGGCCCATTGCTGCTCCAGCCGCGCAGGCAGGCAGCGATCGTCCGCATCCATTCGGGCGACATAGGGCGCCCGCGCTGCGGCAAGCCCGGCATTCAGGGCGGGCACGATGCCGCCGTGGGGCAGGCGCAGTACATGGATGCGGGCATCCTTGGCTGCCAGCGCGCTGAGGATGGCAGCGGTGTCGTCCCCGGAACCGTCATCCACGGCAAGGAGCTCGAAGTCCCTGAATGTCTGGTCCAGCACGCTGCACACGGCATCGGCCACGGTGGAGGCGGCATTGTAGGCTGGCATGAGAACGCTGATGCGGGGGCTGGGCATGCCCGATGCCTAGTCCATTCCTGCCGGCGAGGCAAGGGCGCAAGAATTGCGCTGTCGGAAGGACAATGAAAAGGGCGGCCCCCGCAGGAGGCCGCCCGTCAGTATCGTATGGGGCAGGGAGGCTAGGCCTTGGCCATTTTCTTGTTGGCGAAGGTGAGCATCTTCTGCGCTTCGTCGAAACCGGGATTGAGCTTCAGGGCCATGGTTGCGGCCTTGGCACACTTGTCCCAGCGCTTCCAGTCCACGTACAGGCGGCCGAGGTTGAAGAACAGGTGCGGGTCGCGGCCTGCAAACTTCACGGCACGGGCAAAGTACTTCTCCGCCACGTCGAACTTGCCGAGCTTGCGCAGGGCAATGCCGATGCGGTTGTAGAAGTGGATGGACTCCGGGCTTTCGTCAATGGCCGCCGCGAGGTACTCGTAGGCTTCCTCGTAGCGTCCTGCCTTGATGAACCGGTCGCCGATGTCCGCCTTCAGGTCCGGGTCCTTGGAGAACTCATTGACCAGGCTGCGGAACACGGCGCCCGCTTCGTCATACTGGTGGCCGTCCAGAAGCGTCTGGGCGCGGGCCAGTTCTGCCTGCTTGCGCTTTTCCATTACGCTCATGAGCAGCTGCGCCTCATTGGCGGCGGCGTTCATGAGCTCCTGGAGCAGCTCCTTGAGGATATCGAGAACTTCCCGTTCCTTGCCCGGTTCGTACTGGATGGTCAGGGGAAAGACCTTGCGCAGTTCCTTGTCATTGTTCAGGTTGTGCGCATTGTCCTCCAGCAGACGCTGGAATTCCTCTTTTTCCGCCTTCATCAGGGGCGTTTTCAGAAACGTGAGCAGGGCGTCATGATAGGCCTGAGCCGCAGGCTGGTACTTGCCCTGCTTCAGCAGCGAACGGATCTGGTTCAGTTGTTGTCGTGCCTTGGTCAATTGGGCGGACATGGCAGCTCCATTGTCGTCATAGTGGTCCTGCCGTTGGCGGCAGGGGGGTCCCGCTCCCTGCTACGCCCCGGTATGCTCCTGCATCATATCACGAAAACGCTTGAAGAAATAGTGGCTATCATTCGGGCCGGGGCACGCTTCGGGATGGTGCTGCACGGAAATGACCTTTTTCGACTTGTGGGCAATGCCTTCCACGGTGTTGTCGTTCAGGTTCATGTGGGTAACCTCCACATCGTCCCCCGACAGCTCCACGCAGAAGCCGTGGTTCTGGGAGGAAATCTCGATGCGTCCGGTCTGCAGGTCCTTGACCGGATGGTTGCAGCCATGGTGGCCGAACTTCAGCTTGCTGGTGCTGCCGCCAAGGGCATGGCCGAGCAGCTGGTGGCCAAGGCAGATGCCGGCCACGGGCAGCATGTCCACCAGTTTGGTGATCTGGGTGATTTCGGATGTCAGGGTTGCCGGGTCTCCGGGGCCGTTGGAAAGGAACACGCCGTCGGCCCTGGTCTTTGCCACATCGTCTGCGGTGAAGCTGGGGGGCACCATGAGCAGGTCAAACCCCTGCTCGGTAAGCAGGCGCAGGATATTCCACTTGATGCCGAAATCGTAGACCACCACCTTGGGGCCGGTGCCCTTCCAGGTGTGTTCGCCGTTGACCAGCGTAACGGGCTTGGGTCTGTCGCCTTCCCAGATGTAGGGGCCCTTGGGGGCCACGACGTCCACAAGGTTCTGTCCTTCCATGGAGGGCAGCTGGCGGGCACGCTCCACCAGCTTGGCGGGGTCCAGCTCCTGGGTGGAAATGAGGCCGCGCATGGCGCCGTTGATGCGGATGTGGCGGGTCAGGGCGCGGGTGTCAATGCCTTCCACGCCAAGCACACCGAAGCGCTTGAGGTAGTCGGGCAGGCTTTCCACGGAGCGCCAGTTGGAGGGCTCCTTGCAGCATTCCTTGACGATGAGCGCCGCACAGTGGATGCGTCCGGACTCGAGGTCTTCCTTGGTAATGCCGTAGTTGCCGATGAGCGGATAGGTCATGCAGACCATCTGACCGGCGTAGGACGGGTCGGTCAGAATCTCCTGATAGCCGGTCATGCCGGTGTTGAAGATAACCTCGCCGCCTGCCTCGCCGGGGCCGGTGAACGAGCGGCCTTCCAGTACGAAGCCGTCTTCAAGGGCTAAAAGGGCTTTCATCAGGTCGTCTCCCGTAGCATGTTGAGGATTATGGAAATGTCTTCCGGTCTGTCGACGCCGTGCGTCTTGTGGTCAGTGGGGACCACCCGGATGGGAATGTTGTTTTCAAGCAGCCGCAGCTGTTCCAGTTTTTCCGTCTGCTCCAGTGAGGAGGGGGGCAGCTGTGTGAACTGCCGCAGCGTGTCGAACCGGAAGGCATAGAGGCCGATATGCCCGCAGAAGCCTCGGGCGGGTTCCCCTTCCCGACAGAAGGGAATGGGGGAACGGGAAAAATAGAGGGCATCACCATTGGCGGAGGGCACGACCTTGACGATGTCCGGGCTCTGTGCCGCCTGGGCGGTGATGGATTGGGCCAGCGTGGAAACCCGCACGGTATTGTCCTGCATGAAAGGGGCAATCAGTTCCGAGAGCATGGCGGGATTGAGGGCCGGTTCATCCCCCTGAATGTTCACCACCACGGAAGCATCATCCGCCTGCAGGGCGCAGGCCGCTTCATATACACGGTCCGTGCCGCTGGCATGGTCCGGCCGGGTCATCACGTACTCCACATTCAGATCTTCGGCTGCACGGGCAATGCGCGCATCGTCGGTGGCGAGCACCACACGGGAAAAATGGGGGCATTGGCGCGCCCGGGTGTACACGTGCCAGAACATGGGCTTGCCGAGGATGTCGGCAAGGGGCTTGCCCGGAAAACGGGATGACTCATACCGTGCCGGAATGATGCCGTAGCAGGTGATGTCGTGTGAATCGGCAGATTGGGCAGCGCCCAGGGTGCCGGCGTGGTGTGTGGCTGGTGCCATCGTGCGCGCTCGCCCTCCGTGCAAATGATTCCGCTTGGCCGCTGTCTGCCTATGGGCAGGGGTCGTCTCCCGCGGCGGTAAGGGCAATCGTACAGGCGCTGCAAGCCGTGTAACCGGGTGAAAGCGCTGCGTACCCTGAAACCGATGGACTATAGCCGGATTTGTCGAAATTGGAAATATGAAAAAGGGGGGCACGGAAAATGCTGTTTAACCAACCAGTATTCTTTCCTTTCCGCGCTGACAGGGGGCTGGTGGCAGAGGCATAAACAAAGATGCCGCATGCTGCTCCGGGCATACGGCATCTTCACGGCGGGGCGGGACGTGGGCTAGCGCTTCATCTGCAGGGCCTGCTGGATCATCTGGTCCTGCGTGGTGATGATTTTGCTGTTGGACTGGAAGCCGCGTTGCGTGGTGATCATGGTCACGAACTCGCGCGCCATGTCCACGTTGGACTGCTCCAGTGCCTTGGAGGCAATGTAGCCGTAGTTTTCCGTATCAGGCACGCCTTCCGTGGCTGCGCCTGATTCCGCTGTCGCCGAGAAATGGTTGCTGCCTTCCCTCTTCAGACCGAACTCGCTGTTGAACCGGTACAGCGAGATGTGGAACATGTCCTGGCTTTCGCCGTTGCTGAAGAGGCCCGAGATGATCCCGTTGCGGTCGATATCCAGGTTCATCAGGTAGCCCTGCGCGTATCCGTCCTGCGACGTAAGCAGGGTGGACGAAGAGCCCGAATAGGCCGTCGTGCTGCTGGAGGCGCCCGAGGCCGTGGTCATGCCGTTCAGGTTGGCGGCATTGTTGCCCACGGCTGCGGCGTTGGAGGTGGTGTTCCAGGTGCCGGAGGCATTCTGCAGCCCCATGTCCAGGGAAATGTCCTGTGCCGTGGTGGCTGCGCCCGTGCTGTCCAGGAATGAAACGCTGAACTGCGGGAACCCTTCCGTGCTGAACGCGGCGGGCGACCAGTTGCTGAGGGTGGCCGGGTCGCCTGTGGGGGTATAGGCGGACATGTCCATAAGGGTGTTGTCGGCACCGAAGGTAAGGGTGCCCGACATGAGCAGGCCCTGTCCGGCTCCGGAGAGGCCGCGGCCGTCTTCCGATGCCGGCATGGTGACGATGAATTCGAAATATGAGTTGGACCCCGCGTTGCTGACGTCCTGCACGGAGTCGAAGTAGACGGTGAGCTCGTGGGAAACGCCGTTCTCGTCGTATACATGGATGGCGGAGCTGTATGAGTATGCGCCATCTCCGAGGGGGGGCGTCTGCGATCCGTCCCATTTCTGGGCAAGGGCAAAGAAGGGATTGGTGTCGTCGGAAGAGTAGTCGGTGCTGGAGCCCAGATTGGTGATGAGGCGCACGTTCTGTGTGGGGGCCGGGTCCATGACGATGTGGCCGTCTTCCGTGGTCGTCAGCTGGATGTCTCCGGTACTGCCTTCCACGCCGTCGGTGATGGTGCGCCCCTGCAGGCGGAACCCGCTCGGATCCACAAGGTATCCGTTGAGGTCGAACCGGAAGTTGCCTGCGCGGGTGTAATGGTCCACGCCATCCTTGGAGACACCGAAGAAGCCGATGCCACCGATGCCAAGGTCCGTGACTTCGTTGGCGAGGTCAAAGGCTCCCTGCTGCTGGATGGTGCGGATATCGGCCACGTTCACCCCCAGACCCAGCTGGGCGTATCCGACGGCTGCTCCATCCGCACGACCTGCCCCGTTCACCGAGGCAGACGCCACGCCTGTGGACATCAGATCCTGATAGAGCGCCATCTGCTGCTTGAAGCCAATGGTGTTGACGTTTGCAAGGTTGTTCCCGACAACCTGCATGCCCCTGGCCAAGGTCTTCATGCCTCCGGCGCCTGTGTATAATGCCGTAAGACCCATGATCGACTCCGTACCCGATTCGTGGACGCGTTACCCGAAAAGCGTCCATCGTTCCCGAAATGCGTATGGAAAAGATTTCCTTACACTGCTTAACAAAGCAGGGAGCGTGCCAACCGGGAGGCTCTTCGTGCCATTATCGGGTCTTCCTTGAAAAAATATTGTAAAAATAGTGCATTATCAGATGGTGTGTGCAGGGGGTGGGTGGGGGGCGGCAGGAGCATCGCCTTCCCTGTACAGGCAATATTTGCTGCCGGACAAGGCAGGGGGCGCAACAGGGATGCCCCCATCGGGACCATCCCGACGGGGGCATCTATGAGGAGCGTGTGAAGGCAGAGGAAAGTTGTTTTCCCGCTGGGACGGGAGCCCGACTAGTTTGCGGGGGCGTCGGGAGCGGTGTTGGTGGTTCCGGCGTAGGGGCAGTTCGGATTGGCTCCGTAGCCACGGCCGAAGTTCTTGATTCCCAGTTCCTTTTCCACCTTGGCATCAAAGGCGTCGCGTTCGGCGCGCATCTTGATGGAGAGATCCTTCATTTCCGAAACCAGCTTGGTGATGTAGGCGGGGTCGACCTTGTCATTGCCGCTCAGAGCCTGCAGTTCAGTGTGCTTGGCCCACATGTCGGTGCGCAGGGCTTCGGTCTTCTTGGCGTACTCGTCCTGCAGCGCGGCGTAGGCGGTCTGCTGCTCGGGGGTCAGGCTGTTCCAGAATCCCTGTCCCATGTGCTTGCCATGGCCCATCATGCCGCGGCCCATCATTCCGCCACCACCCATGCCGCCGCCATTGGGGCAGTTTGTGTTCATGGCGTAGTAGCCGTTTCCGTTGTGGCCGTGACCGCCGCCCATGGGGCCTGCAAAGGAAATGGCTGCGATGGCGAGCAGGCCGACGGTGGCGATGGTGAGCAGTATACGGGGTGCGTTCATGGAATCCTCCAATGGTTGATTGTGTATTGGTCGCATACGCTGGTTCGCGTTTTGCTTGCTATGGTAAGAGCAACGGACGTGCCAATGCTGTTGATAATATGTAATGTACCAATATATAAAATCATTTTAGCTTATGGTTGGAGCGGGCCTATGTTGCACATGTCCTGCTGATGTATAAATACTGTACAGTTGTGAACGGTGGTGTGTATGAAAAATAAACACATGCTGTCTGTGCGGCCAGGAGACTCTATGGAATTGAATACGATGAAGCTGTACCGGGAACAGCACCGTCTGCCCGGTCCCTTTGCCTCGCCATGGCTGGTGATTGGCGGCGCCCTGATTCTGGGGGTGGTCATCCTTGTGATGACGCTGCGCAATCTTGATCGTGACGGCCAGCAGATGGCCACCATGCTGCAGGAAAAGGGGGCCTCGCTGATCAAGGCCCTTGAGGCAGGAGCCCGGACAGGGATGCGCAACAGGCTGGGGGCGGAAGCCCGCATGCAGATGCTGGTGGAGGAAATGGCCGCGCAGCCGGATATCCTTTTCATCATGGTCACGGATCATGCGGGAAGGGTGCTGGCCCACAGCGAACCGGACATTCAGGGCGAGGTGGTCTTTTCGGCCGAGGATATGTCCGAACTGGAGCCGCAGGGCGAGGTAAACTGGCGCATCATGACCAAGGAAGATATCCGGGCCTTTGTCGTCTACCGGCAGTTCACCCCTTTGCAGGGACGTGCCGGCTGGTGGAACCGCTGGCATAAGCAGGAGGATGGGGCAGGGGACGGTGAACGGCATGGCAGCGGCAACAGGAGCGGATGGTGGAACGGCGAGACGAGAGACGGCATGGGGCACATGGCAGGGCGCGGGCACATGCGCGAGATGGGGCTGATGAACTCTCTCAACACCCCGGATGCCCCTCCGCCTGTCATATATATTGGTATGGACGTTTCCCCCTTCGAACAGGCCCGGGCCAACGATACCCGGCATACGCTGGTCATGGCCGGCATTCTGCTCCTGCTCGGACTTGCGGGATTCATTTCCCTGATATGGGCGCAGAACGTGCGTCGTTCTCGGCGCATGCTGCAGGATTCGCAGGCTTTTGCCTCGGAGATCATCGCCAGCCTTCCGGAAGGCCTCGTGCTCATTGACGCCGAGGGCAAGATAGCGCTCATCAATGACAGGGCGGAGGAACAGCTGGGCGTTTCGTTCGCGGATGTCCGGGGCCGGGCCCCGGCAGGACTTCTGCCGCAGGCTGTTTCGGATGCGCTGGCCATGGTGGCGCGTGACGGACGTTTGGAGGAAACGGAGATAGAGTGTCACCTGGACGACCGGCAGGAGGGGGAGGAATGCATCCCCATGAGCATCAGCGGGGCGCGTGTCGTTGCCGACGATGCGGCGCTGGTCGGTGACGGGAACTCCCGGTCCGGGGAGCAGGTGAAGGCCCATGTGGCGGATATTCTGATTCTGCGCGATTTGCGCGAGGTCCGTCGCCTGCAGCACGAGGTCCGGCGCAGGGAGAAGCTGGCTGCGGTGGGCTCTCTGGCTGCAGGGGTGGCCCACGAAATTCGCAACCCGCTCAGCTCCATCAAGGGATACGCCACCTATTTCGGCACGCGGTTCCCGGAGGGGAGCGAGGACAGGGAGGCCGCGCAGATCATGGTCCAGGAAGTGGACCGGCTCAACAGGGTCATAACGGACCTGATCGGGTTCTCGCGGCCGTCGGACCTGACTCGCCGGCCGACGGACGTGAAGGCGCTCGCCGATCATTGTCTGCGTCTTCTGGGCGCTGATGCCGCCGCGCAGGGGATAGCATTGTCCCTTGAGGCTCAGGACGATCTGCCCCCTGTGCCGCTTGATCCGGACCGGTTTTCGCAGGCCCTGCTGAACATCTGCCTGAACGGCATGGAAGCCATGGCGGAAGGCGGCATGCTGCGGCTGCGCATTGACCGTGAGAACGGGGATTTCGTCCGGCTGCGCGTCTCGGACACGGGGCACGGCATTCCCGCCGAGCATCTCGGGCGCATCTTTGACCCCTATTACACCACAAAGAGCCAGGGAACGGGGCTGGGGCTGTCCATCGTGCACAAGATCATTGAATCACATGGTGGTGCGGTCAGTGCGGCGTCCCGTGAGGGCGAGCCCGGCGGCACCACCTTTACCATACTGCTGCCGGTTCTCGCACCGCAGGAAGAACGGGAGGAACGGGAATGAGTACCATACTGATTGTAGATGATGATATGGCGCATCGTACCATGCTGCGCACCCTGATACGCGGCTGGAATTTTGCGGTGGAAGAGGCGGATGACGGCAGTGTGGCCGTGGAGAAGGTGCACGAACGTCCCTACGACGCCGTGGTCATGGATATCCGCATGGTGCGCATGGGGGGCATAGAGGCCCTGCGTGAGATCAAGGCGTACAATCCGGCCATTCCGGTGCTGATCATGACGGCCTATTCCTCCGTGGAGACTGCGGTGGAGGCACTCAAGATCGGAGCCTACGATTACCTGACCAAGCCGCTGGACTTCGACGTTCTGAAGCTGACCCTGGACAGGATGCTCGACCATACCCGCCTTGCCGTGGAGAACCGGAACCTGCGGGATCGGCTGGAAGGCCGGGGGGCGGTGGACATGATCGGCAAGAGTGCAGCCATGCTGGAATTGTCAGAGATGATCATGACCGTGGCCCCCTCGGATGCCACGGTGCTCATCGGCGGAGAATCGGGAACGGGCAAGGAGCTGGTGGCCCATGCCATCCACAGGGGCAGTACGCGAGCCGACAAATCCTTTGTTGCCGTGAACTGCGCGGCCCTGACGGAAACGCTGCTGGAATCGGAGCTGTTCGGCCATGAACGCGGGGCCTTTACGGGGGCGGACCGGCGGCGCGAGGGGCGCTTCATGCAGGCAGACGGCGGCACCCTGTTTCTGGATGAGGTGGGGGAAATTCCTCTTGCCCTGCAGGCCAAGCTGCTGCGGGCGCTGCAGCAGGGCGAGGTGCAGCGCGTGGGCAGCGACACCGTACTGAGGGTGGACGTGCGCGTGCTGGCGGCCACGAACCGCGATCTGTACGCCGCCGTGCAGGCAGGGACGTTCCGCGAGGACCTGTATTATCGTTTGAATGTCATCGGCCTTCATGTCCCGGCCCTGCGGGAGCGGCGTGATGATATTCCCCTGCTGGCAGACTTCTTTCTGCGCCGGTTTGCGGAAAAGAACCGCAAGGTCGTGAAAGGCGCCACGCCGCAGGCCATGGACGCCCTTGTCCGGCACGACTGGCCCGGCAACGTGCGGGAGCTTGAGAATGCCATGGAGCGGGCGGTGATCATGACCACGGGCGAATACGTGACCCAGCGGGAATTGCCGCGCAACCTTGCCGACAGCGGGCTGACGGATGTGCCCATCAGCGCCAGCGGTGAGCCGGCCCTGGCCGGATTGTCCCTGGATGAGCTGGAGCGCCGGGCCATCATGGCTACCCTGCACGAATGCGGGGACAACAAGAGTGAGGCGGCACGCCGGTTGGGAATTACCCGGGCCACCCTGCACAACAAGCTCAAGCGCTACGGCATGGAGTAGGGACTCAGTACGAGAGCACCATGGTGTCCGGCATGCTCACGGCCTTGACCCCTCCCCCTTTCACGGCGGTGACGCCGTGCAGCAGGTCGGCCTGCTGCATGTGGCCCACGTGTTCCATGCACATGGGGCAGGCCATGACCACGCCGCCTGCGTTCATGAATTCCTTGAGCATGGTGGCGATGGTTTGGCCGTTGCCATAACCGGGAGAGGGCTTGCTGGCGTTGACCAGATTCACCCCGTAGACATTGAAAAAGAGCACGCCCTGCATGTTCCGGCTTTGCATGACGGACTGGGTGAATTTGATGGCCATGGCCGCACGGTTCACGTCATCCGTGGTCACGCTGGTGAAGACGCGCTTGTGCTGCATGCCGTCTGCCTGCTGCGGAACGGCGGGCAACAGGATGACGCCGAAACACAGGATCCACAGGATACACAGGGGCGGCACGCTTCGGGAAAGCTGTCTGGGCAGGCGCATGGGGCACTCCTTCCGGTTGCTGGTTCATGAATGGGCCAGTCTAGCAGCGGGGGAGATGTCTGCTCCATGATAACCGGAAAAGCGGGATGTCTCGGATTTCTGGGGCGCACATTGCGGATTTGATGGTCGGCCAAAAGAAGGCCCCGGGATGCTTGTCGCATTCCGGGGCTTTTTTTGGCTTGGTGGGGGGCAGGAGAAATCGGCTATCGCCCGCGTGCCCGTACCTCGCAGGCTCCCTGGGCTTCGCTGTTCGGCGTGTAGACAAACTCCGTGTCCTTGAAGAAGACGCCGCCGCAGCCCGCACGGGAGGTCCAGGTCTTCAGCCAGCGGGCTATGCGCGTATCGGTCTGCATGTTGGCGGTGTGAAAGTACTGCACGGGGCGCGTGTAGATGGTCTTGCGGTCCAGCACGGCAAACATGTCCGCCAGAAGGTTTATCTGCTGCCACAGGGTGACCGGTGTGCTTCTGTCGGCGGCGCACAGGTCGTAGATGCGGAAGTGGGGATTGCCCTTCTGCACGGGGATGAGCACGCCGTCAATGTGCACAGGGCAGCCTAGGGCAGCGGTGGCCCCTTCCTGAATCAGCATGAACTCCGGCACAAGGTGATCCAGTCCCTCGGTGGCGATGCCCTGCTCGGAAATGAACTCGCCCGTGGCGCAATCCCAGAGGATGCGGGAGCCCAGATAGCGGGCGCAGTGCATGGTGCCGCCCAGATGTCCGTCGCGCAGCGCGCGGAAGGCATCAAGGTCGGTGGGATAGGTCATCTGCCGCAGGGCACTTTGGGCCATGGATGCAATCTGCATGGGCGGTATCCGTCAGGCCTTGTAACCGATCATGCGCAGGAATCCCTTGCGCTTTTCAATGTCGGCCTCGGTCTCCACACCTGCGGGGCTGAAACCGTCGATGACGCCCATGACGCCGCGACCCTGTCCGGTTTCCGCCACCACAACCTGCAGGGGGTTGGCGGTGCAGCAGAACAGGCGCACCACTTCCGGCACGGCCATGATGGTGTTCTTGATGTTGATGGGGAACATGTCGCGCATGAACAGGAAAAAGGTGTGCCCTGCGCCCACGGCCTGTGCATTCTTTTTGGCGAGATCGATCATGGCCTCGTCGGTGCCGCTCCAGCGGATGAGCCTGTCGCCGGACGCCTCGCAGAAGGCCACGCCGAACTTGGCGCCCGGAACGGCGCACACGACGGCTTCGTGGATGTCCTCCACGGTCTTGATGAAATGGGATTGCCCGAACACGAGGTTCAGTTCGTCCGGGTTCTCGACGGTGACGAGTGTGAGTTCCATGATGGCCTCCGATGGACTGGGAAAAGGATGGTGGGCGGCTTCGCCCTTGGTGTACCCTTGTGCCTCTGATGCTGGAAAAGCGCAAGAACGGGGCACAAGAAAGGGGTGAGACGAAGAACCCCGCCTCGGGAAGGAGACGGGGTTCGGGAAGCAGGGGCTGTCTGGGTTATGCGTCTTTTTTGAAGATGATGAGCGGGCAGTTCTTGCAGATGTCCGCGCCGGGAAAACCGTCTCCGGGGCGAGTGATGGAACTGCTGGCTGCTTCGATGCGGTAGGCGAGGCGGTCGAACATGGCGCTGAACTTGCTGCCGGGAATGATGACATTGATTTCGCCGCGTTCGGTCTTGCCAGCATTGTAGCTGCCGGAGCAGGCGGGCAGCATGTTGAATTCCTGCTCGACAAAACTGAACACGTTACCGCCACAGGCTGAGGAGTTCATGGTGATGCTGGGTCTGAGTGGGTGGGTGTCAGTGGCGGCCATGTAATCGACGGCCAAGTGGTATGCCTGCATGTTGTCGCAGTAGAAGTGGACTGTGTCAGGGGTGAACAGACCGTCAATGCTCCCAAGGGGGGCCACGGCGATGCCGAGCATGCCTGAAGGAAGACGGGATTTGGATTTCACGAAAGTTTCGGCTTGGGCAAGGTCACGGGTGTACTTGGCGTGGCCCTTGATCTCTCCGTCGTCCAGTTCCTTCCAGCCGAAACAGTACAGGGCGTTGCTGCAGCCCAGCCCTTGGAGATCGGAGTAAACAATCTGTCCCTTCATGCGGGCGCCCAGCTCCCATTGGCAGAAGGTCATGGGTTTCAGCGGGGTATGGATTTCGGGGGCATTGTCTTTGAATTCGTTGAGCTCCTTGGGGTCGTAGAAGAACTTTACGGCGATGGGGTAGTGATACAGCCGCAGTTCTTTCATCAAGACTTCCTGCATTTCCTTGTACGAGGCCATTGTACGCTCCTTGAGTTGGCGGTGATGAATGGGGCCGGAGGATGGCGGGCATCCTTCGCGGGTAGGGCGAGTGTTCAGTAGTACACGCCTTGCTACTATCCATCCCCACCAGGTGGCACAATCTTATTGCGGAACGTGAAATGCGGCACGTCGTGCCGAGCTCTGTAGGCTGCAAGAACCGAGCAGACAGAACGGGATTGTGTCCTTATGCACAATCGTCCTCCCGGCTGAGGCACAAAATAAGACAACTCGCCTCTTGCGAGGCGAGTTGTCACGATTTCAGCTGGTTGCGTGAGGCCTTCAGTTATTGTGAAATTCGCCGCTCTTGCCGCCAGCCTTGTAAACGAGGCGGCAGTCTCGGATGATGATGTCCTTCTGCACGGCCTTGCACATGTCGTAGATGGTCATGGCGGCCGTCTGGGCGGCCATGAGTGCCTCCATCTCCACGCCGGTCTGGCCTGTGGTGCGGGCCTCGGCTTCTATGTGGATGCAGTTGGTTGTGTCCTCTATGGTGAACCGGACGTCCACGTAGCTGAGGAACAGCGGATGACAGAGCGGAATGAGTTCCCACGTGCGCTTGGCGGCAAGTATGCCGGCCACCTTGGCGGTGGTGAGCACGTCGCCCTTGGGCAGGGCCTGCCGCTTGAGCAGGTCCATCGTGCTGGCCGAGACCTCCACGATGCTGCGGACAATGGCTACGCGACGGGTGTCGCCCTTGTGGCCCACATCAACCATGGTGATGGAGCCGTCCGTGTCCATGTGGGAAAAATCCTGACCGCTCATGCTAGTCCACTCCCATGGCCTTACCGACTTTCTTGAACAGGTTCTTGGCCTTGGACATGGGCTTGTCTTCTTCCAGCTGGGCAAATTCACGCAGCAGTTCTTCCTGCCGCTTGCTCAGCTTGGTGGGCGTGGTGACCACGATTTCGACCAGAAGGTCGCCGTTGGCGCCGTATCCCAGGGAAGGCAGGCCGTAGTCGTTCATGCGGAAGACTTCGCCGTTCTGGGTGCCCTTGGGGATTTCCACCGTGAGGGGCTCGTCCAGGGTAGGCACCTCGATGCGGTCGCCCAGCGCTGCCTGCACGAAGGAGATCTCGCGGGTGATGATCAGGTCCTGCCCGTGACGGCGGAAGGTCTTGTCCGACTCCACGGTAATGACCACATACAGGTCGCCGGCGGGTCCGCCATGGATGCCGGGTTCACCCTCTCCGCGCAGACGCAGCCTGTTGCCGGAGTCCACCCCGGCGGGAATGCGTACGGAAAGTTCCTTTACCTCCTGCACGATGCCGGCGCCGCGGCACTTGGGGCAGGGGGAGGAGATGATCTGTCCGGTACCGCTGCAGGCGTGGCAGGGCATGGAGATGGAGAAGGGCCCCTGGCTCTGGCGGACCTGGCCGTGGCCGTTACAGCGGGAGCAGGTCTCCGGCGTGGTGCCCGGAGCAGCGCCCGTGCCGCCGCATTCGGTACAGGTGACGCGCTTGGGAATCTTGAGGGTCACCTCGTCGCCCTTGGCGGCCTGACGGAACCCGATGGTCAGGTTGTAGCGCAGGTCGGCCCCGGCTTGCGCCCGCGGGCCACGCGAGCCGCCACCCATGGTGAACCCGAACAGGTCGCCGAAGATGTCGCCGAACTGGCTGAAGATATCCTCTGCGCTGTGGAATCCGCCTCCGCCACCAAATCCGTTGCCGTTGACTCCCGCGTGTCCGAACCTGTCGTAGCGCTGGCGTTTGTCGTCGTCACGCAGGACATCATACGCCTCGGCCGCTTCCTTGAATTTGGCTTCGGCTTCCGGGTTGTCCGGATTGCGGTCCGGATGGAACTCCATGGCCTTCTTGCGGTAGGCCTTCTTGATTTCGTCTTGCGAGGCGTCCTGGCCTACGCCAAGCACTTCGTAGTAGTCACGCTGGCTCATGGCAGGCAGTTACTCGGCGGTCTCGGGTTCTTCGGAAGTGTACCATTCCATGTTTTCGGGCATAACCTTGCCGGCTGCGATTTCACGCAGGGCAGTGACCACTTCCTTGTTCTTGCTGTCCACAAGGGGCTTGTAGCCTTCGCGGAACTGGTGCACACGCTTGATGGCCATCTGCACCAGCAGGAAACGGTTGCCGATGTGCTTCTGACAATCTTCTACGGTAATACGGGCCATGGTTGACTCCTTGTATTGAAATGAACGGGACGTTCCCGTTGTTCTCTCTGTTCGTTACATTGCGGGCAGTCTGCTCGTCAGGTCGTTGAGGAGCAGCTTGTCCACCGGGAACCAGATGTCTTCACCCTGGACCCGGGCCCAGCACCGGCCTGCGGAAAGCGGGTCGGTGTGGAAAAATATTGTTGCCAGCGGCGTCTGGCCCTGGCCGAACAACTCCCACGTGAGCAGGAGGCGTGCGCCTTCGGGGGCCGAGCTGCGTGGCGTGTCGACGAACTGCAGCGAGCCCAGCCGCCACATGATCACATCAAGTCCGGTTACGTCGCTGCGCGCGGACGCTTCCTGCCAGCCGTTGGCGGAGCGGACCACCGAAAAGCTGCGCGCCGCGCCGTCCCGGTGCTGGGTGAACCGTTGGCTCTCCACCTGTCCGAGATCCACTTCAAGTACCGGCTTTTCGCGCAGGGCAAAGGCGGAAACGGCCAGCTTCTCTTCCAGCCCTGCCTCTACGACCAGGGTCGATTGCTGGCGGGAAGAAATGGCAAGAAACGTCTTTCCGTCGTTGCCGTTATGATAGAACGCCACGGTCTCCGGATCGGAGGCGCCCTTGCGCCATATGGCCAGCTTCAGCTGCGGCGGGGGCAGTTTTTCCATGCCCGAAGGCATGACTCCCCGCGCCCGTGCATTGGCCAGGGTGTGCAGGTACAGTTCCGCCTTGGCCTGTGCCACAAGATGACGCATCTGCTGGTCCGGTGCGGAGAAGACAAAGCCGTCTCCCTTGCGGGTGATCTGCCATACGCCCACGCCGGGGCCCTCGGCGCTGACCTGCTCAATGGCTTCCGGCTGTGCCGCGCTGGTCAGCTTGAGGTCATAAAAATAGTCAACGGGCCGGTTGAAAAACTCGGTGTACCGCTTGTCCACCTGCACGATCTGGTCGCCTTGCAGGGAGCTGCGGGCGTACATGGTCGCGTTGTCACCCGTCTGGCTGCCCAGCACGATGCCCCAGACGGTCTTGCCGTGTAGGGTAAGGCTGATGGTATCGTTGTCCAGTCCGTATTGCGACTTTTCACGACGGGAAAATCTGGCAACATGGGCTATCGGCGGCTTCTGCCCGATAGTGTCGAGCAGGGCCTGCAGCCGTTCCGTGCTGGCAAGGACGCGAGGCCCGCCGTTGCCGGGGTCTGCATACCATGCGTCATGATCGGGGGAGAAGGAGTATGATCCCTCGGTTGTCTTCAGCTCGATGCGCGTCAGGCTTCCGAGCTGCATGCCCGGCCATGACGGGTCTCCGATGATGAAGACCCCGCGCTGTTTCCAAAGATGCACCCCAACCCCGAGGCCGGAAAGCAGCAGAAGGAGAGCCAGCAGGAGAACGAAGCGTCGTTTCATTATGTTCAACATGCCTCAGGGCGGAAACACCGTCCGGGCCTATGCTGGAGAATCATGTGTGCGGCCGTATCTGCCTTTGGAACAACCGTCCTTCGGGTCGCGCGGGGCGAGGAAAGGCGGGGTTGCCCCCATTCCATACTGCGTCAACGCGTCGGATGCGTATGATAATCGTTTCCGGAACCGGTCTGCGTGTTGTCGGAAGCTGTGCTTTCCGGAACGTTGTGACGGTATCGGGTACGCCGACAAAGGAAAAGGACGCAATATGGCAAGCTGCGCAGCATACTCGCGCGCAAAGTCCATGTCAAGCGGATGTGCCGTTGGGTACGGTGAATGGTTGCGTACCGCGGCGATGCAGGGTAGGAGTCCGCCACCGGACATGCTGCGGGCTGTCCGTATTTTGCAGTGACGAGGAAAGTCATGTCCCGAGAAAAACTGACCTACGCGCAGAAGCAGTGCATCGGCAGCGCCGGAAAGCTCATGCAGGGCACGGAGATGATTCATCCCGGCGCCCGGGTGGGGGTGGCCATGTCCGGCGGAATGGACAGCTGGGTGCTCATGCAGACCCTGCTGTACCGCCGCAGGATCGTACCCTTTACGTTCGAGCTCATGGCCCTGCACCTGAATCCGGGTTTTGATACCCAGAGCCACGCCCCCCTTGTGCCGTGGCTGCAGGAGCGCGGGGTACCCTATCATATAGAAGTGACGGACCACGGCCCGCGCGGGCACTCGCCGGAGAACAGGAACAACTCGCCCTGCTTCTATTGCGCCATGCTGCGCCGCACCCGACTCTTCGAGCTCTGCCGCGATTACAATCTGACGCACCTTGCGTTCGGCCATAATGCGGATGATCTGGTGGGCACGTTCTTCATGAACCTATATGAGGGCGGCAGCGTCCGCGGCATGTCCATCAAGGAGCCGTTTTTCGGCGGCAGGCTCATGGTTGTCCGGCCGCTGCTCATGGTCGAGAAGTCGGTCATCCGGCGCTGCGTCCGGCAATGGGAACTGCCCCTGTGGGACAACCCCTGCCCCTCGGCTTCGGATTCGCGTCGCAAGGAGATCATGGACGACTTCTGGGCCCTTGCGGAGCGTAACAAAGGGTTGCGTCAGAATGTCTTCAACGCCCTGACGCGATGGCAGTTGGGCTTGACACTCGGTGGCAATCCAAAGTAAACAAGCGGAGAATTGCTTGAGGGTTGCCGTGTTTCTATCGGTCTGGTTTTCCTGAAAAATTCCCGTGAAGGACGAAGCGAAAACATGCTGTTTAGCAAGTACCACATTGTAATATTTAAGGAAAATCAAGGACACTGCAAAAAGTTATTTTTGCGTGGTTGGATGGGCGTCATCATGTTCGCCCTGTTCTTTGGTCTTGCTGCCGGCAATGTCGTGTTCTGGCAATATTATTCCGGATACCGGAAATTGCATCAGGAGTACGCGCTGGCCGAGAAGACGGTGGAAGAACAGAACAACCAGATCCTGAGCATGGCCAACAAGCTGAAGAACGTGCAGAATGACCTGCAGCGTGTCCAGCAGTTCGACTCCAAGCTCCGCGTCATGATCAACCTCGACAAGGATCAGGGCGACACGGCCTCCGCCATCGGCGGCTCCCGGCCCAAGGATTTCTCCGAAAGCTATCTGCCCATCCACCGTCAGGAACTGCTTGCCCGCAAGATGCACAGCTTCCTCAACCAGCTGAACACCGACGTGCGGCTGGAGGAAGTGCAGCAGCAGGAGCTGATGCAGCGTTTCCGCGAAAACCGCGAGCTTCTCGCGTCCACCCCGTCCATATGGCCCACCGAGGGCTGGATATCCTCCCCCTTCGGCATGCGCCGTTCGCCCTTTACCGGGCGTCGTGAGTTCCACAAGGGCATCGACATCACCAACCGCCGGGGTACCCCCATCTATGCCACCGCCAAGGGCGTTGTCTCCTTCTGCGGCGTGGACGGCGGCTACGGCAATTCTGTGGTGCTGAGCCACGGCGACGGCATCATGACCCGCTTTGCCCACATGCAGCGCTTCGTGGTCAAGGAAGGCCAGAGCGTCACCCGTGGTGAACTCGTCGGCTACATCGGCAACACCGGTCGCTCCACGGGACCGCACCTGCATTACGAGGTACGCATCAACGGGGTCTGTGTGAACCCCATGCGCTACATCCTCAACTAGCGATAATTTTCTTCCTAGGCATGTTGAAGCCCCCGCCAGATCGTCTGACGGGGGCTTCGGCTCTTTTGCAATTCGGAACTGACGGCCCGGCTATTCGCCGGAGTGGCTGCGAATGGTCTTCAGCAGGGCGGTGGTGGAGAATCCGCCGAGCAGCGGCAGGCTGAGCACCGTGCCGCCGTCCGCCTCCACGATGTCCCGCCCGACGATGGTGTCCACGGACCAGTCACCGCCCTTGACCAGCACATGCGGGCGAATGGTCCGGATGAGCTCGTAGGGGGTGGACTCGTTGAACTCCACCACAAAATCCACGCTGGCAAGGTGGGCCAGCACAAAGGCCCGCACGGGGAAGGGGTTGACCGGCCGGTCCGTTCCCTTGCCCAGGCTGCGAACCGAGGCGTCGCTGTTCAGCCCCAGCACGAGCAGATCGCCCTGCGCACGGGCGCGGGCCAGCAGGTCCACATGGCCCGGGTGCAGGAGGTCGTAACAGCCGTTGGTGAACACGATGCGCTTTCCGTTTTGTCTGCGCAGGGTGTCGGCCAGTTCGCTCCAGCGGTCGGCACGGAATACGGCCGGATGGTCCGGCACAAGATGGTCGGGCATGCCGTTTTCGGGCATGGCTTACTCCTTGATGGTCAGGCGTGCGTTGCTGCCGTAGAGGACAAGTTCGATCCAGTCGAAGGCGAACTCCAGCCGGGCTGTCTCATCTTCCATGATGGCCTGCTTTTCCTCGTCGCTGAGGACCAGCCGGTCCAGCACCCGCATGCTCTCCAGGAACCCGGCAAAGCGGTCCAGCTGGTAGAATGCCAGGATGCAGAGCGTGGCGTGCTTCTGCGCCAGCGGATAGCCCGTGCGCTGCTGCATGGCCATGAGGTGCATGTACCGGTCGTTCATGCGATTGTATTCCACGAGCTCCTGATCCTGCAACCAGGTGTCCGTGGTCCACTGACTCTTCTCGTTAAAGCCCAGACAGTGCGGCTCCTGCACCAGAAAATACTGCTCCACGAGGGTGCCGTTGTCATCCTCGCGGGTGGCCCTGCCGAGGGGATAGGTGCGGCAGGCGGCAGAACGGCCCGGATAGACCGAGCAGCCCGCCGGGGTGAGGAAGGAGCAGGCCCGGTCCGGGCTGGCGTCCATCTTCAGGTGCAGCACCGGATACCCGTTGGGATACTGGCCCACGGTGGTGTGATAGCCGATGAATTCCTCGCTGTTCATGTCCAGTTCCTGACGGAGGCGCAGGACGTCATAGGGAGCCAGCGGCATGTTCAGATCGCGGCAGCAGGCGTTGAAGCAGGCAACCTTGGGATGGCAGGCGAACTGGAAGGATTCGCCGGGCTTGATTTCGGGCAGGCTGTCGAGGAATGCCTGGGTTTCTTCGGCTGCGGGATCAGCCTGGGGGGCAGTGGGGCTGCGCTTGATCATGACGGCTCCGGTTGTCAGAGAGGTATGGCGGGCCTTCGGGGCGGTGCTGTCAGGCGGGCCAGAGCGCCGTTCGGGCGCTGAAAACAGACATGTCGGGAGACAGACGTGTCCCCCGACATGCGGCAATTATCACAAGGCTGCGGGGGCAGCCTAGAAGTCGAAGTGGAAGTGCTTGCGCACGCCCTCCATGGTCTTCTGCGCTTCCACGCGGGCCCGTTCGGTGCCATTGTGGATGATTTCCTGCACAAGCTTGGGCTTGGCGTCCAGTTCACGGCGGCGTTCCTGGATGGGCCCAAGGAAGCGCTCCAGCGAGGTGAGCAGGATCTTCTTGCAGTCCACGCAGCCGAGGGAGGCGCTGGTACAGCCCTCACAGATTTCCGCCTGCGTGCTCTCGTCGGTCATGAGCACATGGTAGGGGAAGAGGTTGCAGACCTTGGGGTCGCCCGCATCGGTCTTGCGCAGACGGTTCTGGTCGGTGAGCATGCCGCGCACCTTGGGGGTGATGTCTTCCATGGATTCACGCAGGTAGATGGAGTTGTTGTAACTCTTGGACATCTTGCGGCCGTCCAGTCCGGGGAGCTTGGCTTCCGGGGTCAGCTTGGCTTGCGGCTCGGGGAAGAACTCGGTGTTGTACAGGAAGTTGAAGCGGCGGCCGATTTCGCGGGTCATTTCCACGTGCGGCAGCTGGTCCTGTCCAACCGGAACCCACTGGGGACGGTACATGAGGATGTCGGTGGCCATGAGCACGGGGTATCCGAGGAAGCCGAAGTTGCTCAGGTCCTTGTTGGTGATCTGGTCGCGCTGTTCCTTGTAGGTGGGGCAGCGTTCCAGCCAGCCCAGGGGCGTGATCATGCCGAAGAGCAGGTTCAGCTCGGCGTGTTCCTTGACCAGCGACTGCTGGAAGATGGTGCATTCTTCCGGATTGAGGCCGGAAGCAACCCAGTCCTTTACCAGCTCGGGAACGAATTCCTTGATGCGGGCGGGTTCCGCGTAATCGCTGGTCAGGGCGTGCCAGTCGGCAACGAAGAAGAAGCATTCCATCTCCTTCTGCATGTCGACCCAGTTCTTGATGACGCCAAAATAGTGGCCAAGGTGCAGGGGCCCGGTGGGCCGCATGCCGGATACAGTGCGCTGTCGAGTCATCTATGAATCCTCCGGAAGAGTGGCATCAGCGGATGCCGATGAGAGCGGATATCAGGTCGGCTGACAGTTCCATGAGCGGCCAGACAACCATGCCCAGCAGTCCGGAAGCCAGCAGAATCATGACAATAATAAGTCCGTACCGTTCAATGCTCAGGTACTTGTAGGCAAGGTGGGGCGGAAGGATGCCGGCCACGATCTTGCTGCCGTCCAGCGGCGGAACCGGCATCAGGTTGAACCAGCACAGGGCAAGGTTGATCCAGACCCCGGCTCGGCACATGGCAAGCAGGAATTCCTGCGTGGTCCCGGGGCTGCCCATCCCGGATGCGGCAAGGCGAAAGCCGATGGCGAACAGGATGGCGAGCAGGAAGTTGGTAGCGGGGCCCGCAACGGACACGAGCATCATGCCCCGGCGCGGATCCTTGAAATATCGTGGGTTCACCGGAACCGGCTTGGCCCAGCCGATGATGAACGGGCTGGCCAGCGCAGTAAGGACGAACATGAGTGTTCCCATGGGGTCGATATGCGGGAGCGGATTCAGGGTTAGGCGGCCCAGATTGCGGGCCGTGGGGTCCCCGTTCTTGTAGGCGACCCATCCGTGCGCCACTTCATGGCAGACCATGCCGAGGAGCATGGGTACGAAGGCGACGGAGAGTTTCCGCACGGCGTTTGCGAGATCAAGATCGAACATGCTTGCGGCTACCATGAACAGACCGTGCAGGCAAGCGAAAGCAGGGGGATACCGGGGGCACGCCCCGTCCGTCTTGACCTTTGGTCCGGTTGTGCCTATCTGACGTGGATATGAGCCAGAAAATGCCGCCCAAGGCGCAATCAAAGATTCAGATCGACGAAAAAAATCGTCGGATACTGACAATCCTTCAGGAAAATGCCCGGATCTCCAACGCGGAGATCGCGCGACAGCTGGGCATGACAACATCGGCCGTGTTCGAGCGCATCCGCAAGATGGAGGAGCGCGGCATCATCCGCGGCTATTCCGTGCAGGTGGAACCGGCGGCGTTGGGGTTGCCGCTTTCGGCCTTCGTAAGTGTGAAGATCAATCCGCATCGGCTGGCCCCTGAAGTGGGGCAGGCCATCGCCGCCATCGAAGGGGTGGAGGAAGCCTATCACATGACGGGTGAGGAATGTTT
>QKEJ01000039.1 GCA_003252375.1 Halodesulfovibrio sp.
AGGCAGGCGGCGCACGGGGCGCAGGGCAGGGCTTCGTCCGCAAAGAGCTCGCCGCAGTGCAGGCAGTATCCGCCCGTTCTCGGGCGCAGTGCCGCGAGGCAGTCGGGGCATGCTGGGGGCGTGTGCGGGGGGGCAGGCGTTCCGAGAACGGGGCAGGGCTGTGCGCAGAGGGCGCAGCGGGTGATGTCGAGTCCGGCCTCGTGCCGGATGCGCTGCCACAGATGACGGATGAACGTGGCCATGCAGGGTGTGCGTTACCGGGCCGGGGGGCCGGCCAGCTGTTCCAGAAGGGCGGCCTGCGCGGTCCGTCCCATGGACAGAAGGCTGTCGCGGGCCTCGGCATTGTTCACCACGTCGTGCGGCCCGTCCATGCCGTACAAAAGCAGTGGCGGCTCCAGGGTGAAGTGGAAGGGCTGCAGGAAGCACTTCAGGGTCAGGATGCTGCCCTCGAAGAGTTTTTCCCCGCGCGGGCGTGCGCCCATCATGGTCAGGAACGCCTTGCGCTGGGGCAGGCCGTGCATTTCGGTGTCTCCCGCCTGATAGCGCATCCAGAAGCACTGGCAGCGGTCGATGAAGGCCTTGAAGTGCGAGGGCAGATGGTAGAAGTAGACCGGCGCGGCAAAGAACAGCACCGGTGCGGTAAGCAGCAGGTGGAAGAGTCCGTCGCTCTGGTCGAGCCCGGCCAGAAAACAGCCTCGGGAAGGATCCTTCTCGCAGCGCTGGCAGGAGACGCAGTGGCGCACGTCATGGTGACGCAGCATCACCAGCGAGGCCGTGCCTCCGGCATCCTCCACGCCGTCGATGAACAGTCGTGCGGCATGGTCGCTGTTGCCGCCTGCTCGCGGACTGCAGGAGAGCGCCACGATTCCCGGCGACCGGGGTATGTCCGCAGGGCTGGGGGCGTGCGTCATGAGGTTTCTCCTCTGGGCTGCATGGGGCGTGGAACCTTGCGGTGCATCTCGGCGCGCAGGCCTCCCTCGCAGGGGGTGATGTCCAGTGTCCATCCCGTTTCTATGAACAGGGCGTGTTCAACCTGCCCCTGCGCAGCGGGGCCCACGAGGAAGACGATGCTGTTTCCCCTGTGGAATCGGAGATACCAACTTATCTCCATGCTCACCCCTCAGCACTTGGTGCGCAGGTCGATGGGGAGAACGGGTGCGCTGCTGTCCATGCTTCGCCTGCCTATCGTACGAATTCCGTGAGATAGGGATTGTTCAGGGCTTCATCGCCCACCGAGGTTTTCAGGCCGTGGCCCGAGTACACGACGGTCTCCGGGGGAAGCGTGAAGATCTTCCGGGTGACCGAGGCTGCCAGAGCTTCCATGCTGCCGCCCGGGAAGTCCGTGCGCCCGATGGAGCGGTAGAAGAGCAGATCGCCCACGAACACCGTGGCCGCCTCGGGGAAATAGAACGAGATGCTGCCCGGCGAGTGCCCCGGGGTGTGCAGCACCGTGCAGGGGAGGCCCATGAAGGTGTACTCTCCCTCATCAATGTGTTCGTACATGAAGGGGACGACCTTGGGGAACCCCCACATGCCGCCGGAGCCGAGCTCGGAGTCCAGCAGGTAGGCATCCTTGGGGCAGGCCAGAATGGGAGCGCCGGTGGCGTCGTGCAGGGCCTGGTTGCCGTAAATATGGTCGAAGTGCAGGTGCGTGTTCAGGATATGGGTCAGCGTGAGGTTGTTTGCCTGCAGGAAGTCCACCACGGGGGCCGGATCGCCGCCGGGATCGATGACCACGGCAAGGCCATTGTGCCAGGCGAGGTGGCAGTTGGTATCAAGCGGACCAAGAGGAAGGGAGTGGACCTGCATCAGAAAGCCTCCAGCATGTATTCTTCAAGCGGTTTGCGGTTGGCCGTGCCCGGTTCGGCCGGATGGCCCACGGTGAGCACGGTGATGAATTCGTAGTCGTCCCCGGCGAGTTTCAGAGCCTCCAGCACCTGCGGCGCGTTGTTCATCATCTGGCCGAGCCAGACCGTGCCGAGGCCCATGGCATGCGCCGCGAGCATCATGCTCTGCACGCACCCACCGGCGGACTGGTGGTCCTTCTGCTCGTGATAGGTGGCCTTTTTGTCGAGGAAGAGGGCAATCATGGCGTCGCATCCTCTGACAATGTGCGTGTACTTGGTCAGGCCCGCAAGGGCCTCGAAACGCGGATCACTCTTGCGCAGCACCAGAAAGCGGAACGGCTGGTTGTTCATGCCGCTGGGGGCCCAGCGGCCGGCTTCCAGAATGGCGCGGACCGCGTCGTCGGAAACGGGGTCGCCGGTGTACTTGCGGATGCTGCGGCGGTCCCGGATGGCGTTGAGGACAGGGTCGGCTGTCATGGGGGCTCCTGCTGTGAAAAGGGTGGTGCTTCCGGAGGGCCGTCAGCAACGGGGCATGCCCATTGCTACCCCATCGTCAGGGGCGATGCAAGCAGCCGCGTGCCTTCATCCACGCGCGTCGGGGCTTCCCATTCCCACGGTCAGGATGTATAGGTGCAGCATGAAGGCGCAACAGGATATTTTCACCGGCACCCGGACCCGTCTGACCCGGCACGATCTCATCACCTACGACCATCTCCTTGCCGACGCCGTCAGCCGCTTTCTCCCCTTCAAATCCTACAGCCTCTATTTCCCCAAGGGACGGCAGAGCGCGGAACCCGTGTGGGACCAGCAGGACAGGAAGCTGCTGCTGCCGCTCATCTTTCGGGGAGAACTGCTGGGCGTGTTCGTGGCCCGCGGGGTGACCATGCGGGCCCGCAAGACCATGATGCCCCTGTACACGGGGCTGGGCGAGCTGGCGCTGGAAAAGCTGCAGCTGTACAAGATGAGCATCACGGATCCGACGACCGGTCTTTTCTCCCGCCAGTATCTCAAACAGGCCGTCTGCCGCGAGGTGGAGCTCATTCGCGAGTGTTTCCGGCCTGCGGGCGACGGCTGTTGCGACATCAACGCCTCTGCTGTCGAGGGGGGCTACCATGCCTGCATGGGCATGGTCGTCTTCGCCTTTGAATCCATGAAGAACGTCATCCGCGACTACGGCTACCTGTTCGCCGACGAACTGGCCCTGAAGCTTGCGGAAACCCTGGCTGCCTGTGCGCCGGAATCCGCTCTGGTGGCCCGCACCGGGGATTACGAATTCGCCATGTTCATTCCCGGCGGCACCACCACGGCCTGCCGCAGGATCGCCAAGGACGCCGTGCGCGAACTGCGCGATGTGCGGCTGGTACACGAGCTGACCGAGGACCGTGTGGGGGTGCACGCCAGCGGCGGGTACGCCACGTATCCGCAGGATTTTGAAGGCTACCTCTTCGAACGGGCGGTGAGCGAGCAGGCCCGCCTGCTGTTGCGCAAGGCCCGCATTGCCTCGGGTATCGCCGGGGAGCGGAATGTGGGCGAGGCCATGGAATACGTGATGGGCTTCAACCGCATCCTCGTGGAAGGGGGCAAGGTTCTGGAGACCATGCCCATGAGCCGGGTGATGGTAAGCCTTGGCCGTTCCATGGGCGCGCGCGAGGGCGGCCGGTATTCCGTGTGGTCCACGGACTATGATTCGAACCGCATTGCCAACGGCGAGAACGGCGGTTCCGGCCCCAAGGCCCCCATGTACAAGGGGGAGGTCGTGCTCATGGAAATCCGCGAGACCCAGTCCCTTGCCGAAGTGATGCATCTGGGCGACCCCACGTGGGCCATAGAGCCGGGTGACCGCATTACCCTGATGCCCGAGGAGAAGGGCATGTCCACCCTGCCCGAGGGTGAGGAGGCGCATCTGGACCCCATTACCGGGCTGTACCGGCACAGGGATTTCCTGGCCAAGTTCAGCCGGGAGCGGGAACAGGCGGATACCTTCGCTCTGGCGCTTGTCCGGCTTACCGGTGTGGACAAGGCCCACGGCAGCCGGAGCACGCATGTGGAACAGATGGTGGCCGAATCGGCCGAGGTCTGCCGGAACATCCTTGGCCCGGACGCCCTTGGCGGGCGCTACGGTCTGAATTCCCTCATCTATTTTCATGCAGACGTCACGTCTGAGGAGATGCGCGAGCGCTATACCTTCCTCTGCGAGACCCTAGACGCCAAGCTGCACATCGAGGCGGCGGTGGGGGTGGCCTGCCATCCCTTCCTCAAGTACCGCAGGGCGGACAGCCTGGAGAATTGCCTCAAGGCGCTGGAGTACGCCATGCTCTGTCCCAAGCCCCGCGTCGGGGTCATGGATTCGCTGGCTCTCAACATCAGTGCCGACAAGCTCTATTCCCGCGGGGACACCTTTGAGGCCATTGAGGAGTACAAGCGTGCCCTGCTGGCTGACGAGGGCAACACCATGGCCTGGAATTCCCTCGGCGTCTGCTACGCGGGCCTCGGCAAGCCTCAGGAGGCCCGGAAGCAGTTCGAGGAGGCGCTCAGACGCAACCGCAAGGACGTCATGGCGCTCTACAACCTCGGCAACGTGTGTCATACCATGGGCGAGATCAAGCCTGCGCGGGAGTTCTACCGCAAGTGCCTCAAACTGGACCCGAACCATTTCTTCGCGCTTATCCGTCTGGGACAGCTGTCCGAGGGGGACAAGAAATACAGCATCGCCCGGCAGTACTACAACCGGGCTGCACGGCTGGAAGAGAACCAGGCGCTGGTGCAGCGTCATCTCGCCCGGCTGAGCATGCGGCAGGGCCGCATGGACGAGGCGCGGGAGTGCCTGCATCAGGCGCTTATCCATAACCCGCAGGATGCCCTTGCCCTGCAGCTCATGGCCAGGCTCTACCTCGATGCAGGTGAGGACCCGGAGATTGCGGAGGTGCTTGCCCGGCAGGCAGCGGCCCTGCGGCCGGACATGAAGTCCGCATGGCTGGAGCTGGCCCGGGCGCTCGAGGTGCGCGGACGCCATGAAGAAGCCCGCGAAGCCCTGCTGAAGGCCGGCGCCCTGTAGCACGAGTGCTGTTTCCCTGTTTTCTGTCAGGCCCGGCTGCCCATGCTGCCGGGCGTGTCGACTGGCATGGTGTCTTTCATTGTTGATCGTCCTCTATTCATGATGGGTTTCCGATGACTTCCTCCTCCCAATCCCTTTCCTCCGGCCTGCCTCTGGGCCCGCTGCTGCGGGTGCTGGCGGGCGGTACCATGATCAGCTTTGCCGGCGTTTTCGTGAAGCTTGTGGACGTGGGGGCCAGCACCTCCGTCTTTTACCGGGTGTTCTTCGGCGGCATGGCCCTGCTGCTCATCGCGCTGGGACGTGGCGAGCGGTTCCGCGTCAAGCGCGGCATCTGGGGCATGGTGCTGGTTGCCGGGCTCTTCTTCGTGCTGGACCTCGAGGCATGGCACCGCTCCATACTTTATATCGGACCGGGGCTGGCGACCATTCTCGGGAATTTTCAGGTGTTCATTCTGGCGTTCATGGGGGCCGTGGTCTATCGCGAGCGTCTTTCCCTGCGTCTGATCATGGCCCTGCCCTTGGCCATGGGCGGCCTGTGGCTGCTGCTGGGCATGGATGCGCGAAGCCTGCCGGAAGGCACCATTCCCGGCGTGCTGCTGGGCCTGCTTACCGCCGTGTTCTACGCCTGCTACATCCTTACCCTGCGGCGTTCCCAGGGAGTGGAGGGCAGGCTGCCGCTCATCATGAACATGGCGCTGATATCGTTGGCGACGGCCCTGTTCAGCGGGGTCTCCAGCCAGTTCCACGATGTTTCCTTCGCCATTCCCACCATGGCCGATGCCGGGTATCTTGTCGCCTACGGGCTGCTCTGTCAGGGGCTCGGCTGGGTGCTTCTGTCCTCGGCCCTGCCCAAATTGCCCGCCGCCGTCGCCGGGCTCCTGATGCTTATTCAGCCCACGCTTTCCTTTATCTGGGATATCCTGCTCTTTGACCGGCCCACGGGTCCGCTGGGCCTTTTGGGCGCCTGCATGGCCATCTTCGCCATCTGGGTGGGTATTTCCGGCCAGCAGGCCGTGCAGCGTCATGCCGCCCGGCATGTCCTGCAGCGGTAGCCGGAGCATTCATGGGAGAACAGACCGTGAACGAGACCGGGCAGACTCGGGACAGAGGTACCCTGCGTGAAGGGTTTACTACTGGGACGGCGGCCACTGCGGCGGCCTGCGCCGCGTTGAGCCTGCTGCTCGGCATGCCGTGCGGATCGTCCATTGAGGTGCCGCTGCCGCCTTTTCCGCCGGAACCGGGAGAACCGGTGCGGCGTCTGACGGTGCCTGTTGCCGGATGTGCGCCCGCTCCGGACGGCCTTCTGGTGGTGGGAGCGGTGATCAAGGATGGTGGCGATGACCCGGATGCAACGCACGGTGCGTTGATAGAGGCGCATGTGTGTCTGACACCGTCGGGCTTCTCGCTGGACGGCGGTGAAGGCGTGGGGCGCGTGACCCTGCCGGGATTGCCCGTGCCCGTCGGGGAGGCGGCCATCAATCCCCAGCCCAGACGCCAGATCGAGGCCGGGGTGCGCGAGGTATGTGCCGCCTGCGGCTATGCGGGGGGCGTTGCGGTGCGCATTGTGGTGCCGGACGGGGTGGCCCGGGCGCAACGAACCATGAATGGGCGGCTGGGCATTCTGGGAGGCATTTCCATCCTCGGTACCCGTGGAACCGTCAGGCCGTTCAGCCACAGTTCGTGGAAGGCAACCATCGCACAGGGCATGGACGTGGCCCGGGCGGCAGGCTGCACGGCCGTGGGGCTCTCCACGGGGCGGCGCAGTGAACGGCTGCTCATGGGCCAGTATGCAGACTGGCCGGAGCTGGCCTTTGTACAGGCGGCCGATTTTGTGGCCTTTTCCCTTGAGCAGGCCGTGGCAAAGGGGTTTGAGCAGGTTGCATGGGCCTGTTTCTTCGGCAAGCTGGTCAAGCTGGCGCAGGGCCATGCCTACACGCATGCCCAGACCGTGCCCATCGATTTCCCGCTGCTCTCGGAATGGTGCCGTGAGGCAGGGGCGCCCGAGGCGGTCCTTGTGAGCGTGGCCGAGGCCAATACCGCACGGCAGGTTCTGGAAATCATTGAACCGTTGCCGTGTCTCGGTGATATTTTGGAGGCCCTTACCAGAAGGGCGCTTTGTGCCGCACGCGCGTGGACGGGAAGCGGCGTTGCCGTTACGGTACACCTGTTTGACTTCGACGGCAGACAGCTGTGCGTGGTGCGCGACCGTTCGGAACACACTGTAGAGTGACGGAGGACCAGTACGCATGCCCATTCAGATAGTCGGTCTGGGAGTGGATACGGAGGCCCTGCCGGATTTGCACGCGGGGATCATAGACGGTGCCGAGGTGCTGGTTGGCGGCAAGCGACAGCTGGCGCTGTTTGAGGGGCATCCCGCTCTCAGGCTTCCCATCGTGTCTCCTCTTGAGGACGTCTTTTCCGCCATTGCCGGGCACGAAGGTGCAGGCAGGGATGTGGTGGTGCTTGCGGACGGCGACCCGCTTTTCTACGGCATCGGTGCGCGTCTTGTGGACGAGTTCGGACCGGATGGCGTGCATTTCTATCCCAACATCACATCGCTGCAGGCCGCATGCGCGCGGGCCAAGGTGCCGTGGCAGGACGTGGCCAGCGTGTCCCTGCACGGCAGGGACGATTTCCGTCCCCTGTTCAATGCCCTGTGCCACAATGACTGGGTCGCGGTGCTGACGGATGAGAAGAACATTCCGGCTGCCATTGCCCAGCGTCTGCTGGACCGGGGAGCCGAATGGTTTGCCATGTGGGTGTTCGAGAATCTGGGGGGCGATGAGGAACGGTTTGACCGGTATCCTCTGGCCAGGGCCGCTGCCCGCAGCTTTTCGCGTCTGAACCTCGTGCTGCTTGAACGGTCCGGCAAACCGGAGCACCCGTTGTCTCTGGGGCTGCCCGACGATCTCTTCCAGTCGGACCGGGGGCTCATCACCAAATGGCCCCTGCGCGCCGCGGGCATTGCCTCGCTGCGGCTCACCCCCGGTGATGTCCTCTGGGATCTGGGTGCCGGGTGCGGTTCTGTGGGTATCGAGGCGTCCTCCCTGCTGTCCCGGGGCGAAGTCTTTGCCGTGGAGCGCAATGGCAGCCGGGTCGGCATGATCAGGGAAAACCGCAGGCGTTTCGGAGCCATCGGACTTGAGGTGGTTCACGGGACGTTGCCTGACTGCCTGCGAGACCTGCCTGATCCGGACAAGATTTTCATCGGCGGAGGCCTTGGCAAGGATGCCAGCCTGCTTGATGTGGTGTGCTCCCGCATGCGTCCGGGAGGTCGCATGGTCATTCACTGCGTGCTGCTGGGAACCCTTGAACGGGCCCGGAACAAGCTGGATGCGCTGGGATGGAACGTGGATATCACCATGATTCAGTCTTCCTGTGCCACGCCCCTTGCGGGTGACGTCCGGCTTGAGGGGCTGAACCCCGTTTTCGTGCTTGCGGCCGACAAGCCGGGAGGCGCCTGATGCAACGCACCCTCTGGCTGTGCCTGCTGAGCCTTCTGCTGGTCCTGCCCGGACAGGTCAGAGGGGAGCTCCTGAACCTCGGGTTTGCCGATTATCCTCCGCATTCCTATGCCGATTCCGGAACCCCGTATGGTATCACCGGCATCGCGGTGGATGTGGTTGCCGAGGCCCTGCACCGGGCCGGGTATGCGGGCGACCTCAGGATCCTGCCCTGGGGGCGTGCCGGGCATCTGGTCAGGCAGGGCGTGGTTGACGGCATAGGCAGCATCTACAGGACCGAGGAACGGGACAGGGATCTCGAATTCTGCACGGTTCCGCTGTACGACGAGCATATTGTCCTGTATACGCGGGCCGACGCGCACATCGATTGGAGTGGCGACATCGGCTCGCTGTTCGGCCATTCGCTGGGCGTGGTCATGGGCTTCAGCTATGGCCCGACCATGAACCGCCTGCTCGCGGAAGGCAGATTCAGGCGCGTTCAGGAATACTATTCTGTCGAGGAAACCTTGCAGGCCCTGCTGGACGGCAAGGTCGAGGCCGTCGTTTCCGAGCGGTACGTCGCTCTGGCCATGGCGGAACGGCTGAAGGCCGGAGGGGGGATCGTGGAACTTGCGCCGGAATTGGACGTTGTTCCCACCTATCTGGCTCTTTCGCGTGCCCGGAATCTTTCCGATGCCCGCGAGAAGCTGGATGCCGCGTTGCGGACCATGCATCAGGACGGCACCATCGACAGGCTGCTTGAAACATATATCAGGACACTGCATGCAGGCGAATAAGAGCGTGGCCGCAGAAGCGGCTGCTGAAGGGAATACGCAGGCCCCGGCGGGTGAACCGGTGGGGGAACCGACGGTATGGTTTGTGGGAGCGGGCCCCGGTGACCCGGAGCTGATTACGGTGAAGGGGCAACGGCTGATTGCCGAGGCGGACCTTGTGCTCTACGCGGGGTCGCTTGTGCCGCGGGCCATTGTGGATCAGGCCCGGCCAGGGGCCGAGGTTGTCGATTCCGCACCGCTCAATCTGGAGGAGACGCACGCGTGCATCATGCGGACCGTCTCGTCCGGCGGCAGGGTGGCCCGGGTGCATACCGGTGATCCCTCCCTGTATGGAGCCATCCGTGAGCAGATGTTCCTGCTGGATGCCGAGGGCGTCCGGTACGGGGTTGTCCCCGGTGTTTCCGCAGGGTTTGCCGCGGCGGCGGCCACCGCGACATCGTTGACCGTGCCCGATGTCTCCCAGTCTTTCATCATCACCCGCATGGAGGGACGCACCCCGGTGCCCGAGGCCGAGCGGCTGCGCACCATGGCGCGGCATCGTTGCGCCATGGCGATTTATCTTTCCGCCGCCAATCCGCAGGGCCTTGTTGACGAACTGCGGGCGGGCGGTCTTGAGGACGCGGTGCCCGTCATCGCGGCCTACCGGGTGGGCTGGCCCGAGCAGCGGATCGTGCATACCACGGTAGGCGGACTGTGTGACGCCGTGCGCGCATACGGCCTGAACAGGCAGACAGTCTTTCTGGTGCTGCCCGGCGAGGATGGCTCCGCACGGTTTTCCAAGCTGTATGATGCAACCTTCCCGCACGGGTACAGGAGAGGGGCGTAGCTGCAGTGACCTGAGGCCGCTATCCCATTCTGCAGCACTACTTCCGGATACGGCGAGGCTTGCACTCGTCGCCGGAAAACTGCTATGCAATCCGTGCATGCCTTTCGTCCGCGTTACGGGACCACACACAACGAAAGGAGATATGCACCATGTCCATCTTCGAACGTGTGCTGGAGCGCTTCGCCGACCCCGCCACCGTCCGCTTCTATCATGCCTTTCGCAGGAAGGAGGACTACTCCTTTGTCGAGTTCCTGCATGGCTATCTGTATCTGCGTTTTCCGTACTTCTATATAGGCGTGGGCAAGGGGCATCACCCCCTGGCCAAGTATCTGTGCGACCCGCTCTGCTGGGTGGCGGAGCGTCTGGGCCTGTGGGAGCCCGGAGCCTTTGCCCGCCCGAAGGGGACCGGCGGTTTTGCCGATACCTATCACGGCAAGGTGCTGCGTACCGAGGCCGCCCGCAAGCTGATCAGCGTGCGGCGGAACATCGCGTTGCCCAATCTTGAAAAGGTGCTTCCCTATTCCTCGGCCAAGGACATCATCCTTGAGAACCCTGACCATATTGCGGTGTTCGACTGCCCGTGCCGCGTGAACAGCGAGAGCCCGTGCATGCCCATAGATGTCTGTCTCATCGTGGGCGAGCCGTTCGTGGCCTTTCTGGAGAGCAACCACGCCGACAACGCCCGGCGCGTGACCACGGACGAGGCCATTGCCATTGTGGAGGCGGAGAACAGGCGCGGCCACGTGACGCACGCCTTTTTCAAGGAAGCCATGCTGGGCCGCTACTATGCCATCTGCAACTGCTGCTCCTGCTGCTGCGGGGCGATGCAGGCCCATGTCAACGGGGTTCCCATGCTGGAATCCTCCGGCTATGTGGCGGTGGTGGACGAGAAGGCCTGTGTGGGGTGCGGACTGTGCGCCAAGAAGTGTCCCTTCAAAGCCATCGAAATGCGGGACGGCGCACCCGTGATCAATGCCGATGCCTGCATGGGGTGCGGTGTCTGTCGGTTCCAGTGCGCCAAGGATGCCCTTGGGCTCGTCCGCAACAGCTCGGCCAGCGATCCGCTGGAAATTGACGAACTGGCGGGAAAGGATCTGGACGCGGCGGCGTGATGCCCGGCTACAGGTAGAGATCGCGCTCGCCGTTTTGAATCCGGCCCAGCAACGCGGCTACCCTGGCGCATCGGGATTCGGGCATGGCGGCCAGTTCGCGTTCTATCAGCGCGTTTCCTGCGGCACGGGTCTCCGGGCTTGCATAATCCAGAAGATATTCCTGAAAGGTCAGCAGCGAATTGGGGTGGCAGAACTTCTGTATGCCGCCCGTCTTGGCCAGATCCATGAAGTGCTCGCCGGTGCGCCCGGCGCGGTAGCATGCCGTGCACCATGAGGGCAGGTACCCGTGGTTCTGCACGATGTCGTGCACCACGGCGTCCAGGGACCGATGGTCGCCCGTGGCGAACTGCTGGGCGTCCGGACGACCGTGGCATTGCGTTGTGTCGTCTGGTTGCTGCTGTTCCGCATCCGCATAGCCGCCGGGATAGGTGCGCGAGGCAGCGGAAATCTGCGAAACCCCTACCTCGATGAGCCTGGTGCGCAGGGCTTCGGATTCCCGCGTGGAAAGGATGAGGCCGGTGTAGGGCAGGGCAAGGCGCAGGACGGCAACAATGCGGGTGAAGTGTTCGTCGGACAGATGGTGCGGGGGGCGGCTTGCCACCTCGGCACCCAGGGCGGGTTCCAGCCGGGGAAACGATACCGTGTGCGGTCCCACGCCGCAGTCCGCCTCGAGCCGGGCGGCATGCATGAGCGTGGCCAGCACCTCGAAGTCGGGATCGTACAGCCCGAGCAGGGGCCCCATGCCCACATCCTCTATTCCCGCCTCCATGGCCCGGTGCAGGGCGTGCAGACGCCACAGGTAGTCGGCCTTGGGCCCGCGCAGGTGCATGGCCTCGTAAGTGGGGCGGTGATACGTTTCCTGGAAACACTGATAGGTGCCGATGCCTTCCTGCTGCAGGAGGCGGAAATCCTCCACCGAGAGCGGTGCGCAGTTCACGTTCACCCTGCGGATATGGTCATGGGCCTCGTTGCTGGTCTCGTACACCGTGCGCATGGTGCGGGCGATCCATTCCGCTCCCCGGGTGGGGTGTTCGCCGTAGACCAGCAGCAGCCGTTTCTGCCCCTGGGATTCAAGGATGCGGACTTCGCGCTGCAGTTCGGCTTCCGTCAGCGTGCGCCTGTCCAGCGCCGTGTTGCTGTCCTGAAAGCCGCAGTACACGCAGCGGTTGCAGCATTCGTTGGTCACGTACAGGGGGGCGAACAACACAAGCCGGTTGCCGTAGATCGATTTCTTGAGCCGGGAGGCAGCCGCGAGGATGCGTTGGTCCGTTTCGGGATTGCGGGTGCGCAGCAGCAGGGCGGCCTCTTCAAGGGTGAGCCCGGCGCGGGCTTCGGCCTTGGCGAGGATGTCTTCAAGGCGTGCGGCATCCGTGGCGGCAGGAGCGCCCGGTTGTGCGGCCGCAAGGGCGGTGCTGATACGGTCGAGATCTATGAAGTCGGCAAGGTGGGCGGAGCGTGGGAACATGGCGGTTGTCCTGTATTCCTGCAGAGGCGGCGGGGAATGGGGGTGCTGGAGTGTTGTGCCGCCCCTGCAGGCATTAGGGAAAAGGGTGGACCGGGGATTGTGGGCGATCCCCGGTCCTGTGGGCTAGAGAGAATAGTTTGCAGGCATAACCAAACTCGGAGTGGGCAAACTCCGTATCTCTCATGTGGATCAGTCTCCGGCACCCTCGTGGGCGAGGGCGCTGGGACTGGATAAAGCGTATTCGGTGCAGCGTTTGGTCGCCTTGCGGGCGGGGACGATGGTTGCCGGTCCGGCAACGCAGCCGCCTTCGCATCCCATGACTTCCACGAAGTTTCCGGGGGCGCCTTTCTTTGCAAAATTCTTAAGTTCCTTCAGCGTCTTGCGGTTCAGGCCATCCACGATAGTGGGGCGCAGAATTTCTGCCCGCGCATTGATCATGGACTTGATGCCTGCCGTCACTCCGCCGCTGACCGGAAAGCTGCGTCCTTCCCTGCCGCCGACCATGCCGAAGCTGCCTTCCTCGCATTCGCTGATGACAATGCCGCGCGCCTGGAACATGGCTTCGATTTCCTGGAAGGTGACCACGTAGTCGACCAGTTCGTCATTGGTGCCTTCACGGCGCTTGGCGACACAGGGGCCCACGAAGACGGTGCAGGCGGTCTCGTCCCGTTCCTTCACCATCTGCGCCGTGTAGTGCATGGGGGTGCGGGTGTCCGAGACATAGGGCGCCAGTTCGGGAATGTGCTTGCTGACCAGTTCGGTATAGGCGGGGCAGCACGAGGTGGTCATGAACGGGGCGCCGTGCTCCATGCGTTCGATGAATTCGTCCGCCTCGCTGCGCGCCGTGATGTCGGCACCGGCGGCAACCTCCACCACGTCGGTAAAGCCGAGACTGCGCAGGGCGGCGGCAAGCTGGAGCATGGTACCGTTGAATTCCCCGGCGATGGCCGGCGCAATCATGGCCACCATCTGCCGCTTGGTCTTCAGTCCGCTGAGCACATCGACCATCTGCGAACGTTCGAGCACGGCGGTGAAGGGACAGGCCGCCATGCACTTGCCGCAGAAGATGCATTTTTCATAGTCGATGGCCTGCTTGCCGCAGGCATCCTTGGAAATGGCACCCGTGGGGCACGATTCCTCGCAGGGGATGGGAATGTAGACAATGGCGTGGTAGGGGCAGGCGTCCATGCACTTGCCGCACTTGATGCATAGGTCCGGATCAATGACCGACCGGCCGTTCTCGACCCGCACGGCATCCTTGGGACAGTGCTGCACGCAGGCTTCCGCAAGGCAGCCGCGGCAGGCGCTGGTCGCCTCGTAGTGGGTACGCACGCAGCCGTTGCAGGCCTCGTCGATGAAGGTGATCATGTTGCCGCGGAGACGGTCGCGACCGAGCGCCTCCCGGGCATAGGCGGAAAGGGGCTTGAGCTCGTTTTCCTCGGCCTCGATGGCGAAGCCGAGCGTGGCCATGCAGCGGTACTTGATGATGGCCCGGTCACGATATATGCAGCAGCGCGAACTCTTCTGGGTGCGGGGCCGCATTTCCTGCGGAATGCGGTCCACGGCAGACTCGAAGTCGTCGCTGTAAAACGCCTTGGCAAGGCGGACCATGATCTCGAAGTGGATGGTGGTGTCGTAATTCTTGCAATACATACGGGGTTCCGGCTGTTTGACCAAGCGGACGCTGCGTCGGTGCGCATCCTTTCACAAGGTGGTTGTTTACACAAACAGTATCGGGTGCGCAAGTGTGGTGCCACTGTTATTTTTTGTGATCGTGCTTTGTGGCCGGAATCGCGGGAGATAAAATGTACGGCTGCCGGTATGCGGCTGTATGAGGCGGGGGGCCGGAAGCCCCCCGCCGGAAGAGGCGACGGGAAAGGGGTCAGTTCTTCAGGGTGATGACGACCTCTCCGGGAGCATAGCCCTTGAGCTCGCCAAGCATGCCCGAGATGCTGGCGTGGATGATGCGTTCCACAAAGGGATTCAGCCCCACGGGCGATCCGTTCACGGTGATGGAAATGGTATCGGTGTTTACACTCCGGCAGTCCCGCGCCGTGCCCTCGCCCCTGACAATGGACTTGGCCACGGCGACGCATTCTCCTTCGTTGCAGGCGCCGCAGTCGAGTCCGGGCAGCATGAAGGCCCGTTCTTCCACGAGGGCAGCCAGCTTTTCGATGGTGTCCTGACGGTAGGATTTGAGATAGGGCGCCGCAACGTCGCCGTACGTGGCCAGGGCGAGGCCCCGGTCAAGGTCATCCGCATCGGCGGCGGACTTCAGGCAGAGGATACGGGGGAGCCAGGTGAGGTCCTTGCCGCCCTCCACCAGCAGGATATCCGCCTGCACCAGAGGCAGCAGGTCGGTGAGGTAGCGTTTCTCGCCCCAGAATATGGCCGATTCCTCGGGACCGAGGCCGATGACCGTCCGGCCGGGGGCGGCAAAGCTGCCGGTGTCCGTGCCGTCCTTGTCGAGGCCGTGGTGGGTGAACTTGGCGATGGCGACCCGCTTGCCGCGTCGTTCAAGGGTCTCGGCGAGCAGGGCCGTGAGCGTGGTCTTTCCGGATTTCTTGTAGCCGACTATTCCTACAGCTTTCATGTGCATTCTCCTGTGGTTGGAACGTCTGCACCCTAGCATTGTTTGATGGAAATTGGGAAGCGGCGAGTCTGTTGAGCATGGTCCGGCATCGACCCGCAAAAGGTACCGCCTGCGTCGGGGATGACGCAGGCGGCAGGGATGGTCTCCGTCGGGGGTGGCGGAGTGGTCTGCACCGTCGGGTGAAACGGTGCAGAATGGGAGATTCCTGATTGTCGGGCGGCCCGTCCGGAGACGGGCCGCCCGGGTTGGCGGTTATGCTCAGGCCTTGGTGGTCTGTTTCTGCCGGCCCATGATGCGCGCAAACATCTGCTTGCGGTTCATGTGCTGCGGGCTGGCATCGGCCACGGCTCGGTCAAAGTATTCGGCGGGGTCCTGCTGGAAGAGGTAGACGACGCGGACGTCGTAGGGATCGCCCAGCACGGCTCCCGGATGGGTTTTCTTGACCTTGGCGAGGCGTTCCTCGGCCAGGGCCATCATTTCATCCTCTTCGCCGAAGTTCATGGTCCCGGTGGGGCAGGTCAGAACGCAGGCCGGCTTCATGCCGTTGTGCACCCGGTCGAGACACATGTCGCACTTGGAGATGATCTTGGACTCGGCGTCCACGCGGGGAATGTCATAGGGGCATGCTCCGCGCACCCCTTCACCGTCCACCAGCTTGGTGTACTCGGTGAAGATGATGGCGCCGGTCAGTTCGTCCCTGATGATGGCGCGTTCGTCGTCCAGGTCCGCCTGCCCCTTGCAGGGCGGTTCCACGCAATGGCGGCACTGCTCGGGGAAGAACAGCCAATCCACCTTGCCCTTCTTCACGATTTCCGTGAAGCGGACCAGCTTGTAGGTGATGAACGAGAGGTCCCGCGGGTTCTGGTGGGACCCCCAGTTGATGGTTTCCTCGGCAGGGAGCTTGTGCCATTGCTTGCAGGCAATCTGGCACCCGCGGCATGCCGTGCATCGGGTCAGGTCAATGAAGAACTTCTTTGCCATGGCTTTATGCTCCCTTCTGCTTTCTCACGTCCACCATGAACGCCTTGGTCTCCGGAATACCGGTGTTCGGGTCGCCCACGGAGGGGGTGAGGAGGTTGGCGGAATCGCCCCCGTTCTTCGGGGTTACCCAGCCGTAGTGCCAGGGCAGGCCCACCATGTGGACTTCGTTGCCGAGCACCTTGAAGGGCTTGATGCGCTTGGTGACAATGGCAACGCAGTCCAGTTCGCCGCGCAGGCTTGAAACCTTGACGTGTTCGCCATTGTCTATGCCGCGCAGGGCGGCGAGTTCTTCACTGATTTCGCAGAAGAGCTGCGGTTCGGCCTCGATAAGCCAGTCCTGGAAGCGGGTCATGAGGCCCGTCTGCCAGTGTTCGGTCACACGGTAGGTGGTGCCCACAAACGGGAAGCGCGGGTCGCATACGGCACGTTCCTCGCCTGCAATCTTGAAGGCGGTGGGGTTGTGCAGCTGCGAGGAGAAGGGGTTTTCCTTCACCGGGCACTCGAGCGGCTCGTAGTGCTCGGGGAAGGGGCCTTCCTGCCGGCCGGGACCGAAGACCTGACCATACCCGTGCTTCTGCATGATGAACGGGCTCTTGGTGCCGGGCTTCCAGCCGCCGTCCGGTACGTCGCCCACCCATTTTTCGCCGTTCCATGCAATGACGGCCTTCTTCGGGGCGTAGGGCTTGCCGGTGGGATCAACGGAGGCTCTGTTGTACAGGATGCGGCGGTTGACCGGCCAGCACCATGCCCAGTTGGGGTAGAGGCCCACGTTGGCCTGTTCCTCGGTCTGCGTCTTGTCGCGGCGGGCAGCCATGTTGCCCTTTTCCGTGTACGAGCCGCAGTAGAGCCAGTTGCCGGAACAGGTGGAGCCGTCGTCCTGCAGGAAGGCGAAGCTCGGAACCTGTTCGCCCTTCTTGTAGGTCTTGCCCTTTATCTCCGTATCCTTGAGGAAGTAGCCGTTGATCAGCTTGGCAACCCGGTGCGGGTCGAAGTGCCCGTGCTCGTTCTGCCAGTCCGCGGTGTTCAGGCCCGTGATGGGGAAGGGGAACGCGCCGCCTTCCATGCGGTACATTTCGCGGATCTTCTCCATCAGTTCAAGGATGATGTCGCCGTCCGGCTTGGTGCCGGCAAAGGGCTTGGGGCCAGCATAGCGCCACTGCATCCAGCGACCGGAGTTGGTGATGGAGCCTTCCTTTTCAATGGAGACGGCGCAGGGCAGGAAGAAGACCTCGGTCTTGATCTTGCCGGGCTCCATGTTGGGACCCTTCCAGAAGGAGGCCGTCTCGTTGTCGAAGATGTTCACGTTGACCATCCAGTCCAGCGTGCCCATGGCTTCGCGTGTCTTGTTGGCGTTTGCTCCGCCGCAGGCCGGGTTCTGGCCCCAGGCGAAGAAGCCCTTGAACTGGCCCTTGGTCATCTTGTCGAACAGGGAGAGCCAGTAGTAGTTGGTCATGGGCTTGTGCCCGTCGAGCTTGGGCATCCATGAATACCCGTCCTCAACCGTGACGCCCGGGAACATGGCCTTGATCAGGCTGGCCATGTACTTGGGCTTGTTGCCCCACCAGTTGGCCGACATGGGGTCCTTGCTGACCGGCGTGTTGGCCTTGTTGTAGTCCGCAAGGGCGGGCCACTTGGACTGCGGGGTGCCGAGGTAGCCGGGGATGATGTGCACCAGCAGACACTGGTCCGTGGAGCCCTGCACGTTGGATTCGCCGCGCAGCGCGTTGACGCCCCCGCCGGCCACGCCGATGTTGCCCAGCAGCAGCTGGATCATGGACATGCAGCGGATATTCTGAACGCCCACGGTGTGTTGGGTCCAGCCCATGGCGTACATGATGGTGCCCGACTTGTCCTTTTTGCCGGTGGCGGTATAGGCCTTGTAGACCTTGAGGATGTCTTCCTGGGAGGTGCCGGTAACCGCGGACACCTTGTCCAGCGTATACCGCTTGTAGTGCTCGCGCATCAGGTTGAAAACACACCGGGGATTCTTCAGCGTGGTGTCACGCTTCGGAATGCCGTCCTTGTCCATCTCGAAGGCCCACTGCTTCTTGTCATACGCGGCTTTCTTGGGGTCGAACCCGGAGAACAGCCCGTCCTTGAAGGAGTAGCCCTTGCCCACGACGAACGCGGCATTGGTGTAGTTGACGATGTAGTCCTTGAAATACAGCTCGTTGTCGAGAATGTACTTGATCATGCCGCCGAGGAAGGGGATGTCGGAACCGGACCGCAGGGGAGCGTAGATATCGCTCTTCGTGGACGTTCTGGTATACCGCGGGTCCACGTGAATGATCGTGGCTCCCTTGTCCTTGGCCTTGAGCACCCACTTGAAGGAAATGGGATGGTTTTCGGCAGCGTTGCTGCCCATGATAAGAATGCAATCACTGTTCTTGAGGTCGATCCAGTGGTTGGTCATCGCACCGCGTCCGAACGACTCTGCCAGAGCCGCAACAGTTGCGCTGTGTCAGATACGCGCCTGATGTTCTATGAACACCAGGCCGAGGGATCTGAGGAAGGTCTGGTAGATCCAGCACTCCTCGTTGTCGATGGCGGCCGACCCGACGGAGGCGATGGCTTCCGTGCGGTTGACCTCTTCACCCTTTTCGTTCTTCAGCTGGAAGGATTCGTCGCGGGTCTTTTTTACGCGCTTGGCGATCTGCTCATAGGCCCACTCCCAGGATACTTCTTCCCACTTGTCGCTGTAGGGAGCCCGGTACATGGGGGTGGAGGGGCGGCGGTCGTTTTCGGCCAGTTGCCAGATGGATGCGCCCTTGGCGCAGAGTGCGCCTTCATTGATCGGATGATCGGGATCGCCTTCCACGTTAATGGCGCGTCCCTGCCCATCCTTGGCGGTGTGCACGATCAGGCCGCAGCCGACGGCACAGTAACAGCATACGGATGTGCTTTGCTTGGCCCAGTGCAGCTTGAGCAGCTGCGCCTTGGCCGTGGTGGGTGCGAGACTCAGGCCCAGGCCGCCGAAGGCGCTGGCTGTGGCCGCGCCGGCCGTGAGCTTGAGGAACTGTCTGCGTGAGACTGACATTCTGCCTCCTTGGGTTCCGTTGTCGGTTGTGTTCCTAGCGTCCCCGAATCTCGCGGCCGAGCGCCACGAGAAGCCCGAACCCGGCAACTGCGGGCAACGTCTCCGGGCGTACGGGCATGAAGCCGCGTACGACCGGATGCAGCATGACTGGTCTGAAGGCGCACAACTCCAGCAGGCAGGCCCGCTGGTTCAGCGCCGACATGTCATGTCCGAGTCCGGAAAAGGGGAGGCCGGATGCCTCACCGGTTGCAGGACGAGAAACGGTTTCCATACTCCACATTTCCTTGTTTGCTGCCCCCGGTCTTCAGGGAGACCGACAGGGGACAAGGTTCTCTATGATTACTCCATTATTGCATGGAGATGTGTGATGCAATGCTGGTCAGCAACATACGTGTTGTGCACAAGAGCATGGCTATTACTGTTTATATTCAGGTGGTTATCTGTTGTGCGTGGTGTTCTTGGTGTTGGTTTGGCACAACGCCGTGGCCTGTTTGGAAGGGGCGGTGAGAAAAGTGCGGCGCTGGTGGTTGACAGGACGGGAGAGTTGATACATATGTCTCGGGCAATAGTTAGCATGCTAATGTTTGTGTGCAACAACATTTCCGGGATTCCGGCCTGTGAGGATGAGACATCATGAAGTTTTTGTTGAAGAAATACCTTGTGGTCAGTGCCGTTTTGTCGCTGCTTGTTCTTGCGGGATGCAGTGACAAGGAGCAGGGCCACGCCGGGGGAGCGCAGGGCGCACCCGTGAAAATTACCGTTCTCAAGCGTGCCGACGTGCCGCTGCACTTCGAATATGTGGGGCAGACGGAAGGGGCCCGTTCTGTAGAGGTGCGCGCGCGCGTGCAGGGGCTGCTGCTCAAGCGCACCTATCATGAAGGCTCCTACGTGCGTGAAGGCGACGTGCTGTTCCTTCTGGATCCCGAGCAGTACCGCGCTTCCTCGGCACAGGCAGGCGGCGAACTCGCCAGCCTGCGCGCAAAGATGGAGCAGGCGCGTCTTGAGTACAAGCGCGTCAGCGATCTGTTTGCCCGCAACGTTGTCAGCGCCAAGGAACGTGACGACGCTCTGGCCGCCTTTGACTCCTCCAAGGCGGAAGTGGCCGCCGCAGAGGCCAAGCTGCAGGCCGGTCAGCTCAATCTCGGCTACACGCAGGTGCGTGCGCCCATTTCCGGCATCACCAGCCAGGAAACGCGTTCCGAGGGCAGTCTCATCACCACGGACAGCGACGGCAGCCTGCTGACCACCATCACCCAGCTTGACCCGCTGTATGCCAACTTCGCCATTCCGGGCACCGAATCCATGCGCCTGCGCCGTCTGGAGCAGGAGGGCAAGATGGTTGTGCCTGCGGAAGGCTACAGTGTGCACCTCAAGCTGGCGGATGGTTCCGTCTTTGAGGAAGTGGGCAGAATGAACTTCCGGGACCGCTATGTGGACCCCGCCACCGGTTCCATCCGCGCCCGTGCGGAAGTGCCGAACCCTGATGCGCTGGTCCTGCCCGGCGAATTCGTGCGCGTGCAGCTGGAAGGCGCCGTGCTCAAGAATGCGCTGGTCATTCCCGAACGTGCCGTTCTCTTCAGCCAGAAGGGCCCCATGGTCTACGTGGTGAACGAGAAGAACGAGGCCTCCATCCGCCCCGTGGAACTCGGACAGGGCGTGGACGGCGGTCTTGTGGTCAACAAGGGGCTTGAGGAAGGCGAGCATATCGTTTCGGACGGCATCATGAAGGTGCGTCCCGGCGGCAAGGTCATGGTCCTTGGCGACGACGGCAAGCCTGTTGCGGCCAATGAGGCCGCGCCCAAGCCGGAAGGGAGCGCCAACTGATGTTTTCGCGTTTCTTCATAACCCGTCCCGTGTTTGCCACGGTGGTCTCGCTGATCATCGTGCTGGCCGGGGTGCTCTCGCTTGACGTGCTGCCGGTTGCGGAGTTTCCGGAAATCGTGCCGCCCGAAGTAAGCGTCAGCGCCTCGTATCCCGGCGCCAGCGCCGAGGTCATCGCCCAGACCGTTGCCGCCCCGCTGGAGCAGAAGATCAACGGCGTGGAGCACATGCTCTACATGCGTTCGGTCAACTCCGGCGACGGCACGCTGTCGCTGACCGTGACCTTTGCCGTGGGATCCGACGCCGACCAGAACACCATCAACGTGAACAACCGCGTGCAGGCGGCGCTTGCCTCCCTGCCTGCGGACGTGCGCGCTCTGGGTGTGACGGTGAGCAAGAAGTCGTCCAGCCTTCTGCAGGTGGTCATGCTGACCTCCAAGGACGGCCGGTACGACACGATCTACATGAGCAACTATGCGCTGGTGAACATTCTTGATGAACTCAAGCGTTTGCCCGGCGTGGGTGACGCCACCGTGTTCGGTGCGCAGGACTACGCCATGCGCGTGTGGCTGAAGCCCGACCGTCTGGCGCAGCTGGGGCTGACGCCTGCCGACGTGGCCGATGCCATTGAGGAGCAGAACGCCCAGTTCGCGGCAGGCAGCATCGGCCGCGACCCCCTCTCCTCACCGGTGGAGCTGAGCTACACCGTGACCACGCAGGGCCGCATGACCGATACCAAGCAGTTCGGCGACATCATCCTGCGGGCCAACCCGGACGGCACCATCCTTCGTCTGAAGGACGTGGCGCGTCTGGAGCTTGGTGCCCAGAACTACTCGCTGCGCGCCAAGATGTCCGGTCTGCCTTCCGTGGCCATGGGTATTTACCTCTCACCGGGCGCCAACGCGCTGGAAGTGGGCGACCTGGTCACGGCCAAGATGGCCGAACTGTCCAAGCGCCTGCCTGACGGCATCGCCTACGCCATCCCCTACGATACCACGACCTTCGTGCGCATCTCGGTGGAGGAAGTCATCCATACGCTGTTCGAGGCCTTCCTGCTGGTGTTCGCCATCATCTACCTGTTCCTGCAGAACTGGCGGGCAACGCTCATTCCCTGCCTTGCCGTGCCCGTTTCGGTTATCGGCACCTTTGCAGGCATGTACGTGCTGGGCTTCTCCATCAATACGCTGACTCTCTTCGGTCTGGTGCTCGCCATCGGCATTGTTGTTGACGACGCCATCGTGGTTATCGAGAACGTGGAACGCATCATGGCGACAGATCATCTGCCGCCGCGCGAGGCGACTCTCAAGGCCATGGAGGAAGTGTCGGGAGCGGTTGTGGCCATCGTGCTGGTGCTCTGCTCGGTGTTCATCCCCGTCGCCTTCATGGGCGGTCTTGCGGGTGAGATGTACAAGCAGTTCGCCGTGACCATTGCGGTGTCGGTCATCATCTCCGGCCTGGTGGCCCTGACGCTGACCCCCGCCCTGTGCGCCCTGCTGCTCAAGCCGGGGCATCCCACGGTCATTGCGCCCCTGCAGATGTTCAACCGGTTCTTTGACCGGCTGACCAACCGCTATACGCAGGGCGTTCGTTTCCTTCTCCGCCGAGGGCTGGTGGCCATTGCCCTGTTTGCGGCGCTCCTTGCCTGCACCTGGTCGCTCTTCCAGATCGTTCCCGGTCAGCTTGTTCCCAACGAAGACAAGGGTAACCTCATTTCCATGGCCATGCTGCCGGACGGCGCTTCGCTTTCCCGTACGGAAGCCACCATGGACAAGCTGGAAACGATCACCCGGTCCATCCCTGCGGTGCAGGATACCATTACGCTTTCCGGGCTTGACCTGATTTCCGGCACCAACAAGACCAACGCGGGCACCAGCTTCATCATTCTCAAGCCCTGGGCCGAGCGGAAACGCGCGGAAGACTCCTCCTTCTCCATTGTGGGGCAGGTCTTCGGCCGGGGCATGAGCATTCTGGACGGCTTCATCCTCGCCTTCAACATGCCGCCCATTTCCGGCATGAGCAACACGGGCGGGTTTGAAGGGTACCTGCAGAGTCGCGGTGGCGGCAGCCTCATGGATCTTGCCGCACAGACCGACAAGCTGGTGGCCGCAGCGGCCAAGCGGCCGGAGATCGGCCGTCTGAGCACCACCTTCAGTGTGCGCTCTCCCCAGCTGGATATCGAGCTGGACCGCGAGAAGGCCAAGGCCATGGGCGTGCCCGTAAGCCGTGTCTTCCAGACCATGCAGGCCACCTTCGGCAGCTACTACGTCAACGACTTCAACAAGCTGGGACGAACCTTCCGCGTGCAGCTGCAGTCGGAAGCCGATTACCGCAGCCGCCCGGACGATCTCGGACGGGTGTTCGTGCGGTCCGACAGCGGTGAAATGGTGCCACTGCTGGCACTGGTCAACGTGCGGCAGACTACCGGTCCGGAAGTCGTGGAGCGCTTCAACGTGTTCCCTGCTGCCAAGCTGGTGGGTGAACCCGCTCCCGGGTACAGCTCCGGCCAGGTTTTGTCCGCCATGGAGCAGCTGGTGCATGAAAACCTGCCTGACGACTATGCGCTGGCATGGACCGGCTCGGCTTATCAGGAACAGGCAACCGGCGGTACGTCGGGCATGGTTTTCGTGCTCGGTCTGCTCATGGTGTTCCTGATCCTGGCGGCACAGTATGAAAGCTGGAGCCTTCCGCTCTCAGTCATCCTTGTGGTGCCCTTCGCCCTGTTCGGCGCCATTCTGGCCAACTATCTGCGCGGGCTCGCCAACGACGTCTACTTCCAGATTGCACTGGTGACCCTGATCGGTCTTGCCTCCAAGAACGCCATTCTCATCGTCGAATTCGCGGTGCAGCTGCACCGCAGCGGCATGAGCTACATGGAAGCCGCAGCCGAGGCCGCACGCCTCCGGTTCCGTCCCATCATCATGACCTCGCTGGCCTTCGTGCTGGGGGTTGTGCCTCTGGCGATCAGTTCCGGCGCCGGCGCCAACAGCCGACATTCCATCGGAACAAGTGTTATCGGCGGCATGCTGGCGGCTACCTTCATCGCCACCTTCTTCATTCCGACCTTCTTCAGGGGCATCTCCCTGCTCACCAGCAAGAAGGCTCGTGCGGAAGAACAGGATCGGTTGAAGAACGTGAATGAGACCGCCGGCTAATTCCGGTTTGAATCGGGTGCCTCTGCCGGGCGGCAGGGGCACCCGCTATTTCCAGAGGACATGCCGCCAGGACATGTTGCAAAGGAGAATGCGATGCAAGAGTGTATGCCGGAAGGTAGAGTGATTCGCCCCCGCTATGGCAGAAGCAAGATGGGACTGACCATATCCGAGATTTCCAGGGAAATGCGTTCCCTGTTTGACGGACGATTCAAGGAACATGGCGTAAGCAACGCGCGCTGGATCGTCTTGTGGGCCCTGTACGAACTGGGACAGCCCACCTCGCAGAAGCATCTGGCCAACCTCGTGGGCATTGAAAGCCCCACCATGGTCCGCATGCTGGACCGGCTGGAAGAAGACGGGCTGGTGCGGCGCGTGCCCTCCGATCAGGACAGGCGCGTCAAGCTGGTGGAGCTGTGCGCCAAGGCCGACCCGCTGCTTGATGACATGTACGTGACCTGCTGCGGGTTGGAAGAGGACATTTTCAGCGATATCCCGGAAGAGGAACTGATCCTTGCCCACAAGGTGCTGCTGAAGGTGCGTGACCGAGTGTTTGAATTGAGCGGGAAAACCCGTGAGGATGTCATAGACCGTGCCTTCCCTTCGGATACCCCCAGTTCCTGAGTCATCGACCCCGTTGACTCGGGGCGTGATACGCTGACAGGGGATATGGATGAGGCCGCCGGAAGTGATTCCGGCGGCCTTGTTCGTTTTATGCCGAAGCGGGTCAGGACTTCTTGACGTCATGCCCCATGATGCGGGCAAACATCTGCTTGCGGTTCATGAGTCTGGGCGAGAGTTCTACCACGGCCCTGTCGAAGAACTCGTACGGATCATGGTGGAAGAGGTAGACCACGCGCACATCGTACGGGTTGCCCAGCACGGCGTTGGGATACTTCTTCTGCACTTCCTTGAGCCGTTCCTCGGCCATGGCCATCATTTCATCCTCTTCACCGAAGTTCATGGTGCCCGTGGGACAGGTCTGTACGCACGCGGGCTTCAGGCCGTTATGCACCCGGTCGATACACATGTCGCACTTGCTGATGCGCTTGGTTTCCGGGTCCTGCCGGGGGATGTCGTAGGGGCAGGAGGCGCGCACGCCATCAAAGTCCAGCATGCGGGTCTTGTCCGTGTAGACGACGGCCCCGGTCAGTTCGTCCTGCAGGATGGCCGTGGGATCATCGAGGTCGCCCATCCCCTTGCAGGGGGGCACCACGCAGTGCCGGCACTGTTCGGGGAAGAACAGCCAGTCCAGCTTGCCGTCATGCACGATTTCCTTGAACCGGACCAGCCGGATGGTGGTATAGCTCAGATCTGCCGGGTTCTGGTGCGAACCGGTGTTCACGGTCTTTTCGGCCGGCAGCTTCTTCCATTGCTTGCATGCGATCTGGCAACCGCGGCATGCGGTGCAGCGCGTGAGGTCCACGAAGAATTTCTTTGCCATGGGTTACGCTCCCGTTATCTTCATGATGTTCACCATGAAGGCCTTTGTTTCCGGAATGCCGGTGTTGGGGTCGCCGACGGATGGGGTCAGCAGGTTCGCCGAGTCTCCGCCGTCTTCCGGGGTGTACCAGCCATACTGCCAGGGAAGGCCGACCATGTGCACGGTCTTGCCCTGCACCGTGTAGGGCTGCACACGTTTGGTGACCATGGCAACGGCATCCACCGAGCCGCGCAGGCTTGAGATGCGGACCTTTTCGCCGTTGGTGATGCCCTTTTCCTTGGCCAGCTCTTCGCTGATTTCACAGAAGAGCTGCGGCTCCGCTTCGATGAGCCAGCCGACATGCCGGGTCATCAGGCCTGTCTGCCAGTGCTCGGTCATGCGGTACGTGGTGCCCACATACGGGAAGTGCGGATCAGCCACGGCCTTCTTTTCCGAATGGATCTGGTAGGCCACGGGGTTGTTCAGCTGGCTGGAGAAGGGATGCCGTCTGATGGGGCATTCCATGGGTTCGTAGTGCTCCGGCAGCGGACCGTCCGCGCGGCCCGGACCGTAGAGCTGACCATAGCCATGCTGCTGCATGATGAACGGGTGCTTGGTGCCCGGCTTCCAGCCGCCGTCGGGCACATCGCCCACCCATTTCTCGCCGTTCCAGGCGATGACGGGCCGTTCCGGGTTCCAGGGCTTGCCCTGCATGTCCACGGACGCACGGTTGTAGAGGATGCGCCGGTTGACCGGCCAGCACCATGCCCAGTTGGGATAGAGGTTCACCTTGGCCTGTTCCTCGGTCTGCGACGTGTCTCGGCGTGCGGCCATGTTGCCGGCGTCGGTATACGACCCGCTGTAGAGCCAGTTGCCCGAACAGGTGGCGCCGTCGTCCGTCAGGAAGGTGAAGTTGGGGACCTGTTGGCCGCGGGTGAACTTCTTGCCGTTCACCTCGGTATCCTTGAGGAAGTAGCCGTTGATGAGCTTGGCGACCTTGTGGGCGTTGTATTCGCCGTGCTCGTCCTTCCAGTCGTCCGTGTTCAGCCCGGTGACGGGCATGGGGAAGGTGCCGCCTTCCATGCGGTAGAGCTCCTTCACCTTGTCCATGATCTCGAGCATGATCTGGCCGTCAGGCTTGGTGCCGGGACGGGGGGACGGCCCCACGTAGCGCCACTGCATCCAGCGTCCGGAGTTGGTGATGGACCCTTCCTTTTCCACGGAGACGCAGCAGGGCAGCAGAAAGACCTCGGTCTTGATCTTCCCGGTTTCCATTCCCGGTCCCTTCCAGAACGAGCCAGTCTCGTTATCGAAGATGTTGACGTTGACCAGCCAGTCCAGCTTGCTCATGGCCTCGCGGTTCTTCCCGGCGTTGGCTCCGCCGCATGCGGGGTTCTGCCCCCAGGCGAACATGCCCTTGAACTGCCCCTGAAAGGCCTTGTCCCACAGGCCGAGCCACATGTATTCGGTCAGCTTGGTTTTTCCGTCCACCTTGGGCAGATAGGCGTACGCATCCTCAAGCGACGCGCCCGGGTAGTGGGCTTTCAGCAGGCTGGCCAGATACTTGGGCTTGTTGGACCACCAGTTGGCGGACATGGGGTCGTTGCTTACCGGGGTGTTCTTCTTGTTGTAGTCCGCAAGGCTCTGCCACCCGGAGTTGGGGACCGCAAGGTAGCCGGGAATGATGTGGGCCAGCAGACAGTGGTCCGTGGACCCCTGCACGTTGGATTCGCCGCGCAGCGCGTTCACGCCGCCGCCGGCAACCCCGATGTTGCCCAGCAGGAGCTGGACCATGGACATGGCCCGGATGTTCTGTACACCCACGGTGTGCTGGGTCCAGCCCATGGCGTACATGATGGTGCCGGCCTTGTCCCGCTTGCCCGTGGAACAGAAGGTCTTGTAGACCTTGAGGATGTCTTCCCTGGGCGTTCCCGTGGTGGCGGACACCTTGTCCACGGTATACCGCTTGTAGTGGTCACGCATCAGGTTGAGCACGCATCGGGGGTTCTTGAGCGTTCCGTCGCGCAGGGGCACCCCGTTGCCATCCTTCTTGAAACTCCATTTGGATTTGTCGTAGAGTTCCTTTTTTCGATCCAGACCGGAAAAGACCCCGTCACGGAAGGAATAGCCGTCATCCACCACCAGTGCTGCGTTGGTGTAATTGACCACGTACTCCTTGAAGTAGAGCTCGTTGTCCAGAATGTACTTCATCATGCCGCCGAGGAACGCGATGTCCGTTCCGGAACGGAGCTTGGCATAGATGTCCGCCTTGGCGGACGTTCTGGTATACCGGGGGTCCACATGGATGAGGGGCGCTCCCTTCTTCATGGCTGCGGTCACCCACTTGAACGAGATGGGATGGCATTCCGCCGCGTTGCCTCCCATGACGAGGACACAGTCGCTGTTGGCAATGTCGTTCCAGTGGTTGGTCATGGCGCCGCGACCAAAACTTTCCGCCAGCGCGCCCACAGTGGAGCTGTGGCAGATGCGGGCCTGGTGTTCAAGATACACGATGCCCAGCGCACGCATCATGGCCTGCAGGGTCCAGCACTCCTCGTTATCGAGAGCTGCGGAGCCCAGATGTGCCATGGTTTCGGTGCGGTTGACCCGTTTCCCGTCGGCAGCCCGCTCCATGAACGTTTCGTCACGGGTTTT
>QKEJ01000146.1 GCA_003252375.1 Halodesulfovibrio sp.
TAAACAAAGGTAATAATTTGATTTTATAGTTGTTATTAAGTTGCCTGTGTGCTGATAGGATTCGCTGTCTGAGCCGACCGGTGCGAGGGGGGAGTGTATGATGCTCCGATAGCACCTGACTCAGAATGTAAGTTAGTATTTCATACAAAATCTTAAATCCATGACGGATGACTGCATGACACCATGACAGCAAGCTTTCAGCTCATGCCGTGCGACGGCTTGGCCAACCACTACGAAAAGCCCATGCCATCCAGAATGTCCAGCGCGGCGTCAAAATCATAGTGTTCCAGCGCCCTCACAAGCCCGTCCAGCGCGTGGGCATGCGCCTGAAGCTCCGGCTCGGAGCGCAGGCTGCGGGCCACTGTCTGCGCCTCGGTATCAAATTCATCCAGCATGACGCGTAGAGTTCTGACCTGCGCCAGCGTCGCTTCGGACAACGGACCGCCCTGAACGGCTTCCTGCCTGACGGTACAAACCTCATCCTCAAGCGCCTTCAGCCCGTTCAGGACAAGGGTCAATTCCTCCTCAACCTCCCCGCACAGGCGTTCCAGTTCCTCGTCCGGCTGCCGTTCCATGCAGGCCGCTTCCAGCACTCTGGCCTTCTCGCTGAGCTTCGTCGCCCCGAGAATGGCCGCCACGCTTTTGAGCGTGTGTGCGTAGCGGGTGTCCGCCTCGGTGTCTTCCTCCTGCCGGGCTTCCCTGAACTGCCCCGCAAACGCGGCATAGTTCTGGGCAAACCGGATCAGCAGGTCGCGGTACAGATCCTCGTTGCCCATGACGGACTTCATCCCCATCGCCACGTCCACGCCCGGAAGACTGCACAGGGCCGTTACATCCTGCTCCGTGGAGGAATGAGCATACGGGATGGGGGGCTTGATCCATTTGCCCATGGTCATGAACAGCTCTTCAATCCGGATGGGCTTGCCGATATGGTCGTTCATGCCGGCCTTAATCGATTTATCCCTGTCTCCGGCCATGACATTGGCGGTCATGGCAATGATGGGAATATCCCTGAGCTGTTCCATCGCACGAATCTTCCGCGCCGCAGTGTAGCCGTCCATCACCGGCATCTGGCAGTCCATGAGCACGCCGTCAAAGGATTCCTTCATGAGCATTTCCAGTGCTTCTTTCCCATTCCCGGCCACCTTGCAGTCAATCCCGTTACTGGTAAGCAGGTCCATGGCAACCATCTGGTTTATCTCGTTATCTTCAACAAGCAGTATCTTTGCCCACTTCAGTCGTGCGGTCGTATGGCCCAGCTTGCTCTGGCGCAGCACGGTCCGGCTCTCCCGGTTCACCTTGCCCTGCTGCGCCACCATGATGGCGTCGAGCAACGCCGACGCCATGACCGGCTTGTACAGAACATCCACGATCACGGAGACGTCCTTTGCCTCATAGGGGATGCTGCCCACGCTATGGGCCGAAACCAGAATCACCTTGGGCACATGAACCACGGCCGTGTTCGCCTCCATGTCCCGGACAAGCTCGGTCCCCGTGGTTCCCGGCAACTCCCAGTCCACAAGGGCAAGGTCATAGGGGGCGTTGGCGGCCTGCCGCTCCAGCATGGCCATGGCGGCCTCTGCGGAATCCGCCAGATCCACGGTAAAGCCAAACCCTTTAAGCATTTCGGCAAAGATCGTGCGCGCCGTGGCGCTGTCATCCACCACAAGCACATGCAGGGGCCCGACATCCGACCGGATCACGCATCCCCGCACAGCCGACGCCTGCTTCACAAAACGGGCTGTAAAATGGAACGTACTGCCCTTTCCGGGTTCGCTTTCCACCCAGATGGTGCCACCCATCATTTCTGTCAGCTTCTTGGAAATTGCCAGACCGAGCCCTGCACCGCCATACTTGCGGGTAATGGAGGTATCTGCCTGGCTGAATTGCTGGAACAGCCTGCCCATCTGGGCATTCGTCAGACCAATGCCCGTATCGCGCACGGCGAAGTGGAGCATGACCTCCTCCTCGTCCTCATCAATCACGCGCGCCGAGATGACAACCTCCCCGCGGGGGGTGAACTTGACCGCATTGTTGCCCAGATTGAGCAGTACCTGTCCGAGCCTGAGCGGATCCCCCACCAATGCAGCGGGCAGGTCGCACGGCAGATCAAACATGAGCTGCAGCCCCAGTTCCTGCGCCTTCAGCCCCACCACGCTGGCTATGTTGTCGAACACCTCTCCCAGCAGGAAGGGGACACGCTCCATGTCCAGCTTGCCCGCCTCGATCTTGGAGAAGTCGAGGATATCGTTCAGCAGCCCGAGCAGGTACTCGCCGGAGCGATGCACCTTTTCGATATAGCCGCGCTGCTTGTCATTAAGCTCGCTCTGAAGCGCCAGATACGAAAGCCCAATGATCGCATTCATCGGCGTACGGATTTCATGGGACATGTTGGCCAGAAAATCCGACTTGGACTGCGTGGCCAGTTCCGCCTCCTCCTTGGCATCAGCCAGAGCCCGCTCGGCCGCCTTCCGCTTAGTAATATCCTCCAGAATCCCCTCGATGGAGATGATGTCGCCTGCCTCGTTGAAAACGGGATGCATGGAATTGAGCACATCGCGCCTGGCGCCATCGGCATGGGCGAAGGATATCTCGTATTCAAAAAAGGTCTGGTTACGTTCGAGCGCCCTCCTGAACTGCGTGGTCGCCTTTCGCACCTCGCCCGGGGCCCAGTTGACGATATCCTGCCACCGGCGGCCTATGACCTCCTCCTTTGGCAGGCCAAAGATCGAGGCTATGCCGTCACTGACAAAGATGATCTCGCCATCCGGGGTATGGCTGAAGATGGCAAACCGTCCGCCAACCTCCTCCACCAGCCGCTGATATTTCTCCCGGCTCTGACGAATCTCGTCCTCCATGGCCTTGCGTTCGGTTATGTCACTCAGCACGGCCACAAAGATGGGGTCATCGTTGACGATGGCGGTGTTCAGCGCAATTTCCATGGGGAATTGCGAACCGTCCTTTCTGACAGCAGGAACCACGGTCTGCGTACCGATGATCTTGGCCACGCCATTCCGGTTGTAATTGCGCAGATATCCGTCATGCTCTCCGTTATACGGCGAGGGCATCAGGACATTGATGCTCCGGCCCAGAATCTCCTCCTTGGTGTAGCCGAAGATTGCCTGCGCCGCCGGGCTGAACTCCGTGACGAACCCCTGCGAGTCGATCACGATAATGCCGTTCTTGGCGGTATCGATAATGCCCCGCAGGTGCGCGGTCCGTTCCTCAACCTTCGCCTCCAGCTCTCTCTTGGCCGTTTCCAGTTCGAGCCGGACCTTTTCCGTTTCGGAAATATCCACAAAGGTCTCCAGCAACAGCTCCTTGCCCCCCCTGTTGATGAACGAAACCGACTTCAGGATGGGCAGCATCGTTCCGTCGCTGAGCAGCAGCTGGCGTTTCGACATGTCCTTTGACTGATTGAGGTCGAGAATCGGACACCGATGCTCTTCGGATGGGCAGGTGAGCTTGTGGCAGACCTTGCCGACCACCTCTTCCCTCGTACGGCCGGTAATCCGCTGCGCGAACCGGTTTATATCAACAATAATCCTGGTTTCCGGATCAATCAGCAGTACACCCGCCTCGATGGAGTTGAACACCTGGGCAAGGAACTCCTCGTTCCTGCTGACCTCCTCGGACTTGGTGATGATATCCAGCTTGGACTGCTCTATACGTTCGAACATGGTGTTGATACGGATGCTGAGGTCATGGATTTCATCATCCCCGTCAATGTGGATGGGGGCGTTCGCCATGGCGGGGTCGTCACGGCCGAAGAGCTGCCGCATGAGCGAATCAAGCCGGTTGAGCACCTTCTTGTGAAGCAGAAAATAGCTGAAGAAACTGAGAAAAATTATCGCAAGGGAGACCGTTGCAAAATAGTAGTTTGAAATCGTCTGGCCTTCCTTCGACACCCGCCTGTCGGTCGTGACCTTCATCAGGGCAACGGGTCTTCCATCAACATCGGCAAGCACGCCAAACCCTGCCGCCGTCTCCGCGTCCGGGTTTTCCACGTACACCTCGCCACCACCCAGAAGCGCCCGTTCGTAGTAGTGCGTCTCCTCCGGATGAACGAGCGCGACAGCCGACCCCATCAACGTGGAAATCTCGTTGGTGGTTTTCTCCGTTATCCGGCGCACCATCACAATGGACCCCATGGCCGGCCCCGTACCTGCGCTTGTAAGAATCGGACGCCGGGCCACCATGATCAACCCGCCGCCCGCCACACCGATAAGCCCGCCCCGGCCGGCCCCGTGCCCCTCCAGCAGGGGGAGTGATGCAGACGTCTTCCGGTTGATTTCGTGCGCCAGGACCATGTCTACATTTCCCTCCGGATCATAGGCCCGCAGAAAAATGGCATCTCCCCGGTTGTTCAGGACACCTATGTATGCAAGGGATTGCGCGGCAAAGGTCTCCGGCGTGAAATTGGAGGCGACATACGGCTCGTTGCCATCCTGGACAAATGCATAGCTGTCGTCCCAGCTGGCCCAGTCCACCGTCAGGCGGTCAAGGTTGAACAGCTGCTGCCGAAGCATGCCCTCCGCCATCCTGACAAGAGAGCGCGTCTTCTCCTCCTCCAGTGTCTGAAACCCCTTCCTGAGAATGAGATTGGAGGCGATGAACTGGCTCAGGGCAAGGATCGTCATGACCAGCACGATGCCTATGATGGAAAAACTGCGGAGTTTCATACCCTGTTTCCCCTATAACCGTTCATTGAAATCCTGCTGCGGGCTTTCGGCATCGTCCTCATCTGACGCAAGAAGACAGAGGTCGGCATGCGTCGTGGCAATGGCGAGTATCTCGTCCAGATTGTCCATGAAGGCATCCACAAGGGCCGGATCGAAATGTCCGCCTCTCTCTTCCTGTATCTTTGCGATTGCCCTGTCGAACGGCCACGGCTTCTTGTAGACCCGTTTGCTGATCAGAGCGTCGAACACATCGGCAATGGCCGCTATCCGTCCGACGAGCGGAATGTCCTCCCCCTTGAGGCCACGGGGATATCCGGTGCCGTCCCATCGCTCATGATGCGTTTCGGCAACCGTGCGGGCCAGTGCCAGAAGGGGGCTGTCATGCCGCCCGATGATCTCGGCGCCGAACACCGTATGCTGCTGCATGATTGTCCGCTCACTGTCCGTCAGCCTGCCCGGCTTGCGCAGAATGCTGTCCGGAATGCCTATCTTGCCGACATCATGCATGGGGGAAGCCTGCAGAATCAGATCTGCCTCTTCCTCATCCAACCCCAACGCCAGCGCCAGTACCCTGCAGTAGCAGCTCATGCGGATGACATGCCTGCCCGTTTCGTTATCCCTGTATTCCGCCGCCAGACCGAGCCGGCGGACAATTTCGAGCCTGCTGTCGTTAAGCTCCTGCGTCCGCTCGTTCACCATCTCCGCCAGCGCCCGGTTCTGGTCATACAGCCGCAGGTGCGTCTTTATACGGGCCAGCGCTATGGGCGGGCTGACCGGCTTGGTGATGTAGTCAACGGCACCCAGCTCGAATCCCCGTTCCTCGTTGGCCACATCATCCATGGCCGTGACGAAGATGACGGGAATGTTCCTTGTCCGCAGGTCCTGCTTGAGGATGGCGCAGACCGTGTACCCGTCCATCACGGGCATCATGATATCGAGAAGGATGATGTCGGGGATGAACCGCTTGGCGATTTCCAAGGCCTTTGCCCCGCTGGTCGCCGCCTTCACGTTGTACTCGGAAAGGATGTTGGACAACACGGCGATATTCGCAGGCGTGTCATCAACGATGAGCACGGTTTGCTTATCAAGGCTGTTCTGACCCATGAGTATTCCTGCAGGTTGTATGTGGCCGGAAAGGCAACAACGGCTACGATGCCCCCCGATCAGGGCCGGAGCGCCCCTCCGCGGCCTCGAGCGGGACTCGCATGACCACGGTTGTTCCAACGCCCTCTTCTGATTCAACATCTATTGTTCCGCCGTGCTTATCCACAATGATATCGTGCACGATCGTCAACCCCTGCCCCGTCCCCTTGCCAACCTCCTTGGTGGTGAAGAAGGGGTCGAATATCTTGTCCATGTTCGCCTTGGATATCCCGCTCCCGGTATCCCGGACGGCAATTTCGGCAAACGGGGACACAAGGCGTGTTGAAATCTCGATGACCCCCTTGCCCCCCGGAGGCTGGTTCCCCTCCATGGCATGGGCCGCGTTGACAATGACGTTCAGCAGCACCTGATTCATCGCCCCGGGCAGGCACTGCACAGGCGGAAGAGCGGGATCCAGTGCCGTCCGCACGTCCGCCACATACTTCCACTCGTTCCGCGTCACCGTAATCGTATCCTCTATGGCCCCGTTCAGACTGATTGCCCTGAAGGTATCCTCACCGTGATGGGAGAACTGCTTCATGGCAAGGACGATTGTCGCAACCCGGCCAACGCCTTCCAGCGCCCTCTCGCACGCCTGCAGCGCTTCCTGGCGGATGAAGTCGATATCCATCTCCTCCTTGGCCGCCGCAATCTGCCGCGCCAACACGTCCTGTTGTTGCTCGGCGCCGTTCAGGTACCCGTCATACCGTTCCACCAGTGCAAGCAGGGCGGTCACGGATTCCATGACAAACCGGATGCTGTCCCCGACATACTGGATGGGTGTGTTGATCTCGTGCGCAACGCCAGCAGCCAGCAGGCCGATGGATTCCAGTTTCTGCGCGATGCTCAGCTTGCGCTCCAGGTTCTTGCTCTTGGTAATGTCAAAGACGACCAGCACGGTATGCCGTCGTCCGCCGATGTGAACTGCAAACAGATGCCGCGCGATGGGCAGGGGCGGCGCGTCCGCAAGGACCAGAACGCCTTCTTCATACCCCCCCTCGGAATTCTGGTCCGGCGAAAAGAGGTTCTTTTCCGTGCCCGAGGTGTACCGGCACGCCACCGCATCCGAGGCAATGGGCAACGTCTGCCTTTCAATCCCCAGCAGCCGTTCCCCCACGGCATTGCAGTCGACCACCCAGCCGGTCGATGCATCAAGCACGAACAGAGCGGCCCCTATCCCCTCGAAGACCGTCGTGAGAAATTCCTGGTGTTCTGCCTGACGCAGCTGCGTCAGCTTCTGCGCCGAGATGTCACGCAGGTTTGCCAGCACGACCGTCTGCCCCCTGAATTCAATCTTGTTGAGGGCCACCTCGACATCAAACTCCCCGCCGTCACCGGGTCGCCTTGCCACCCACTCGTACACCACCGGCTCGCCCCGCAACGCCTGCTCCCACTTGCACATCAATTCAGCCCGGTCCATGGACGGCGCCGACAGGTCGTCAACAAGGGAGAATCGGGAGAATTCCTCACGGGACAGGTGGAACATCGCAAGGGTCGTCTGGTTCACGTCCAGAAGCCTGCCGTTGACGTCATAAATGAAGATGGCATCATGCGTGTTGTTGAAAATGAGACGAATGCCCTCCTCCGCCTCCTTTCTCTCGTGCACTTCCCGGATCAGTTCATTCGTCCTGTTCTCGAGTTCGAGGGTCCGTTCCCGTACCCGGCTTTCAAGCTCGCTGTTTATGCGGCGCAGGGCTTCCTCCGCCGCGCCCCTCAGCAGCACTTCCTTTTCAAGCAGCCTGTTCTGGCGTTCAATGTTCTCCGCCTGGGCCGCGGCTTCCTCAATCCGGGCGCGCAGCAGAATATTCTTCACGCGGGTGCGGTACATAACGCCCCCACCGCCGAACAGCAGAATAGCCGGTATGGCCGTAATCAGAAGGACCTGCCATGGCGCCGTGGTGCCGACAACATCCTTCCGGAAAGCGACATGCACCACATCCAGGTCCACATCCTGTATCCGGGACCGGATGACAAGGCAGTCGGTGGCCACGCGTCGCTCCCCAAGGTCCAGCGTGCGCTCGGAAACATGGTTCAGGGGCGGCTCCCAGCCATCGGCAACGGCTTGGTTCAGCTGCCGTGGCACTTCATGCAGTAGCGGATACGTCTGATTACCCCGGGTAATGAAACAAAACCTGTTCGCGTTCAGACCGCCATCCTGAGGAACGGTAAATAGCGCCTGCAGCGCGTCCGGGTTGATCCATGCAAGGATGGC
>QKEJ01000187.1 GCA_003252375.1 Halodesulfovibrio sp.
CTAGGTTCGGAATACTGTGGAACAGACGGGCGGGGATCGTTATGATCTCCGCCTTTGCCGTTGGGGAGACCCGCTTCCTGCGCTTGCCATGCGGGCATCGGCGTAGTACCTGAATCGGCAAAAAGCAATACAGAAAGGGGCGATCATGAGCACGACTGTGGAAGAACTGACCGTTGATTATGAAGAGGACGGTGTGCTGGTAGTAAAGGAACTGGACAAGGCCATCCTCTCCAAGGGAGCGTGGGCCACGGTCATGTACCGCTACAAGCAGTGGGACAAGAAGCTGGAGGATTACGGCGCGGACAAGTACATCATCCGCCGCTACCAGAAGGTTTCCGGAGAATACCGTGTGAAGTCGAAGTTCAACATCTCCAGCGCCGATCAGGCCCGGAAGATCATCGACGCCTTGCAGCAGTGGGTGGACGAGGCCGAATAGGGCGACCGCCTGCAGCGCTTCGTTTCTTCTCCGTGTACCGGAGAAAAGAACGGCCGCAGTTCATATGAATGCAAACAGGGCCCCCGCATGTGCGGGGGCCCTGTCTTGTTTCCGGCATGGGGGGGTCAGATATCCACGTTGGCGAACATGCCGACAAGGTATTCCCGGACCTTGGTCTGCGGCGCCGCAGTCTGGACCTTGGTGGGGTACTGTTCGGCAATGCGCATCGACATGAAGTACTGCATGAGGATGTCGTCGGTCACGGTTATGCGGCGGCCGGACCGAATCTGTTCGGCGAATGCCTGTTCCAGCAGGCGCCTCCCTTCGAATTTGATAAGGTCGGATCGTATGATGGCCATCGTATCCTCTCCTTTGCTCCGGCAGACGCCCCGGGAGCGCGGCGGAGAATCAGCCCTTCGTTTCGGGTGCCGTTACCGCACGTTGCGGGCGGAGATGGCAACGCAGAACAGGTTGTACCGTTCGTCGAACGAGGGTTCAATATTGTAATTATATATGGCGTTCAGGTCGAGAACCACACGCAGGCGCTGTGAGCCCTTGGTGTATCCGGTTCGGACCTGCCGGATCATGTTGCCCTTGATGTCGTACTTTGGTTGTCCATTCCATTCCGCCACCTTGATGACATCAAAGAATACTCGAGGGTTCTTTTCATCATCAATGGTCTGCAGGTCCGGTACCCGGGCCGTGGTGAAATCGAGGCAGAACAGTTCTGCATCGCCGTCACGCGTCACACCCATGTTCTTGATGGTCGTGGGCTTGAGGGTATCCTTATCCTGTACGCCTTTCTTATCGGCCGCTGCCGGAGAAACCATTAGGGCCAGGAGCAGAAAAATGATGAAAAAACTTTGTGTACGCATGGTGGCTCGCAACTCCGAAGTTTGGGTTGGGTCGCAGTATGCAGGAAGAGTGAGAAAAAAGCAAAAAAAGCTGAGCAGATGCCGGACGTGACAGCTCTTGCGCGGGAAGTTAGCTGACGGACGGTTCCATGAGCATGGAGATGGCGCAGGCACCCGGACCGCTGTGGCAGCCAAGCACCGGGGATGCCTGCATGCAGTAGAGGGGCTCCGTGCCGAACTCGCGGGCAATGCGTTCGGCGTAGCGTGCGGCCGTGTCCGGGACGTTGACGTGGGTGACCGCAAAGGTGAGTGCTGCCGGTGCGATGCGCGAAACCGCATCCGTCAGCAGGGCGAAAAGCCGGTCCTCGCTGCGTTGCGGGCCTATGGCCTTGGCCACCACATTCACCTTGCCCTGTTCGCGGGAGTTGAATTCGATGACGGGCTTGATGTTCAGCAGTTTGCCCAGCAGGCCCTGTCCTCGGCTCATGCGGCCGCCCCGGACGGCGAAGTCAAGAGTGTCCATGGAGACAAAGACGCGGGTGTTTCGGGCGTCGCGTTCGGCAAGGCGGATGATTTCTTCGGAAGTCATCCCTTCCCGGGCTCGTTGGGCAGCCCTGAGCACCACAAGGCCCAGGCCGCCGGTCAGGGTGTTGGCGTCGAGTATGGACGGGTGGTCCCAGACCATGGAGGCGATGGTTTTTGAAGACTGGAAGGTACCGCTGTAGCGGGACATGACGTGCAGCGCCGCAACTTCCTCGAACTGGCCGTGCATATCCTCGTACAGGCGCTTGAAGTCGCCCGGTGCCGGTTGCGAGGTGCGGGCAGATACAGAATCACTCAGTCTGGCGTTGAATTCGGCCGTGGAGATGGTTTCCTTGTCCACGTACTCCTTTTCGTCCAGATAGAGACGGAGCGGGGCTACGCGAATATTGTATTCGCGCAGCAGGTCGTCCGGCAGGTCGCATGTGGAATCCGTCAGAATGCCTGTGCGCTGTTCGGCAGCTCCCAGGAGCTGACGGTGCTGTTCCAGCATGTTCTCGGCCTTGGTGCAGGAGACAGAACCGAACTCGGCGGCTATGGCAAAGACGGTGTCCGGTTCGTTGGTATGGATGTGGATGCGTGCGGTTTCCTGCGTTCCCGCAACGATGAGGCTGTCGCCCATCGCTTCCAGCCGGGTTCTCAGGGCGACGGTATCCATGCCCGTGCCATGCAGCAGGCACTCCGTGCAGAACAGGTAATCCAGCGCATCCACCGCCACACGCTCCTGCACCGGGCCGTGGCTGTCCACGACCACATAGGCATCGTCATTGCTCCGCAGGGAGCCGCGTTCGGTGAATTCCACGATTCCCTCAAGGAGATACACGAAGCCGAGTCCGCCGGCGTCCACCACATCCGCCTTCTTGAGCGAGGCGAGCTTGTCCGTGGTGCTGCGTACGGAGAGCCGTGCGCGCTCCAGGGAATCATGGAGCAGTTCGTGAAAATTCTGGTACTTGTGGCAGTTTTCCTTGAGGTGGGCAGCCCAGTCGTTGATGACCGTCAGGATGGTTCCCTCGCGCGGGTCCGATATGGAGTCCATGGCCTGCTTGGCGGCGCGGGATGCGGCATGGGCGAAATCCGGCGGGGAGATGCGCCGCAGTCCCTTCACCCCCTCCGAAAAACCGCAGAGAAACTGTGCGAGAATGACGCCGGAGTTTCCCCGGGCATTCATGAGGGCGGATTCGGCGATGATATTGCTCATCTTGCCGATGGAGCGCTCGATGGATTTGGCGGAGCCGGTGACGATGTTGCGCATGGTGCCGGCCATGTTGCTGCCGGTGTCACCGTCCGGAACGGGAAACACGTTGATGTCGTTGAGGTGCCCATGCTTTTCCACAAGGCGTTTCGTTGCGGCCTGGATGATGCGTTTGAAACGCATGCCGTCGAGATACTGGATTTTGTTGGGTGTCCGTTTCAACGTGTGCTTCCCTGGAAAATGGATTGTCGCGTTCGGCGGGCGATGCCCACGGGCACCGCAGATATAAAGAAGAAGACGCCGATGTGCAAGGCGGCATTTCCGGGGACGGAATGCGCAGTGTGACTAGAACGTCCGTCGGGAACTGACCTGCATGATGGTGATGACCAGCATGGCTGCAGCGAGGATGGCTCCCCCGATGTATACGCCGGCAAGGTCGCCCAGCCAGAAGATCAGGGTGAAGATCAGCGGGGCAATGGTCTGGGCAAGGCGCAGGATCGTGCCGTTGACGGCCATGACGGCTGCACGCTGCTCGATGGGAGCCAGCGAGGTGAGCAGGGTGGTCAGGTTGGGAAAGTTGAATCCCTGTGCCAGCCCGAAGATGCAGACGGGCAGGAGCATGGCCCAGTATTCGTGGGTAAGGGGAATGATGAGCATGGAGGCCAGATACAGGACGTGGCCTATGCACAGCATGGTCCGTTCGTTCAGCCAGCGGGTCAGTTTGCCGATGAACATGGATGCAAGGGCCGTGGCCAGTGAGGAGGCGGCAAAGAGTCCGCCGATGGCGGAAGGCGGAACGTTGAACTGCGTATCCGCAAGGATGGGGAAGAAGGTGACGATGGGGCCGTACAGGATGCAGAAGGTGAGCAAGGTAACGGCGAAGAGGGCGATAGCCTGTCTGCTCTTGATGATCTCCGAGGCCGTCTTCAGGTAGGCCTTGAGGTCCTGCGCCCGCTCCGGTTCCGGAATGTCCAGGTGCCTCACGACGGCATAGGCGACAGGCAGGGCCACAAGGGGGAGGAAGAATGGCCAATGCCAGCCCAGTTCCCCCATCAGGCCGCCGAGAGCGGGAAAGATGGCTGTTCCCATGCCGAGAACCCCAGCATTGTACCCCATGATACGGGTGCGCTCCGTGCCCTTGTAGAGGTCGCCTATGATGGTCGTGTACAGGACGCCCAGCGGGGCGGCACCGATGCCCTGAATGAAGCGCAGCACGAGCAGGGTGTGCAGGTCCGTGGCGATGCCGCAGGCGGCCCCGGCCAGGCCGAAGATGATCAGTCCGGGAAGCAGTACCTTCTTGCGGCCGTATCGGTCCGCCAGAATGCCGGATATGGGAGCAAGAAAGATACCCGGAAAGGTGAAGCTTGTCAGGACGAGTCCTATGGTCTCGACAGGGGCATCCAGTGTACGCGCAAGAAGGGGAAGCACGGGCATGATGCTGGAGACGCCCATGACGACCATCAGGGTGATCGAAAATATGATGAGAACGTTCTTGTCGCGGAGGATGGACTTCAAGAGAGGCTCGATTGCATGAGAGTTATTGGGCAACAACGTTACTAGATCGACAGGGGCATGGCGTCAAGTTCAAGGGGGCCGATCATGGGGAGTGTTGCCTTTGTACGGAGGACGGGGTAAGAAAAGAAACTCGACTTCGGAAATAGAGCGAATATTCGTGTTTTTCAATTATACTGAATGATTATGCTTTGGAGAGCCTATGTCTGACGAGAAAAGAATTCGGTGCCCGTACTGCCAGAAGGTTTTCAAGCTCAAGGTCAAGCCCATGCGCGAAGACCAGAAGACGGTGAACCTGCAGTGTCCCTACTGCAAGGAGAGCCTGGCTTTGACCAGAGAGATGATCTTTGCCGCGCAGTCCTGAGAGGGCTACACCGCTCGCACGCAACAGAATGCCCCCGAAAGGGGGCTTTTCTGTTTCATCATTCCGGCCGTCGTTCTGCCGTGAACCGGGTTTCCAGCAGTTCAAGATCCTTGAGAACCTGCGGCCATGCCTGCCGTGCATGGTGTGCCTGCAGTCCCGCCAGTAAGGCGGCAGCATGGGCGTCCTCGGAGCGTGCGATTGCCTCCTCGAACGGAGCAAGCATGCGCTCGAAGGATTGCGATTTTTCCGGTGAGGCTGCGCGCCGCATCAGTTCGATTCTGCCAAGAACATGCAGGGCACTCTGGTCCGGGGATGTGAGAGACGGGGAATCCGTCTTTGTCTCTGTCGGATGGGGCAAGGCGGATGGTGAATCGTCAGTATTGCGGGCGGCAGTCTGCGCAATGGCGTCATGCAGCTTGGTATGTGTCAGAGGCCTTGTGAGAATGGCATGCATGCCAGCTTTCGTAATCTGCGGTTCCATCATGCTCTGGGAATGCTCCGTGACGGCAATGAGCATGGGAAACACGGTGGGGGGCGGCACGGCTTCGGCAAGCAACGTGTGTATGCGTTCAGCAGTCTTCAGCCCGTTTGTGTCCAAGTGCTCTATGTCGATGAGCACAATGCGCGGCGTGTGTGTTCTAAGCCGGGAGAGCGCCTCTTCGGCCGAGTTCACGGTGTAGTGCGTTATTTGCAGTTCGGTGAGGTGCAGACCCAGCAGCCGCGCTTCATCTATGTCAGCCGTGATGATCAGGGCTTCCTCTGTCGTGTGAGAAGGAAGGGGCGATGGTGTCGGTTGCGTGCCAGAGCCGGCATCGTGGGTGGTGCGCTCTGCGGTTGTTTCCTCTGGTACGCCATACAGGGCGGCCCGGTCTTTCGATTCGTCAGCAGCGGGAATGGCGAACGGGAGGATGAATGACGCGGTGGCCGATGTCATCGGGTGCCCCAGAATGGTCCCCTTGAACAGGGTATTGAAGCTTTCATAGAGGCCGAGTTGCAAGGGCAGGGGACTGTGTCTGCGGTGATCGTTGTCGGCAGTCATGGAGCTTCTCTCTCCGGGCAACGGGAGAGAGCGGTGCAGTGAAAAGAGGATGGAAGCGGTCCATGTGCGTGGCGCGCCCGTGCCTGGCTGGGCAGGGGGCTGAGGCGCTCGGGACACGGACAATTGTGCGTTGCACGCCTCGCCTGCCGGGAAGAAGACCGCATACAGGGCAAGGAAGAGCTGACGCAGCCGTACCTTGTCGGTCACCACATACTCCGGCAGGTCGGGAGCCAGGTCCAGCATGACGCAGCCTTCTTGTTCGGACGGCTGCGGAGGAGGCAGGATGGAATGAAGCAGGTCCCGCATGTTGCATTCGGATTCATTGAGAAACATCTTTCCGGAACTGATGCGCGCATAATCCAGCAGGTCGCCGGCAAAGGCTTGCAGGCTTTGGGCTGCGTTGCGAACGTTGTCGACGATGCGCCGTCTGTCTTCATGAGGACGTTCCTGAAGCAGTTCGACGCATCCGGCTGCCATTATGTTCGAAGGGCGCATGATTTCCCTGCCTATCTGGTCCAGGAGATCGGAGCGTACCTGTTCCGTGCTTTCGAGAACCATCTGCGAGCAGACGGTGTTCTGGATCTTCTGCTGTTCTGAAATATCGATGACACTTCCTTCGTAAATCAGCTCTCCACCTTGGTCGATGAAGTGGGCCACGGAAATGAGACCCGTGAATATGGTCTTGTCCTTTCTGAAGAACTCCGCCTTGAAGCTCTTGACCTTTCCGTGTGCTGCAAGCTGCTGTTTCAACTCCTCCCGTTTGGCTGGGCGGGCGTAGGCCTCGGTTGTGACGTTACGGCCTTCTTTCAGGATGTCGTCCCGATCGTCATAGCCGAACATGGAGATGAGGGCCTGGTTGGCATCCAGCAGGCGCCCGTCCGGACTTGTGATGAAGAGCCCGGCAACGGAGTTCTCGAAAAGCGTCTGGTACTTCAGGTGCACAAGGCGGTTCTGGGCCTCCATTTGGGTCAACCGGTCGATCATGGCGTTGAATTCTGCATAGAGCAGGTTTTCGGCGGTGCTTCCTTCTGCCGTTGTGGGTTGGAGAGCACCGGGGGCAACCGTGCGGAGCAGCGCTGCCCCGTTGTAGGCAGCTCGGGTGTATGTTCTGTTCAGGGTCCCTGCCAACCGACGCAGCAGAAGCAGATAGAGCAGCAGCAGGGAGAGTATGGACAATACTTCGAATATGGTGGTGCGAATGAAAGGCAGGAACGGAAGCGCCGCGCTGATGGTGGCGACGGGAGGGCCTGCGGCACTGTTGAGCAGCATGTTGCTGTACACGTAGCGGCTGTCTCCCAGCGTACAGATACTGGCTGCGGAAGGGGTGTTGGTGGCCGTGTGCATGTTCTCCCACACATTCGGGAGCGTGATGGATGAGCCCTGTTCAATGGTGGTAACGTATTGCGGTGGCGTGTTCCAGAACATCAGCAGTTGTACGGTGTGCAAGTTCTGAAAGTTGTCGAGGAACGCCTTGTTCACCGGAATGGACAGGATTGCGGAACCAACGGGCACGGATGGTGAACCGGAGAGGAAAGTCCTGGACGCAAAGAGATGCAGTGACCCTTCCGTGGAGACATAGTCGGCCATCAGGGCGGTGCTGGAGGCAGCCTGCACAAGGCCGCGCCTGCGGATCGGCAGGGAGAGCGGCGGTCCCAGATGTGGGCCGGTCATGGACAGGATCGGAGCACCGTTCCCGTCATACAGTTCGAACATGGCTTCGGGCCAGGTCTGCAGCAGGGCAAGCAGGACAGGGGGCAGCTGGTTGGGCGAGACCTGGTTGGGGTGAGGCTCGGGAGGTGGCTTCAATGCCTCCATGGCTACCAGAACATCGTTGCGCACCAGGCGCATGTCGGCGTTCAGCATGCGGACCGCTGCTATAGCTGTCTCATTAAGCTCCTGAAATTCATGATGTACATGCAGGGCGAGAAACAGGATGCAGACAGCGGCAAGCGGAAGCAACGTGGCGGTCATCAACCGTGTGGCATGCGGATCCGGTCCGCTATCCCGCGCACCTGCCGGGGATGGAAGACGTGTGCTTGTGTTCATGGCTACCTCGCAGGGCGAATGAAGCCAGCATACTACGGGCCATGGCAGGGAGTAATTATAGTCTGGAATTGTGCGTTAATCGTTCAGTGAGGTAACGTAACGGATGTTCGTGATGTCGGATTCGGTTTCGGTGCAGGCTTCGGTATCCGTCTCCGTGGCGAGCAGGTGGGCTTCCAGGGTTCGCCGTCCGAAGAGCAGGGCCTGTTCGGTGTCGAACATGAAGATGTCTACCTGGTTCTTCTTGGATGTGGCCATCAGATCGTCGATGGTGAATATGCCCAGTGACTTGATGTAGATCTTTCGGCCGAACACCCAGCCCTCATCGAACAGATCTCTTGAGACGGCCACGATGCCATGCCGCACCCTGCGGTTGGAGGCCGTGAAGAAGGGGCTGGAATCCGTTTCGTTTTCGCGGGGACTGTATGCCGTAACGTGCACAAGACGTTTGCGCCGGATATTCTGGATGGAACTCTTGTTTGTCAGGCCCAGTTTCAGGGCTACGGTGCTTCGTGCCACGCCGTCGCCAACCTCTGACCGGAGCGCATCAATCTCCAGTTGTTGCGTTTCGACCTGATTGGCGAGGGTGTTCATCTGCCGGTACTGATCCGTAACTATACAGATGAGCACAACAAGCAGGGCTATGTTCAGAAATGTTTTCATGGCTACCGCAATGTTACCGCAATATATCTTGCTGAAAATATTGAATATTTATGAAACTTTCTACCTGCGGGATACCTGTGCGGCAATGATAATCTGCCTCTGTGTCATCTTGGTGTCCGATGCCTGCGCTTGATGCGGGCGATCACTGTTACAGCGTGGTGACTCGTCCGTGTGCGCCCCGGATTCGAGTGGGTACTGTGTTACAATTGCATCTGCACCTTAACCGGACTGTAACAATCGGCTGGCATAACCGTACCGCTGCTTATAGCAGCGCCAGTCGTTTGAGACACACAGTAGTGAGGATGCAATGTTACTGCGCACAAAGATTTTGATTTTCTGCATGATCATAGGGTTGGTGCCCCTCTTCTCCATGGGGGTGTACAGCGTGCAGACGGCCTCGACCAGCCTCAGAAGTTCGGCCTTTGATCAGCTCAAGGCGGTGAGTGACGTGCAGCGCGACAGCCTGCAGGACCTTGTGGATCAGTGGAAGCATGAGACCGTGATCTTTTCGCAGGTCAAGGAAGTATACAACGCCATCGGCATGATCCGGGACGCAACCTACGGGATGGTCAAGGAAGGGGTCAGAATGCCGCTGGATGACGAGTACGACGGCATATACGACTTCGTGAAGGCGGCGTTCATACCGTTCGTCAAGGAACTCGGATTCGAGGACGCCGTTCTCATGGACGATTACGGGCGGGTGGTGTTTTCGGTAACCCGTGGCAATGATCTTGGTGAGGATCTCGCGCATGGTCCGTACAAGGATACCAATCTTGCCCGGGCGTGGAAGAAGGCGGTCAAGGGGGAGTTCGCCTTTGTGGATATCGAGGCTTACGCCCCGCTGGGCGGACGGCCCTGCGCCTTCATGGCCGCGCCGGTCTACAGCTACACGGGAGAGATTCTCGGCGTTGCGGCCCTGCGTCTTCCTCTTGAGCATGTGAACCACATCGTGGCCAGCCGGACCGGCATGGGGGAAACCGGAGAATCCTATCTTGTGGGGAACGACCACCTCATGCGTTCCGATTCGTACCGGGACATGACGAACCATTCCCTTGTCGGTTCCTTTGCCGATCCGGACAAGGGGCGTGTGGATTCCGAGGCGCTGGAGAAGGCCCTTGCCGGCGGGCAGGGGGCCCTGATCGGAGCCAGTTACGACGGACGGGAGTACATGACGGCCTATTCGTCGGTGGATCTTGGCGATATCCGATGGGCTCTCATTTCGGAAATTACGACCGGTGAGGCCTTCATGGCCGTGACCAGTCTGCGCATGGCGTCACTGTACATGGGACTTGGCACGGCCCTGCTCGTCATGCTGGGAACCTATTACTTCCTGCGCCGTTCCATTTCCGATCCGTTCCGCAGGATTCTCGGATACGTGAAGGCCGTGGCCGGGGGCGATCTTCATGCCAAGCCTGAAGGCGAATTCATTGGCGAGATCGGGGAGCTCACGGCGTCCGTGTCCATGATGGTGGAGCAGCTCAAGGAGAAGCTGGGCTTTTCCGAAGGGATTCTCACGGGCATGACCATGCCTGCCGTTGTCGTGGACGAGGCGAACAATGTCTCCTTCGTCAACACCTACTTCCTGAACATGATGGAGTTTGACGGCTCTCCGGACGAGTATCTCGGAAACCCTGCCGCACGTCTCCTGCAGCACCGCGAGGGCGACAAGGGATCCACCTCGCGCGCCATGCAGGAACAGCAGGCCATCTTCAACGTGGAGCGCCAATGGGTAACGGACAAGGGAAACGCCCGGACCGTGCGCATTGACTGCGCCCCCCTCTACGATCTGGACAAGCAGCTTATCGGTGCCATTGCGCTGGTGACAGACCTGACGGACATACGCATCAAGGAAGCCCAGATCAGCGACCAGAATACCATGATGGTGGAGGTTGCCGAGCAGGCTGAAGTGATTGCCGAGAATCTGTCCACCGAGGCCGAGGAACTCTCGCGGCAGGTGGAGCATGTGGGCAATGGCGCCCGCATGCAGATAGCGCGTCTGGGAGAGACGGCCTCCATCATTGAGGCCATGAACAAGGAACTGCAGGATTCGGCGCGCTATGCGGAGGACGCCGTAACGGACGCCAATACCGCCATGCGCAAGGCCGAAGAGGGAACCGGCGTCATGAGCAAGACCACCACGGCCATGGCCCGGGTGCAGAGTCTTTCGGAAAGCCTGCGGGAAAGCATGCATCATCTCGGGACACAGGCGGACTCCATTGGCGGCATCCTTGAGGTGATCAGTGACATTGCGGACCAGACCAACCTGCTGGCGCTGAACGCCGCCATTGAGGCGGCCCGGGCCGGAGACGCCGGACGGGGATTTGCCGTGGTTGCCGACGAGGTGCGCAAACTTGCTGAACGTACCATGACCGCGACCAATGAGGTCAACAAGAGTGTGCGGTCCATCCAGAGCACGGCGCATGATAACCTCAAGCATACGGACGCTGCGGTGGAAGCCGTGAACGAGGGAACCGCTCTGGTGAGCGAATCGGAGCATTCACTCAACGAGATCGTCCAGCTTTCGGTGTCCATGGGAGAACAGATCCAGCGTATTGCCGAGCTCTCCCGCGAGCACTCAGATCAGCATGGATCCATCATCAAGGCGTTCGAGGATATCCGTACCATCGCCACGCAGACCGGGGATGGCATGACCGAATCGGAACATGTGGTGAACGGCCTTGCCGGCAACGCGCATGAACTGAACAGCCTGATAGGAAAATTGAAGGCGTAGTGAGCACAGGCTGACGAAAACGAAGGGGCGCGTGCCCCGTCCCGTTGCATGTCAGGCGGCGGAAAGTGTCAACAGGGCGCTTTCCGCCGCTTTTTCCTGCAGACCGAACATGGTTTCTCCATGGTCGTGTCCCGCCAGATGCAGGGTGCCGTGGGCCAGCAGGCGCATGGCGTGCTCGGTGACATCCTGTCCGTACAGCAGAGCCTCGCGGTGCAGGGTGTCCAGCGACAGGGCCAGCCAGCCAAGTTGCAGACCGGGCCCAGTGCCTTGCGGTTGCCCATCGGCTTCGCCGGAAGGGAAGGAAAGGATATTGGTGGGGCCGTGGCAGCCGAGAAAGCTGGCGTTCAGTTCCGCCACCTCGGCGTCGTCCACGAGGTTGAGCTCCAGAGAGGCGTCCGGATGTCCGGCGGCCGTACATATGGCATGGAGCGCGTCGGTCAGTTCCGTTCTGGAGAGGGGCAGCTTCCAGCCGTTGCCCCGTGTGTAGCGTATGCGGATCATGATCTACTGGTGGTTTTTGGGGGCTGGTGCCGTCACCACGCCCTGTGCGCCGGAAACCGAGGTCTGCTGTTTGTCTTCGCCCTTCTTGCCGGAGCCGGTTCGCTCCTTGCGGTCCTCGGGGTATTCGATGCGCCGGTGGAAGATGCCCGTAAGAATGCGATGGAAGCTCTCGCTCAGGGTGTGCAGGTCCCGCAGGGTCAGTTCCGATTCGTCAAGCTGACCTTCGGCGAAAATGCTCTTGATGATGGAGTCGATATGTCCGCGTATCCGGCTGGGGGTGGGGTCGGCTAGCACGCGGCTTGAAGCTTCAACGGCATCCGCCAGCATCACGATGGCGGCCTCTCGAGTCTGCGGTTTGGGGCCGGGGTAGCTGTAATCTTCCTCGCGGGGATTGTCGCCCGATTCCTTGGCCTTGTTGAAGAAGAAGCGGATGAGCGATGTGCCGTGGTGCTGTTCGATGATGTCCGCGATCTCGTCACCCAGCCTGTGCTGGCGGGCCATTTCCACACCGCGTTTCACATGGCTGCTGATGACAAGGGTGCTCATGGACGGGGCGATCTTGTCATGCGGGTTCTTCGCCCGGCCCTGGTTTTCGATGAAGTATTCCGGCTTCGAGAGTTTGCCCATGTCGTGATACAGGGCCGCCACCTTGCAGAGCAGGCCGTTGGCGCCGATGGCCTTGGCTCCGGCTTCCACCATGTTGGCCACGATGAGGGAATGGTGATAGGTGCCGGGAGCCTCCAGCATCAGTTCCTGCAGCATGGGCTGTTCGAGGTTCATGAGCTCCATGAGCCGGAACCGCGTGGTGTAGCTGAAGACCATTTCGATGAGCGGGCTGAGGGCAAAGAGGACCAGCAGGGAGAGCAGGCCGTTGGCAATGACGTAGAGACAGCCGGTCCAGATCTGCGCCACTTCAAACCGCTGGAAGAGGGCAACGCCCAGCCATGCGGCAAGCAGGCCCATGATGTGCGGGAATACGCTGAGCGCGATATCGCTGCGGGTCTGCGCCCGTTTGACAAGCAGCACGTACCACATGGAGCCGATGAAGTAGAACAGGAAGAGCCAGATGCCGGCCCCGGTCATCATGGTGCAGAGGAAGGAAAGGATGAGCGCAGTGACGCTGCACCGCTTGAAGCCGAAGATCATGGATGTGAGGCCGAGCCCGCCCGCAACGGGGAAGAGCAGGGGAAGCATTTCCACCCGCAGCTCCGGACTCTGATCCGCAAATGAGCCGTGCGCCAGCATGAGCACCTTGGCGCCGCCCGCGAAGAGCAGGATGAGAAGACCGGTGAAGTAGAGGTCCTTGTTTTTCACATCGGAGATGCGCCGCCCCGGCTTGGCAAAGGCAAGGCCGCCACCCAGCAGCAGGGCGGTGATGAACAGCCCGGCAATGCGCATGGGGAAGACGGTCTGGCGCTTGTGGCTGAGCAGGGCCTGCAGCTGCAGCTGGTCATCCTCGGTAACGCGTTCCCCCTGGCGGACGATGATTTCACCCTTCTTGATCTGGTAGTAGACAGGGGCCACGGAATCCGTTGCCAGGCGCATGCGCTGGTTGGTTGATTCGCGGTTCAGGGTGAGTGTGGGGGCGATAAGGGGCACAAGCAGCGCCGTGACGGAACGTCTGGTCTGCAGGGGCAGTTTGAGATCGGCTTTCATGTGGTTGGCCAGATCAGTCCGGACGTCTCTGATGTCCGCAATGCCTTCCAGCTCCATGCGGATGGTTTCCGTCTCTGTCGCAAGGTCGCGTATGACCAGACCGTGACGGTACTGCTGCAGAAGGGTCTTGTCCGAGCTCACCCCGGCGCTCAGCTGCTCCGTGAGCCACGGCAGGACGTTGTTCAGCACTGCCTTGCGGATGGCGTCCCTGCGCCAGTCTTCGAAGATCTTGCTTGAAATCTCGGAGTTGAGGGTCTCGGAAATCTGCCAGCGCACCTGGTCGGTGTCGCCCTTGCCGGCTGCCAGCAGATCAATGGCCGCAAAAATATCGTGAATCCGGGATTCTATCTGGTCGATGGGCGTCAGGCTGAGATCGAACACCGGAAGCTGCAGTTCGGCCACCTGCTTGCGTTTTGCCTGAGTGGAAACAGTGTCCTCAAGCAGCAGGTCCTGGTCTGCGGCAATGTCCTGTGTTGCGACCTCGCCGACGACAAAGAGGGATACCTTCGGGCGCAGGTTCACGCCTCCAAGGATGGCCACCGTGGCAAGCACGAGAATGAAGAAGGTCAGGCCGGGCTTGGGGCGTCCGGCAACCTTTCCATGTTTCCTGCGCTTGAGCAGGTGGGAGAGGAACGGCGACTTACCGTTCGTCTTTTTGGTTGCGGTCTGCTTGGGTGCGCTCATAAGCCTGTACTATCCTGCCTACCAAAGGATGGCGGATTACATCGTCTTCATGGAAGGTCAGAAACCGTATTCCCTTCACGCCGTCCAGGACCCGCTTGGCGTCCACAAGGCCGGACCGGGGCATGGAACGCCCCCTGTCCGTATGGGGCAGATCTATCTGGGTTACGTCTCCAGTGATGACCGCCCGGGAACCGAACCCGAGGCGGGTGAGAAACATCTTCATCTGCTCCGGAGTGGTATTCTGCGCCTCATCCAGAATGATGAACGCGTCGTTGAGCGTTCTTCCCCGCATGAAGGCCAGCGGGGCGATTTCTATGACCCCGGTTTCCATCATTTCGGCAACTTTTTCAAAGTCCAGCATGTCGTGCAGGGCATCATAGAGCGGGCGCAGGTAGGGATTCACCTTCTCCACCATGTCGCCGGGCAGAAAGCCCAGCTTTTCACCGGCCTCGACGGCGGGACGGGTAAGAATGATCCGCTTTACCTGCTTTGCAAGCAGCTTGGAAAGCGCCATGGCCACGGCAAGATAGGTCTTGCCGGTTCCGGCGGGACCCACGGCGAACACCATGTCGTTCTCACGCAGGGCGGCAACATAGTCCCGCTGGCTGAGGGTCTTTGGGGTGATGGTCTTCTTGGGCGAGGCGACAAAAACCGCCTCCTTGAAGATGGCTTTCAGGTCGGTGCCCGGTTCGCGCTGCAGCATGCCCAGAGCGTAGACCACGTCCCTGGGATAAACGGGATTGCCGGATTTGAGCAGTCCGTAGAGCTGGGTGACCAAGTTGAGGACCCCCGTCAGCGCTCCGGTGTCCGGAGATGAGGCCATCAACGTGGTTCCGCGTGTATTCAGGGCGACGCCGCTATGTTCGGTAATGAGGGCCAGGTTGCTGTTTTGCGGCCCGAAGAGATCGTTGGCGAGTCGAGCGTCATCGAACTCGAGCGTCTTGGTGGTAGGCGTTTCTGTCATAATGGGTGCGGCCTTTCGGCAGTTTCCTGTCTCCTCGGCGCATGAATTTTTTCAGAAGCTACTCCATTTTATTCTCAGCGTCTACTCTTTGCTTCCACTGCAACCCATTGTCAACATTAGTAAAACTCTAGACTTGGGCTATACGCGAAGTGCGATGAAGTATAGATGTTTTGGTATGAATCCTGCTTCATTACATACATTAAGAAAGATTTTCCCCCATTATGAACTCCGACAGGAGCAGGTGTATGTATACCAGCAGCATAGACAGAATCGACGGCCTTTCCTATTCGAGCCTGCGGAACGAATCCCGCACCACGGGCAGCGAGACGGATGAAACCGCTGTTGCGCGTCAGCAGGCGCGGCGGGCCACCATGTATACGGCCAACAACACCATGTCGGGGATTGCCCGGCAGGTGACGGCCGCGCTTGAGGGCGTTGAGCCGGACAGCAACGGGCGTATCACCTTCCAGCAGGTTGCAGACCACAAGAAGGCGCTTGAAGAGGCGTTTGCTGAAGACGTGAAGGCGGACCTCAAGGAGTTGGGGGTGGACGAGGATATCGAATTCCGGCTGGTTGCGGACAATGCCGGCGGTGTTGCCGTGGTATCCGATCATCCCGACGCCGAGCTTGTGGAACGCTATTTCAAGGCCAATCCCGAGATGGTGGAGCGGTTCAACAAGATCGAAATGCTGGGTAATTTTGACCGGGCCCGTGAGTTCCAGTCCCGCCCCATTACTGACATGCGCAAGGAAATCCAGATGCAGGCGGTGGATGCATTCATGACATCGGCTTCGGATAACGGCATGTCCATGATGTCGGAACTGATGGATTTTTCCGCATCCGGCTATACTTCTGACATGTTTGGACTCAATCTGTCGGTATAGCGCAGACGCGTTACCCGGATGGCAAGGGGCAGCTTTGGCTGCCTCTTCTGCGTTTCAGGGCGCAAAACATGAGCGCTTGAACTTTCGGAAGCTTGCTGTCATGAAACCACCATGCGCACGCTTCAGATCATCAATGTCCGCTGGTTCAATGCAACGGCCTGGTACGGCCTTTATCTGGCCTCCCTGCTGCAGCAGGCAGGCCACGAGACCCGGGTCATCGTTCTCCCGAATACCCTGTGTGCCCAGACCGTGAAGGAATGGGGCATGCCTGCCATCGGCATGGAGCTGAACACGGTCCATCCCGGCCGTCTACTGCGTACCTATGGCCGTCTGCGTACGCTGATCAAGGGATTCCGTCCCGACATCGTGAATTGCCACCGGGGTGAGGGATTCATGCTCTGGGGGCTGCTGCGCAAGCAGTTGCAGACCAGTCCTGAGGCTTTCCGGTTGGTGCGCACCCGGGGGGACCAGCGCCTGCCCAAGAATAATGGGGTGAACCGCTGGTTGCATACCAGCGCCGCAGATGCCGTGGTGGCCACCAACAGTGTTATGGCCCGTCATTTCACGGATACGCTGCAGGTTCCCGCCGACAGGGTGCACACCATCTACGGCGGCGTGGACACCGGGCGCTTTTCGTTTGACGAGGAAGGGCGCGCCCGCGTGCGTGCGGAATACGGCTATGCGGATGACGACATCGTCATCGGGCTCCTCGGACGCTTTGATGAAGTGAAGGGGCAGCGGGAGACCATTGAAGCCGTGGCCCGGCTGCGCAGCCGGGGCGTGACCAATATCAGGCTGCTTCTGCTCGGGTTTGACAGCGCCATCCCGCAGTCCGAGGTGGAGGGCTGGATAGCCGCCAACAACCTTGAGGGCATTGCCACCATTACGGGCAAGCGCAATGACGTGCGGGCATGTCTGTCGGCGCTGGATGCCGGCGTGGTCGCGTCCAAATGGTCGGAGACCATCGCCCGTGCCGCGCTGGAGATCATGGCCTGCGAACGGCCGCTCATCTCCACGTCCGTGGGCGTCATGCCCGACCTGCTTCAGCCAGAGGCCCTGTTTGCCCCTGCCGATGTGGAAGCACTGGCGCAGGCCATGGAACGGGTTGCCACTGACCCTGCATACCGGGATGCCCTGCTGGCCGAACAGCAGCCCCGGATACGCGAACTGAGCGGGGCCCGTTTCCTCGAGCAGACGCTTGCACTCTACACGAATCTTCTGACCACATAACATAAAGGGTTTTTCCGTGATCAATTTTGCCAGTGACAATGCCTCTGGTGCGCATGCACGCGTGCTTGAGGCCCTGACCCGCGCCAATGGCGGGTGTGCCCGCGCGTATGGCGACGACGCCTGTACGGCTGCTGCCGATGCCGCCTTTGCCCGTCTGTTCGGGGACGATATCGCTGTTTTCTACGTCATCAACGGTACCGGCGCCAATGTGCTGGGGCTGAAGAGCCTTGTCCGTTCGTACCACGCCGTCATCTGCTCGGAGATGGGGCACATCAACGTGGATGAGCCCGGCGCCCCTGAGGCTGCCATCGGATGCAAGCTGCTGACCGTGGCTTCGGCCAACGGCAAGATCACTCCGGAGCAGGTATTGCCCCTTCTGGCCGCACAGGGCGTGGTGCACCACAGCCAGCCCAAGGTCATTTCCATCACGCAGGCCACGGAATTCGGCGAAGCCTATACCCCGGATGAGGTGCGAGCCCTTGCGGAACTGGCCCATGCCAACGGCATGTACCTGCACATGGATGGTGCCCGGCTGGCCAATGCGGTTGCCTACCTTGGGTGCGATGTAAATGCGGTAACCCGTGATGCGGGGGTGGATGTTCTTTCCTTCGGCGGAACCAAGAACGGCATGCTCTTTGGCGAGGCCGTGGTCTTCTTCAATGCCTCCGCCTATTCGGATATCCATGAGGCCTTTCCCTACCTCAGAAAGCAGAACCTGCAGCTGCTTTCCAAGATGCGTTTCGTCTCCTGTCAGTTTGAGACCATGCTGGAAGACGGATTCTGGCTGCAGAGTGCGGCGCATGCCAACGCCATGGCCGACCGGCTTGCCCGCGGCCTTGCCGCAATTGACGGCGTTTCCGTGGTGAACAGGGTGGAGGCCAATGAGATCTTCGCCGCCATGCCGCCCGCCATGATTGAGGCGTTGCAGGAGCAGTTCTATTTTTATGTCTGGGATGCCGTTCGGCATGAGGTGCGTCTGGTCTGCTCGTTCGACACGACCGAGGCGGAAGTGGATGCCTTGGTGGCCGCAGCCCGGCAGCTGGCGTAACCGGCGAAAAAAAACCGGGGCCGCGAACGGCCCCGGTGATCAGATGCGCATGGTGGCGTAGAGCTTGGCAAGCCATGGGCGGGAGTAGAGGTTCAGCCGCATCAGCAGCCATGAACCGGGTTTGTCCTTGGCCTTGAAACGGTGTACGGCGTCTGCCTGTCCTGCAGGGTTGGCCCCCATGGCCGTGGTGAAGAAGCACTGGTAGCCCAGGTCCTTGGCCACCGAATGGGCATCAGGCGAGTAGGCCCCCCACGGCCAGCAGAGCGAGCGTTCCGGTCTGCCAAGCTGTGTTTCGAGAGTCTCGCGGGCCTGCGCCAGTTCTCTTCGCAGGGCGCCCTGCATGCTCATGTCGTCCTCGTATGTTCCCAACTCCTCGGGCGTGAAGCTCTGCACCAGGGCGGTGAGGCGTTCCACGTTGCCTGCGTCGGCAAAGAAGTGGTGGGCCGCTTCCTTTTCCTGCGGCACGAGCTGCCGTATGGCGTCCATGAGTCGGGCGGAGGGAATGAAGGCCCGGTTGGCAAGGCGCGGTCTGGCCTTGAAACGGGGCAGGCCCCAGATAACCTCGCCGTCGATACGGTCAAAGGTACGGGTCCGCTTGCCGGGCTGATGAAAGCCGTCGTACTCGGGGCTCACGAAAACCGTTCGGTGCCATGTGGAGTGCGAGGAAACGCGCATTACGCCGCTTTGCTCCATGAGGCGGGCCTCGTCCCAATTCAGGAACAGGTCGTGCCGTTCGTCAAAGCCGAGCGCATGGGGAAGGTAGGGCGCATCCACACGGGGCAGGTCCTCGGCGCGGCAGGTGCCGTCCCAAACCTGTTCCAGTGTCGGGCGGGGGGCTCCGTCCTCCAGCTTGCCCGTGACGGCAAAGACTGTTCCCTTGTGTCCGTATTTCTTGAGAATGGGGTAGGCGTATACGTAGTTGTCGAGGAACCCGTCGTCAAAGGTGATGAGGACGGATTTCTTGGGCAGCGGTCTGCCCTGCAGGAAGAAATTTTCCGCATCGTCCAGCCCTATGCCCTGCCAGCCCTTGCTGGCTATGGCGGCACAGTGCTCTTCGAACAGGTCGGGGGAAACGGCAATGGGGTTTTTCCAGCGGGAAATGTAGTGGTACATGAGTACCGGAACTGATCTGGTCATGATACCTTGTGGGCCGGTCCGGTTGACTATGGATTTTGGTGCGTTATGTTACCATTCGAAAATGCCGAACGCTCTGCGCCGCGTAGCAGCAGCGCGGGTTTGCGAGTCGTTCTACTGAGGAGAGCTATACGAGATGGGTGTTGAATACAAGGATTATTACAAGCTGTTGGGTGTAACCAAGAGCGCGTCGAAAGACGATGTTGCCAAGGCCTTCAAGAAGCTGGCCCGTAAGTATCATCCGGACCTGAACCCGAATGACAAGGATGCGGAAGCCAAGTTCAAGGAGATCAACGAGGCATACGAAGTGCTCAAGGACGACGAGAAGCGAAAGCTGTACGATCAGCTTGGTCCCAACTGGCAGCACGGCCAGAACTTCCAGCGCCCGCCCGGCTATGAGCACGCCAATTTCGGCAACTTCGAGGGAGGCGACTTCAGCGACTTCTTCGAGACCATCTTCGGAGGCGGCGGCTTCCGTCGTTCCGGCGGCTTCGGGGCCGACCCCTTCGGCGGGTATGCCAACAGGCCGCGCAGGGGAAGGGATGTGGAGGCCACACTGAACCTGACGCTTGAAGAGGCCTATAGTGGTGGTCGCAAGGCCGTGACCATACAGGATTCAGGCCCCGGAGGCTCCAAGACCCTGGAGGTGAACATTCCCGCGGGCGTGAAGGATGGTGCCAGAATCCGTCTTTCCGGCCAGGGGGATCGCGGCATGGGCGGCGGTTCCAACGGCGACCTGTATCTCAGGGTCGGTATCCAGCCCCATCAGCGATTCCAGCTGGACGGTCAGAACGTGGTGCTCGATCTGCCGTTGGCCCCCTGGGAAGCCGTTCTCGGCGCCACGGTGCGCGTGCCCACGCTGGATGGTGAAATCGAGCTGAACGTGCCTCCCGGAACCAGCAGCGGCAGGAAACTGCGCTTGCGGGGCCGGGGGTTGGGGTCGGCTGCGGCAAAGGGCGACCAGTACGTGCGGATCGTGGTCAGGGTGCCGGATTCGCTGACAGAGCAGGAGAGAGCCTTGTGGGAGAACCTGCGCTCCCTCTCCACCTATTCACCCCGCGACTTCTAGCGTGTTGTCCCCGGAGGTTGTTGATGGATATCTATCGTTACGATGAGGACCTGCCCATCCATTCCGAATATCTTGCATGGGCCGAATTCATTGAGCTGACCGCCGTGCATCCCACGCGGTTGGGCGAACTGCTCGAACTGGGGTGGCTGAATCCCGGACGTGCCGGGGACGATACCTACCTCTTTACCCGCAAGGACGTGTACCGCATCCGCAAGCTGGAGCGCATCTGCACGGACTTCAACCTTTCCGCGCTGGGCGGGTCCATCATCGTGGACCTTCTGGAGCGCATAGACCAGCTGGAGCGGCAGGTACGGGAACTGGAAACGCTGCATAGGGATTAGATTCTCAAATATCACACGATATAGGGGGATGACGTATGAACCTGAACCAATTTACCGAAAAATCGCAACTTGCCATCAGCGAGGCGCAGACCATTGCCATCCGTCAGGGGCACCAGAGCGTGGATGTGGAACATCTGGTTCTGGCTCTTGTGGAACAGGAGCAGGGACTTGTCGGCCGGCTGTTGGATCAGATGGGCCACAAGCCCGCCGCCTACAAGGCGGCGCTGGAGCGTGAACTGCGCAAGAAGCCGTCGGTGAGCGGACCGGGCGCAGGGGCGGATTCCATCTATGTGACCCAGCGTCTGAACCAGCTGCTGGTCCGGGCCCAGGATTTTGCCAAGCGCCTGCAGGATGAATACGTGAGCGTGGAGCATCTCTTCTGCGCCGCCGTGGATGAACCCGCAGCAACGGAAGTGGGGCGGGTGAACAGGGAATTCGGCCTGACGCAGGACAAGGTTCTTGCGGCGCTTACACATGTCCGCGGCGCCCAGCGCGTGACCTCGCAGAACCCCGAGGATACCTACGAGGCGCTCAAGAAATACGGACGCGATCTTGTGGAAGAGGCCCGCAAGGGCAAGCTTGATCCGGTCATCGGACGAGACCAGGAAATCCGGCGGACCATCCGCATCCTTTCCCGTCGCACCAAGAACAACCCGGTGCTCATCGGTGAGGCCGGGGTGGGCAAGACCGCCATCGTGGAGGGACTGGCCCATCGCATCCTTAACGGTGATGTGCCGGAGAGTCTGAAGGACAAGAGTCTCTTTGCCCTCGACATGGGCGCCCTGATCGCCGGTGCCAAGTACCGCGGCGAGTTCGAGGAGCGCCTCAAGGCCGTGCTCAAGGAAGTGGAAAAGGCCGAAGGCCGCATCATCATGTTCATTGATGAGCTGCATATCATCATCGGTGCAGGCAAGACGGATGGGGCCATGGATGCAAGCAATTTGCTCAAGCCCATGCTGGCGCGGGGAGAGCTGCACTGCATCGGGGCCACTACCCTGGACGAATACCGCAAGTATATCGAGAAGGACCCGGCCTTTGAACGCCGGTTCCAGCCCATCGTGGTGGATGAGCCCACGGTGGAGGACACCATATCCATTCTGCGTGGGCTCAAGGAGCGTTTCGAGGTGCACCACGGCGTGCGCATCAGCGACTCCGCCATCGTGGAAGCCGTGACCCTGTCTGATCGCTATATTTCGGACAGGCAGCTTCCGGACAAGGCCATCGACCTCATTGACGAGGCCGCGGCCATGATCAGGACGGAGATCGATTCCCTGCCTGCCGAGCTCGATGAGGCCAACCGCAAGATCATGCAGTTGGAAATCGAGCGGGAAGCCCTGCGTCGCGAAAGCGACGAAGCGTCCCGCGAGCGGCTCAGGAAGCTTGAGAACGAGCTTGCCGGGCTGCGTGAAAGCCAGGCTGTTCTTACCGCCCAGTGGGAACGTGAGAAGGGATCCATCAACTCGGAGCGGTCCCTGAAGGAAGAGATTGAGCGTACCCGCCGGGCCATCGAGGAGGCGGAGCGCAACTATGATCTCAACAGGGCGGCGGAGCTCAAGTATTCCACCCTGCATGATCTGGAGCGCCAGCTTGCCGAATCACAGGGCGGCGGCGGTGGGGATGACCGTCTGCTGCGCGAGGAAGTGCACACCGACGATGTGGCCGAGATTGTGGCCCGGTGGACAGGGATTCCCGTGTCCAAGCTGCTTGAGGCGGAACGGGAAAAACTGCTCAAGCTGGGCGAGGAGCTGCACAAGCGCGTGGTCGGACAGGAAGAGGCCGTGACCGCCGTGGCGGAAGCCGTGCTCCGTTCGCGTGCCGGGCTTTCCGACCCCAACCGTCCCATCGGCTCCTTCATCTTCCTCGGCCCCACCGGCGTGGGCAAGACGGAACTGTGCAAGACGCTGGCCGCCTCGCTCTTCGATTCCGAGGAGAATATCGTTCGTCTCGACATGAGCGAATACATGGAAAAGCACACGGTGGCACGGCTTATCGGTGCACCTCCCGGATACGTGGGGTATGACGAAGGCGGGCAGCTTACCGAGGCCGTACGGCGCAAGCAGTACAGTGTGGTGCTCTTTGACGAGATAGAGAAGGCCCATCCGGACGTCTTCAACGCACTGCTGCAGATACTGGACGACGGGCGGCTTACGGACAGCCATGGCCGCACGGTGAACTTCAAGAACACCATCGTGATCATGACCTCCAACATCGGCGCAACACGCATGCTGGAAGGAATTACCGAGGAAGGCGAATTCAGGGACGGGGTGCGGGATGCTGTCATGCAGGATCTGCGTGCGCACTTCCGGCCGGAATTCCTGAACCGCGTGGACGATACCGTGTTGTTCAGGCCCCTGATGCGGGAACAGATCAAGCAGATTGTGGATCTTTTGATGAGCCGTGTGCAGGCACGGCTGCTTGAGCGCAAGATTACCCTTACGCTGAGCGACGAGGCGCGGGATTTCATCGCCGGGGCGGCGTACGACCCGGTCTACGGTGCCCGTCCCCTGCGGCGTTACCTGCAGCAGCATGTGGAAACCCCGCTTGCCCGCAGGATCATCGGCGGTCAGCTGCATGATGGCGAGCAGGTACGCATTGGACTGGATGGAGAAATGCTGGCTTTTGAAATATTGTAAGAATCCAGTTGAAGAGGCTGTAAAAAGCGCGTTTCCGATTAATGGAGGCGCGCTTTTCTTGTGTATGCGTCAGTATGTAAAAGTATTACCAGGCAAAAAAGTGAGTGTTCACCTTGACGTGGCTCTTGCGCCTGTGCCAACAGTTTCGAGGGTATGGAGAGGATAATCGTGTAAGATTGCTGGGTGGCATATGGTATTGAGGAGTGCCTATGAGAGAATTGTCCGGGCAGATGCGTCGTGTCGTCTATGTGTATGTCGTCCTGATTGGCTTGCTTCACCTCTATACCGCTGTTTTCGGAACCTTCGAGGCCTACCTGCAGCGTATTGGTCACCTGACGCTGGTGTTTCCTCTGGCGTTCTGGTTGTACCCGGCTACACGGCATTCGCCAAAGGATCGGGTTACCTTTGTGGACTGGTTGCTTGCGGTGGTGTCCGTGCTGCCGGGGCTGTATGCCGCGTGGCAGCATGATGCCATCACCCAGCGTATCGTCAGCGTGGATCCGCTTACCACGGCGCAGCTCGTGCTGGGCATCGTACTTGTGTTCATGCTCATGGAAGCCACGCGACGGGTAGTGGGGCTGCCGCTCATGCTGGTGGCCGCCTTCTTTGCGGGGTACATGTATTTCGGGCACTACCTGCCCGGTCCCATGCGTGGTCTTTCCTTTACGCCGGAAGAGATTGTCGAGAATCTGTACCTGACGGACGAGGGCATCTTTTCCATCCCGCTGGGAGTTTCCGCAACCTTCGTCATGGTCTTTCTCATCTTTGGGGGCTTTCTGGATAAGAGCGGGATAGGCGCATACTTCATGAAGTTCGCCCAATCCATGGCCGGGACAACGGCGGGCGGGCCCGCCAAGATCGCCGTGCTGTGCTCCTGCCTGTTCGGCTCCATTTCCGGTTCCGCCGTCGCCAACGTCTACGGGACCGGCACCTTTACCATTCCGCTCATGAAGCGTCTGGGCTATTCGGGACTCTTTGCCGGAGCCGTGGAGGCTGTTGCCAGCTCGGGCGGGCAGATCATGCCGCCCATCATGGGGGCTGGTGCGTTCATCATGGCCTCGCTGCTCGGCCTGCCGTACCGGGACATCATCATTGCGGCGCTGCTGCCTGCGCTCATGTATTATGGGGCCTTGTTTCTCATGGTGCATCTGCGCGCCAAGAAGCGTGGCTTGCGCAGCCTGACGCGGGACGAACTGCCGTCCCGCCGCGAGGTGGTTGCCAAGCTGTGGATGCTGACGCCCATTGCCGTGCTGGTCGTGCTGCTGCTGTCCGGTTTCACGGCCATGCTCGCCGCTGTGGTGGGGATTGCCGGGGCATGGCTCGTGGCATTGCCGGATGCGCGCTTCCGCATGGGACCGAAACGGATATGCGACGCCATCTACTGCGGTGCGAAGAACATTCCCGTGGTGGCCATTGCCTGCGCCAGCGCGGGGATTATCGTGGGGGCGGTGTCCCTGACCGGAGTGGGATTCAAGTTCGTTACCCTGGTTTTCTCGTTGGCGAACGGCGTGGGATTTGTGGCGCTGTTGCTGATCATGTTGGTGGCCCTGGTTCTCGGTATGGGGCTGCCCACCGTGGGTGCCTACATCCTTGCGGCCGCGCTGGGGGTGCCTGCACTGGTCAAGATTGGTTTTCCGCCCTTGTCCGCGCATCTTTTCGTGTTCTATTTTGCCATCATTTCCGCCATTACCCCGCCTGTTGCTCTGGCCGCCTATGCTGCCAGTTCGATTTCCGGAGCAGCGCCCAACCCGACCGGGATGCAGGCCATGCAGCTGGGAATCCTCGGGTTCATCGTGCCTTTTGCGTTCTGCTATGATTCCGGCATCATCCTGAGCGGTTCATTGTTGCACAACTGTACTGCCATCGTTGGCGGTGTTGCTGCGGTGTTTGCCTTCGGGCATGCCATGGAAGGATACGCGTCCGCTCCCATGCCCCTGTGGCTAAGGGCGGTACTGGTTGCGGCAGGTGTGCTGTGCTTTGTGCCGGTGTTGTATTGCAAGGCAGCCGGAGTTTGTCTGGTCGTTGCCATGCTGTTTTTTGCCTACAAGACTGTCGAGGTGGAGGAAGCTGCGTTTGAGCAGGTCTGATGACTGTGTTGCATACTGAACGGATGGACGTTGAGGAGGTATCAGCGTGAAACGGATTATTCTGATGTGCGTGCTGTGTGTGATGACCGTGTTGGGAACCATGGGGCCGGCAAGGGCGCAGGATAGTGTGGACAAGAGCCAGTGGCCTGATCAGCTCAGGTTCATGGCTGGCCCTCCCGGAGGAACCTGGTTTGCCCTTGGCGGCGTGCTTTCGGAAATGTGGACCCGCGACGTCCTTTCTGCCACCAGCGGTACAGGCGGCGGCGTGTCCAATATCGTGAATGTGGACCGGCAGAAGGGCGATCTGGGGCTTACCGTTGCCTCGGTGCTTGGTGCGGCCCGGGCCGGGGAAGAACCCTTCAAGAAGCAGATGCAGAATGCCGTGCTGCTTGCCAACCTGTACCGTCAGTATACCTATTTCATCATCCGCACGGACTATGCGGAAAAGAACGGCATCAAGACCGTTGGGGACATCGTCCGCAAGAAGTTGCCGATCCGCATGGCGACCCTGAAGCCGGGAACCTCGTCGGAGTTTGTCATTCGTTCCATTTTCGAGAAGGGATTCCATGCCGGGTGGGATGATGTAAAGTCCTGGGGCGGGAGCGTTGAATTCGCTTCCTACAGCGACGGCGCCAATCTGCTGGCTGACAATCATATCGACATGTTCGCCTTTGCCGTGGGCCGCAAGGCATCCATAGTCATGAAGATTGAAGCCCAGACGAATATCACCATTCTGCCTGTTGATGAAGAGGCGCGCACGGCCATGTCCAAGGCGCTCGGAACCACCACGTTCATGATCGACAAGGATGTTTACTCCTCCGTGACGGGGGATGTGCCCGTGGTGGGCGACTATACCTGTATCGTCATGCGTGCGGATCTGCCTGATTCGCTCGCGCATGCCCTTGCAAAGGCGCTGTGGGAAAGGCGTGAGGAACTGGGCGCTGCCGTGAACGACCTGACGGAAATGCATGCAGAAGAAGCCTTGTCAGAAGGTATTCCGGCACATCCGGGGGCGGCCGCGTACTGGAAGACCGCAGTGGCCCAATAGAAGGGCGTGCGGCTAATGCCGATTGGTCCAACAGATTCGCATGATGGCGTCCCCCTTTGTAGGGGGACGCTTTTTCTGTAATCATCTGAGAACATGGATTGTTTTATTTCCAAGGGCTTGCGCGGGCAGAGGGGCAGTTGCCCATCATGGCGACATCTGGTACAGCTCTGTTCGCTTTGTAGTAGGCTTATTACCGCTAACAGGGAGTGTATCTCATGCGGATTTTTTGGATGTGCGTTCTCGCACTCACTTTGCTAACCGTGACTGCCGGCTCTGCGCTGGCGCAAGGGGGACATCCCGTGATCAAGCTTGAAACCACTATGGGTGACATCGTACTGGAACTGGACGCCGAAAAGGCCCCCAAGACCGCTGCCAACTTCGTGCAGTATGTCGAAGAAGGGTTCTATGACGGCACCATCTTCCATCGTGTCATTGATGGATTCATGATACAGGGCGGCGGATTCGACGCCAAGATGGAACAGAAGCCCACCCATGACGAAATCGAGAATGAAGCCGACAACGGCCTGAAGAACCTCAAGTACACCATCGCCATGGCCCGTACCATGGATCCGCATTCGGCCAGCTCGCAGTTCTTCATCAACGTCAATGACAACCACTTCCTGGACCACTCCGGCAAGAACATGCAGGGCTGGGGCTATGCCGTCTTCGGCAAGGTCGTGGAAGGCACCGAGGTTGTGGACAAGATCAAGGGCGTTGCAACCGGCACCTTTGGCTACCATGAAAACGTGCCGCTTGAGCCCGTGATGATCACCAAGGCGACCCTGGTCAAATAGGTTCGTTCCGCAGGATCGATGCGTAAGCCCCGTCTCCGGACGGGGCTTTTTCTTTTTGTCAGTGCACTGTCTTTGGTCTATTCTGTCATGGTCGGGGGGAACATCCAACCGAGGTGCTCATATGATGAAACGAATGGTATCCATGATGGTCTGTGGAGCCCTGTTGCTGCAGCTGGCTGCCTGCGGCATGGTTCTCTACCCGGAGCGCAAGGGGCAGAAGGGCGGGCGCATTGACCCCGGAGTTGCCATCCTTGACGGTATCGGACTTCTCTTCTTCATCATTCCGGGTGTCATCGCCTTTGCCGTGGACTTCGGGACCGGCGCCATCTATCTGCCCGGAACCAGAACGGCCGATGCCGGGCAAACGGGCGGCATGGACGTGGTGCGCGTGGACCCGGCCATGCTTGATGAGGCGTACATCGAGGCTGTTGTAAGCAACCATGCGGGTACGCCGGTGGATATTGCTGCCCCTGGCGTCGTCATGCGGGAACTGCATTCCGAAAGGGAACTGCAGCCTGCCATGGGATCGCTGTAATCGTTTGGCAGACTGTCTCCAGCCGAATATGAAACGCCGCACTCCCTTTGGAGTGCGGCGTTGTTGATTTGGGGGACTGAAAACAGAACAGGGTTACTGCAGCAGATCCATGACCCGGAAGTTCGCGTCGGTCACGCGTTGCGACAGCAGGTTGACCATGAACCTGT
>QKEJ01000079.1 GCA_003252375.1 Halodesulfovibrio sp.
CCATGATCCAGCCCCGTTCCCTGTCCTGGGGGGTGTAGCAGCCCCGAACAAGGCGCTTGAAGCAGCGGGTGACCGCCAGACAGATACGTTCGGCCTTGGCGCGGTCAAGCACGCAGACGAAGTCGTCGCCGCCGATGTGGGCCACCACGTCGCTGTGCAGGCCGTGCTTCTGCACGGCGCGGGTTAGGATGTCCGCGAGCAGCAGGATGATCCTGTCACCATGCTTGAAGCCGTAAGAGTCGTTGTAGGCCTTGAAGTTGTCGAGGTCGGCATAGATGAGGGCAAAGGGGCCACCACCCTTGAGGCGGTTTTCCATCTCCTTTTCCAGCGCCACGTTGCCGGGCAGACCGGAAAGGGGGTTGGTCCCCTTGGCGAGCTCCACCTGCACCTGCGCCAGCGCGTGCAGGAGGGCCTGAACGGTGACCAGCCCGAGGAGTTTGCCCTCGCGGGTGACAATGACATCGTCATAGGCCTGCAGCTGGTTTCTGTTCATGGCCTGCTGGGCGGTATCCTCTACCGGGGTGTGCTCGTCCACGATCAGCGGAGCGGTATCCATGACCGACCGGGCCGGGCGTTTGAAATAGAGAGCCACGCCGTACTGGGCAGAGAGCTGCCGGTTCAGGTGGTATTCCATGATCAGTCCCACGGGGAGCCCGTTGTCGGTCACCGCGATGCTGTTGTGCTGCTGCTTTTCACCGAAAAGTTCACGGATGTCGCTGACCAGCGTTTCCGGAGAGACGGCCACGGCGGGCTTTACCAGCGACCCCACGGGCATGGAATAGCCCATGCTGCGGATGGTGATGGGCTGGGTGGCAGGCCGTATGGCGGAAAGGTCCACCACGGCGTCCGGCTTGGGGTAGGTGGGCCTGCCCAGAAAGTACCCCTGTCCGTAGTGGGTGCCTATCTGCAATAGGGTTGCCGCTTCCTCCTGCGTCTCGATGCCTTCGGCAATGACCTTGGAATCGATTTTGTCCGCGAAGGAGATGATGGTTTCCAGAAGGGCTCTGCGTACGGGGTCCCGGTTGATGTTGCGGATGAGGGACATGTCGATCTTGATGAAGTTGGGCTTCAGCTCAGCGATGCTGGAAAGGCCCGAGTAGCCGGTGCCCGCGTCGTCGATGGCGATCTGGAATCCCTGTCCCCTGTAATGGTCCAGGGTTTTGTAGAAAAGACTGAAGTCGCGGATGGAGTGGCGTTCGGTGATTTCGAGGACGATGTTTTCCGTCTTCAGCCCGACACGTTCGAGGATTGCCCGGGTGCTGCCCGGAGTGAAACTGGGGTCCGTCAGCGTGCGGGGGTGGATGTTGAGAAAGAGTTTTTGCCCTTCCCCCAGCTTGTCGGCTCGGATGATGGCGTTTTCCCGGCACACCCGTTCTAGGGCGAAAAGCATGCCCATTTCCTCCGCCAGATCAAAGAGCATGGAGGGAGAGCGGAACGGGGAGTTGACCGGACCTCTGCTGAGCGCTTCCCACGCCATGATGGAACCGGAGGGGAAGCTGACGATGGGTTGGTATACCGTCTGGATATCACGGGTCTGGAGAATGGCCTTGAATTCGCGGGAAAGGCGCAGGGCATCAAGGTCAAACCCCTTGCGGGCCATGATGCGGCATTCGCGGACCGCCTGCATGAAATCGTCTTCCGGCTGGCCGTTCTTGCGCCGCATATAGGTTGCGCAGCCGACGTTCAGGTGGGGTTCTCGTCCGGTCAGCCGCAAAATCTCCCGTTTCAGATGCTGCTGGACGCGCAGCTTCATGGTGAAGGCGGCGTCGGAAAGACGGTAGAGTCTGGAACCAATGTCTGGCCAGACCAGCAGGTGTTCTCCGGCGTCTACCGGAAAGAAGCAGATGTCCTTGGCTTCCGGGTCATGCAGTTCATCAAGGGAATCCTGCAATCCGTCCTTCAACAGGGTATCGATGCTGGAGGCAACCTCGTCACCGTAGAGTTCCCGCAGCAGGATATGGTCACTGATCTTGAAGATAATGAGGTTGAGGCCCTGATGGCGCGCAAGGATATTGCGGATGGGGGGGCTGGAAGGCTGCGGCGCCGACGGGGTGTGCCTGTCAGCTGAAATATGACCGAGTGTGTCCAACATGGTTGCTCCTCGGGGATAGCGGACGCTGCGTTACGTGTCCCTTGCACCAGAGAGCGTTGCAATGCGTATCCCACAAGCGACGAATACGCTCTTGGGGGACTTAGTTGTCACAAGGATGTGACAGTTTGGCAAAAACACGATGTCGCTTGCCGTTCCGGCGGTCTTTCCTTGGGGTGGAAGGGGTTGAGGCCGGGGGAGGAGGGCGGCTGCGGCGTGCGGAAGGGAGGGATGCGGGACAGGAGACGAGGGGAGAAGGGAGGGGATGTCATCGAGGTGTCACATGACACAATCATGTCTTTGCAGGGGGGCTCCCGAGAAATTCGTGGACCAGGATGACATCGCTGACCTGTCCTTCAGGGTGCAGCGCAGGATACATGTAGAAGGAAATGGTGTGCTTGGTGCCGACCTGGGTGTGGGCACTGCTGTCATATGCAATACATGTCGTCCTGACTGTTTCCCCCTTGAAAGCCCGTGCAATTTCGGAACGTATCGGTTCCGATTGCAGCTGGGGGTCCTTGAAGATGTTGTAGTTGTTGAGCAGCGTATCCTCGCTCACGCCCCACATGGTACAGCAGCTGCGGTTGACGTGGCGCAGGTAGCCATCCTGACTGTACACGGCCATGGGGAAAGGCGCGTTGTCCATGAAGTAGCGGAGCCGAAGCTTTTCCATCTGCAGGGCGTTCTGGGTGGTGCGCAGGTCGGTCAGGTCGGAGAATATGGACAGCACGGCGGGGCTGTTGTGCCACATGATGGCGGAACTGTTGCTCTGCATCCAGCGCACGGTGCCGTTCTTGTCCACAATGCGCAGTTGGGTGCCGGCGGGAGTGAAGGTGCCGGCCAGTCGTTTGGCGTTGCGGGCTTCAATCTCCTGAGCATCATCAGGGTGTACAATCTGCCGGAGGCTCATCTGCTGCAGCTCCCGTTGGGAATAGCCCGTCATGCTGCAGAAGGCGGTGTTGGCAAGCGGAATGGTGGCTCCCTGCAGGACGGCGATACCCTCAATGGAATTGTCCAGAATCATCCGGTACTTGAATTCCGTATCTTCAAGTTTGCTTTCGCGTTTGCGCAGATGGGTGATGGTCTCCTCCAGGGTGCGTGCGTGCTCCATCGCCTTGCGCATGCACAGGACAAGCGGGATGAAAATGACCAGCAGGATCAGCACTCCTCCTCCGCCCATCAGGAGTACCCCGGAGGACGTCAGAGGCTCAGGCATGTAGCACCCGGTGCCCACGATGATGCCCAGTTCCGGAATGCCCGTGACATAGGACTGCTTGCTGCGGAGCGAGGATGCGTCAGGATGGGTGTATTCGTAGGAGACGAAGGTGCCTGCGGGGGAGCTGCGCAGGGCGGCTATGATCGTCTGGGCGACCTGTCGCCCCAGACCATCCACGACGGTTTCGCCATCGGTTCCCTCGGCCGAGGGATCAAAGGGTTGCAGCAGAAACAGGCCGTCATAGTTTATGATGAAGTAATAGTTGCTGCCGTCCTCGTCCTGAAAGGTCATGCGTCGGGTCATTGCCACCACGGCTTCGGTGGCTTCCTGAACGGAAAGGGCGCCGGTGCGTGCGTCGTCCACTATCGGGGCTACGGCAGCAAGCAGAATGTCCACCCGTTGGCGCATCTGGATGCGGTGGTTGTCTTCCATGATGCCGACATACGTCCGGGCGAGCATGAAGAGGGCCGATCCCATCACCAGGCACGCCGCCAAAGCCACCAGAATCGCCTTGGCGGCGAGCGGTGGGGCTGGGGATATGGTAGTGGGCGTGTTGCGTTGCATGGCAGTTCGTTTTAGATATTCTTTTGCGTATAGGCAACATTCGTCTTGAAAGTTCTGTCCATCAGGGGTATCCCGCCCCGATTGTCTGCCTGTTTGTATGCGGACACACCACCGGAACCGCTTATCCACAAGGATTTTTTGCATCCATGCAGTTTCCCGACCGTTGGCTTGTTGTCAGACTCAGTGCGCTGGGTGACGTGGCGCTCACTACAGGCGTGCTGGAGCGCTGGCACCGGGAACGGGGATGGCGATTCGTCTTCCTCACCTTTGCCCAATGGGCGCCGGTGCTCGAAGGACATCCGGCCATCGAGCGTGTCATCGCAGTGGACAAAAGCGACATGCGCCCGGCATGCATGGTGCGGCTGTTTCGTTCCCTTTCCACAGAACTGGAAGGGTACGGGCTGCTCGATCTGCACGGCAGCCTGCGTTCCCGCATGCTACGGGCCTTCTGGACCGGCAGGGCCCGCCATTACCCCAAGTTCAGCCTCGAACGACGTCTGTTCCTGAAATCCGGCGGGCGGCTGTACCGCGAGCGGCTTCTTGCCTGCAACGTGCCCCAGCGGTATTCCCTGGCCATTGATACGCAGGCTCCCGACCGCGCGGACGTGCTTCCGCATGTCTTCCTGCATGAGCAGGAGGGGGCTGAGGCCAGGGCCAGGCTGGAATCGCTCGGAATTGGATCGCGTTGGGTCGCACTGCATCCCTATTCCACACATCCGAACAAGGCCTGGCTGGAGGAGCGATGGCAGGAGCTGGCGCGTTCCCTTGTCCGGGAAGGGTGTGATGTGCTGGTGGTGGGCAGGGGTACCCCGATTCTGGAGGATATCCCCGGTGTGCATGACCTGACAGGAAAGACCACCCTGCGGGAGACCTGCGCCCTTCTGGCGGAGTGCCGCGCGCTCGTGACCGGTGATTCCGGCCCCATGCATCTGGCCTGTGGCGTGGGAACGCCCGTTGTTGCGCTGTTTGGTCCCACGCATGGCGTCTGGGGCTTCTACCCCGAAGGCCCGAATGATGTGGTGCTGGAGGCGGAAATGGCGTGCCGCCCCTGTTCACTGCATGGCAGCCGGATTTGCGAAAAGGGGCATGCCTGCATGGAATCCATTCAGGCGGGACAGGTGCTTGAGGCGCTGGGAACAATTCCGGGAATTATCGGATAGGGCTCTTTGCTGCTGCAGGATACCGTCTAGAACAGGCGGGATTCCATCTCTTCCACGATAGCCTTTGCTTCTTCAAGATCGGGATCCGCCGAGAGGGCGCGTCTGGCAAAATCGTAGGCGTTGTCCAGTTTGCGCCAGCGCTTGTACAGTTCCGCCATGTTCAGCAGGGTTTTGGGGTGTGCCCCGAACTGCTTGAGCGCCTTCATGTACACCTTTTCGCATTTTTCGAACTCGTGGAGTTCCTTGTAGCAGCGTACCGCACCGCCGTAGGCTCTGCTGTCCGAAGGGAACTTTTCTATGACCTGCTCAAAGAGTTCCACGGCTTCCATGTACCGCTGGTGTTCCAGGAAGATCATGGCGATCTCCGTAACCAGTCCTTCCTCGTGTCCCCATCCTTCCACAACCCTGCGCAGTACGCCCTTGCCCCTCGGGTAGTCCTTCTTTGCCATCAGGTCCTTGCCACGGTCGAGCAGTTCCTGTTTCTTGTTGAGCTTGCGTTCCTGCTTCTGCTGCTGGGTGTCCTTGTGTTCTTCCTGCATGGCGTGGAGGATGGATTCCAGGCGTTCCAGCACCTCACCTTCTTCTCCCCGCGCATACCGGATATAGGGGGTGGCGTGGATCTTTCGTTTCTGGAAGAACGCGGCGATCTTGGGATGCTTGTTCAGCTCGTTGACGTATTCGTGGACAAGGACTTCGACTTCGTAGCGGGCCTTGCCGATAAGGCGGGCGTTGAGGATATCCCCCATGGCGCTGCATGCAGCCTGAAGAGACCTGATCAGGTCATTGCGACGCAGGTAGGACCGGGCTCTTGAAAGGTTCTCCCGAGTTGCCTTCGGGGTGTTGACATTCATCATGGACAGAAAACTCTCCCAATGGGTTGAAAAGCAATTATTCCAGTGTAGCTGCGCTTCTTCCGTGAGTAAAGGGTAGATATTATCCTGAAAGGTGGGTTTTTGTTGTTGCAATAGTATAATAGTTCCGTATTAGTAATTCTCACTTTTTTCGTTGTGGTGGGATCATTTCGATTGTGCGTATGGTTTTCCGGGGGGAGGGGCGATGACATCAACCAGTACTTCACCATCAAAGGCGGCCAGGGTTCTGGTTGTGGAAGATGGCGTTGTTTCGGCCAAGGCCCTGGTTCTGCAACTGCAGAAGCTTGAGTATGCCGTTGTGGGGGTATTCTCGAGCGGCGAAGAGGCCGTGGAGAATGTTCGCGCCCTGCGTCCGGATATCCTGCTTGTTGATATCGCACTTGCCGGCAGAATGGACGGAGTGGAGACGGCGGAATGCATCATGAACATGATTGATGTTCCCATTATCTATCTTACCTCCGCGTCGGATGATGCCACCTTCCAGCGAGCCAAGGGGACCAATCCCTTCGCCTGGCTCAGCAAGCCTGTTTCTCTCGAGAATCTGCGTCGCGCCATCAGCATGGCGCTCTATCGCAAGGATATCCTGCGCAAGCTTGAACGCAGCGAGGAAAAGTACCGACGTATTGTCGAGACCATGTCCGAAGGTCTGGTCATCCTGAATGAGGACATGACGGTGGACTTTGCCAATTCCCGTTTCCTGCACATGACGGACACCTCGGAAGAGGCGTGCGTGGGCAGGGAGTTTTCCTCCTTTCTGCACCCTGACAGCGTGAACGAATTTTTGAATGTACTGTGGCAGGTCGCCCACAAGGGGCGGCTGGTCATGCAGGCCAAGCTTGCATCCGCTGATGGCGGGATTCCCGTGTCTGTTTCCATGAGCAGCTGCAGCATGGGGGATGGAATATGCGAGCAGGGAGAGGCCTGCGGATACATCTGCGTGGTGAATGATCTGACAGAGCAGGTCGCCTCCGCCGCCGCCCTGCGTGAGGCCGAAGACAAATACCGGACCATTTTCGAGAACGCGCTGGACGGTATCTATCAATCGCTTCCCGACGGCCGCATCCTTGATGTGAACCCGGCCATGGCTGCCATGTTCGGATATGATTCGCCGGCCGCCATGGTGGGAGAGGTGCTTGATGCGGCGAAGTACATGTATGAACGGCCGGAAGACCGGGCTCCCTTTGTGGAGGCGCTGAAGAACAATGAACAGGTGACGCGATTTCAGGCGCGCATGAAGAAGCGTTCCGGCGAGTTGCTATGGGTGGAACTTTCAGCCCGCGCCGTCCGTGATGCGGACGGCAATGTCCGTTATTTCGAAGGAATTTGCCTGGATATCACGGACAGGAAGGTGACGGAACAGGACCTGCGGCGGCGGGCCTCCCGGGATGACCTCACGGGGTTGTACAACCGTGTCTTCTTCAGGGAATGGCTGCACGGGGCGCTGCAAACGGCGGCCCGCAACGGCAACAGGCTGGGCGTGCTCTATATCGACCTGAACGATTTCAAGAGTGTCAACGATTCCTACGGCCACCTGGTGGGCGACAGGGTCCTCCGCGAGATGAGCGGCCGCATCCGTGAGCGGGTACGGGAGTGTGATATGGTGGCCCGCATAGGGGGGGACGAGTTTTGCGTCGTGCTGGAGGGGCTGCACTCTCCGGATGATGTCTGCCGGGTTTCCCGCCTGATCAGTGAATCGCTTTCCCAGCCGGTGCTGGTGGGCGAAACGACGCTGCGGCTTGGCGGGAGCGTGGGGGTTGCCATTTTCCCCGAAGATGGCAGGGACGCGGACGTCCTGCTCGGCAGGGCTGACCAGGCCATGTATCGCGCAAAGGCGTCCTGCACATGCGGGTATGCCTTCTGGAACGAACAGGCCTTTACCTGTGCGAGCTAACCGTTGCTCCACCGTTTCGTGATGATGTCCCGGTGCTCTTCCATGATGCTGCAGACAGCACTGGGAACAAGATAGGTTACGTCGCGTCCGGCAAGCCAGCGCTCCCGGATGAGCGTGGCGCTGATGTCGAGCCGCGGCTGCGGCAGGAAATGGATGGAATGCCCCGAGGGTAGCCGGTATACGGCAGCCAGCGGGGCTTTTGCGTTACAGGGAGCAGCCCCGGGCCAGAAGGTGTGCGTGATGTCATGAAATGCGTCCAGATCCTTTCCGGAGCGTGGCAATACCACGATGTCGGTAAGGTCGGTCAGCTGCATGCCGCGGTGCCAGTCCGGAAGGGTCAGGAAGTCCGCAGCGCCGAGAATGAAGAAAATGCGGTCGTGCGGATTTCGGCTGCGGTAGTCCTGCAGGGTATCGTAGGTATATGAGGGGCCGGGACGGGTGTTTTCCACGCTGTTTACGTTCAGGAAGGGGAACGGGGCGGATGCAGCCCGGAGCATCTGCACACGCAATTCGAACGGGAGCAGCAGGGAGTCCGTCTTGTGCGGTGGGGAGGAGCAGGGAAGAAGGTCTATCCGGTCAGGTAGGAAGGTCTCGTATACCTCGATTGCCGGTCGGATGTGGCCGATGTGCACAGGGTTGAATGTGCCGCCGAGGATGCCGATGGTTTGCATGAATGTCCTGTCGTGCTGAAGTGGTAGGGGCGTTGTCTCGGAAGCCCTTCCGGGAACGGTCGGCACCGTTCCCGGAAGAGCGGGAATACTGGGTTGCGGCGGTCTAGCTGCGGACCTGGCCCTGTCCGAAAACCACGAACTTGGTGGTGGTCAGTTCCTTTACGCCCATGACGCCGTACGAGTGCAGCTTTGAGGTGCTGATGCCGATTTCGGCGCCAAGGCCGAGCTGGCCGCCATCGTTGAAGCGTGAAGAGGCGTTCACTGCAACCATGGAAGCATCAACTTCACGCACGAACTGCATGGCGCGGTTGTGGTCGCGGGTGCAGATGATCTCCGTGTGGTTGGAGCCATGGGCCGCGATGTAATCCTGTGCTTCCTGCATGGATTCCACGACCTTCACCAGCAATATCAACGCATGGTATTCGGTGCCCGGGTCGGTCTCGGACATGGGAACGGCCGTGGCGCCGAGCAGGGGCAGGGCCCGGGGGCAGGACCGGAATTCCACGCCGGCTTTGCCCAGCTTTTCCGCAATCATGGGCAGGAAAGCTTCCGCTTCTTTCGTGTGAACGAGGAGACCCTCCAGCGCGTTGCATACGCCGGGACGTTGCACCTTGGCATTGAAGATGATGTCCACCGCCTGATCCAGATCCGCGCCACCGTCAATATAGGCATGGCACACACCTTCGTAGTGCTTGAGCACAGGCATGGTGGCCATTTCCACCACCTTGCGGATGAGGGCCTCGCCTCCGCGGGGAATGATCACATCCACAAACTCCTCAAGCTTGCACAGGGCGGAGATTGCTTCCCGGTCAGTGGTTTCCACAACCTGTACCGCGTTTTTCGGCAGTCCTGCGGCTTCCAGAGCTTCGTGCACCAGAGATGCGAGGGCAAGGTTGGAGTGAATGGCTTCGCTCCCGCCACGCAGGATGACGGCATTGCCCGCCTTGAGGCAGAGGATGCCGGAGTCCACGGTGACATTGGGACGTGATTCGTAGATCATGGCGATGACGCCGAGAGGAATGCGCATCTTTCCCACCAGCAGGCCATTGGGGCGCTGCCACTGGGTTTCTATGGCGCCTATGGGGTCGGGCATTTCGGCGACCTGTCTGCAGGCCGCGGCCATTTCCCGGATGATGGCCGGGGTAAGTGTCAGCCGGTCCATTCTGGGAGCGTCAAGACCACGCTGGCGGGCCGCATCAAGGTCCTTGCGGTTGGCCTCGGCAATGGTAGCCTCACGCTCCAGCAGCAGATCGGCAAGGCGCACAAGGGCGTCGGCCTTGACTGCCGGACTGGCGGCGCTGAGGATACGGGCGGCCTCTTTGGCGTTTTTTCCCATCTGTTGCATGCGAACCGTAATATCCATGAGGCCTCCACCTGATTTGAGTATGATCCGCAATATTACCTGCTTGCAAGGGGTTGCGCAAGTCTGTGCAAACCTGCATAAACGGGCTGCCATTTTGCGCAAATCCGTCAGCGATTCGCGCTGTGAAAGTGGTTGAGAGGTCAAAACTCTTTTGACATTTTCGTAAGGCGAGATTACAAGGAAAAGCGTTTTAGCGTTGTTTTTTTCAGCGCTCGCATCTGGTAAACGACGATTTAGGAGAGATTACTGCATGTCGGAAAACAGTGAAGCTGAAAAGGGTGGATCCACGGGGTTGTTCGATGAACTGCAGCACGAGGTTTCGCAGGAAGCGCAACCAATGCTCACGTTCATAATCAAGAACTACAAGCAGATCCTTATGGCCGTCGGGGCCCTCGTGGTGGTCATTGCCGCGTATGGCATCTACGATTATTCCGCGAAGAGCTCTTTGCAGGCCGCCCGTGCCGAACTTGGCGATATCATCGTGAACAAGGACGGGGCCGAACGACTGACCGCGCTTGAAGCCTTTGTTGCAAAGGCGCCGGAAGAAGTCCGTTCCGCCGCCCTGTTCGAGATGGTCCGCCTGCAGTCTGAAGCTGGCGATGCCGACAAGGTTCTTGCTGCGTGGGAACGCCTTTCGGGCGTCCTGACCGGCGACATGGCCCTTGTTGCACGTCTTGGCAAGGCTCAGGCACTCGCAACCGCCGGCAAGGCGGAAGACGCCCTTGCCGTTATGGAAGGCGTCGAGTCATCCGCCCCCGAGAGTTTCAAGACCTATGCCACGCTTCAGCTTGCCCTCGTTGCCGAACAGGCCGGCAAGCTGGATCGCGCTCTGGCAGCCTATGAGGGGCTGCTGGCCGAAAGCGCCAATGCGGACAAGGAACATTTCTCCCGCAAGATAACCGCGCTCAAGGCCCGCATTGCAGCCAAGGGGTAATCCCCTGTCTTCAGTACATGATCAGGGAGCCGGGGTAACCGGCTCCGTTCAGGAGTAATATTCAGCATGGCGCATCCGATCATTGCCGGTACTTCCGGCGAAAGGCACTTGTTGCTCGGCAACGAAGCCATTGTTCGAGGCGCACTGGAAGCAGGCATCAATGTCGTGACCTGCTATCCCGGTACGCCTTCTTCCGAGGTCCCGGACACGTTCCATCGCATCAAGGATGGCTCGTACTACTTCGAGTATTCCGTCAATGAGAAGGTCGCCATGGAAGTGGCTGCCGGTGCGGCTCTTGGTGGTGCCATGACCATGGTCACCATGAAGCACGTGGGCGTGAACGTTGCGGCTGACCCGCTGCTCACCATGACCTATACGGGACTGCCCGGCGGGCTTGTACTGCTTTCCGCGGACGATCCCGGCTGCCATTCCAGCCAGAATGAGCAGGATAACCGGTATTATGCCCGCATGGCAGGCATGCCCTGCTTTGAGCCTGCTTCGGCTCAGGAGGCCAAGGACATGGCCCGTGAGGCCCTCTTGCTTTCCCGCAAGACGCAGCAGCCTGTCCTGCTGCGCACCACCACGCGGGTGAACCATCTGCGCGGCCCCGTCACCTTTGACGAGCGTCCTGCGCCGGCCAAGATCGTTGAATTTGAAAGAAACCCCCGGCGCTTCGTGCCCGTACCGGCCGTTGCCCGTGTGCGGCATGGCGAGCTGCTGAAGAATCTCGAATCCATTCGTGACGTCGCCGAGAATTCGCCCTGGAACACCGTGCGCGGTGAGGGGCGGATCGGTATTGTTGCCTCGGGCATTGCCCGTTCCTATCTCGCCGACGTGCTGGCGGAGCAGGGCTGGCAGGACAAGGTCTCCGTGCTGGAGCTGGGCATGAGCTATCCGCTGCCCACCCGACTGCTTGAGGATTTTCTGCGCAACGTGACCAAGGTCATCGTCGTTGAAGAGCTGGAACCCCTTCTCGAAAAGGATATCCGCACCATGGTGCAGGATCTGGGGCTCGGTCTTCAGGTGTACGGCAAGTGCGAAGCGTTGACCGTGCAGGGAGAGTATTCCACCACCAGCATCCAGATGGCTCTGGCCGAGCACCTTGGTGCAGAAGCCGTTTCGCCTGTCTGTTTTGAAGGTGAGACGGACCTGCCCGTGCGTCCGCCCAACCTCTGTGCCGGTTGTTCCCACCGCGCCGTCTACTATTCGGTGCGCAAGACCTATGGTGATGACGCCTTCTACTCCAGTGACATCGGCTGCTATACGCTGGGCATCCTGCCTCCGCTCAAGGCTGCCGACTTCCTGTTCTGCATGGGTTCTTCCGTTTCTGCTGGGTCCGGGTTCTCTCGTTCCTCCGGGAAGGACGTGGTGGCATTCATCGGTGACTCCACTTTCTTCCATTCCGGTATTACCGGCCTGGTCAATGCCGTGTTCAACAAGCACGATCTGCTGCTTGTGGTGCTGGATAACGGTACCACGGCCATGACGGGGCACCAGTTGAATCCCGGTGTGGATCCCAAGGTGCTTGGTGATACATGCGTGCATCTGGATATTGAGTCCATCGTGCGCGGCTGCGGCGTGACCGAGGTTGCCAAGGTGAAGCCCTTCAACCTGAAGTCCACCATGAAGACCTTCGGCGAAATGAAGGCCAAGTCCGGTGTGCGTGTCATCATTGCAGAAGAACCCTGCATTCTCTACGCAAGACGTGCACTGAAGCTGCAGCGTCCCCAGGCCGCGTATGTTGCGGAGCAGGGACCCGAGACAGATGCCGTGCTCAATGAATTTGCCTGTCCGGCTTTCTATCGTGATGACGACGGTGTGCAGGTGGATGAATCCCTCTGTTCCGGCTGTATGGTCTGCATGCAGATCAGCAAGAACTTCAAAGCCCGCAAAAGGAGCGCCTAGATGGAACGCATTCGCATCTACATGACCGGCGTGGGCGGGCAGGGGACCCTTACCGCAACCACCCTGTTGGCCCGTACTGCCCTTGATCAGGGGCTCGACGTGGTCTCCGGCGAGATTCACGGCATGGCCCAGCGTGGTGGTGTTGTTGAGTCCACGGTACTGCTTGGCGGGTGGAAGAGCCCCAAGATCAGCCACGGTGAGGCCGACATTGTGCTCGGCTTTGAGCCCCTGGAAACCCTGCGCGGCCTGCCCTACCTTACCAAGGGCGGCAGCGTGATCAGCAATACGGAACCTCTGCCTCCGGTGGGTGTTTCCTGCGGAAGGGAATCCTATCCCGACATGGACCTGATAACCGACAAGGTACGGGGCTGTTCGGCCAAGTGCTGGTTCCTGCCGTGCAGAACGCTGGGTGTGGAAGCCGGCTCGGTGCAGGCAGGTAACATCGTGTTGCTGGGTGCGCTGTGCGCATCCGGTCTTGTTCCGTTTGGCCCGGACGCTCTTGAAGCAGCAATCAGGAAATATCTGAAGCCCTCGCTGGTGGACATGAACCTCAAGGCCGTTGCGCTAGGGGTTGCGAAGCTCGCAGGCTAGGAAAACACAAATCGTATGAGTGTAACCAACCTACAAGACGTCAGTCTACAGCCGTATCTCGGAACGCTTCAGCGCATCGTTTCGGAAATGGGACCCCAGCGTCCCTTCCAGTCCACGCTGAAGTCGCTATTGAAGACGCTGGCCGAGAACCACGACTTCCAGCGCCCGCACCTGGTCATCTTTGATCCGGAAACGCGGACGCTGAAGCTCAGCCTCACCCATGCGCCGACCAAGCAGTCGCAGGTGGAGTACGAGCCGGGCGTGGGGGTAACGGGGCAGGTGTTCTCTTCCGGACAGCCCGTCATCGTGCCCCGCATGAAGGATCACCCCGCCTTTCTCAACCGGGCCTTCGGTCGAACCGAGGAAGAGCTCATGTCCCTTGCCTTCATCTGCGTGCCGGTTCTCGGCCCGGGTGAAGAGGACGACACCCGCGAGGTTATCGGTACGCTGAGTGTGGACACGCCTGTCAGCGACATGACCAAGCTGAACGGACAGTCCAAGTTCCTTGCCGTTGTTGCGGGAATGATCGCCAACCATGCAGCCTACCTGCAGGAGGAAATGGCGCGGCAGAAGCACCTGATGTCGCAGGGGCTCATTGCCGGTGACAACGTGGAAACCGGGTTCATTCCGGCCAATATCGTTGCCGCCTCCAAGTCCATGCGCCTTGTCCTCAACCAGACGGCGCAGGTTGGTCCCAGCCGCGCCACGGCCCTGCTCCGTGGTGAATCCGGCACGGGCAAGGAGCTGCTTGCCGAGGCCATCCATCAGGCCAGCCCTCGGCGGGAGCAGCCGCTTATCAAGCTTAACTGCGCGGCCCTGCCTTCCGAATTGGTGGAAAGCGAACTCTTCGGCTACCAGAAGGGAGCCTTTACCGGCGCTGTTCAGGACAAGAAGGGCCTGTTCGAGCTGGCCAACAAGGGGACCCTGTTCCTCGACGAAGTGGGTGAACTGAGCCCCACGGCGCAGGCCAAGGTGCTGCGGGCCATTCAGGAGCAGGAAATCCAGCGTCTCGGCAGCGAAAAGACCATTACTGTTGATGTGCGCCTCATCTGCGCCACGCATCAGCCCCTTGAAGAACTGGTGGAGAAGGGGAATTTCCGTGAGGACCTCTACTACCGCATCAACGTCTTTCCCGTATTCATTCCTCCGCTGCGTGAGCGCCGTGAGGACATTCTGCCGCTGGCAGAGCACTTCCTCAGCCTGTATGCAGAGGAATATACTCGCGATATCAAGCGTATATCCACACCGGCCATCGACCTGCTCACCCAGTATCACTGGCCCGGGAACATCCGTGAACTGAAGAACTGCATCGAGCGCGCCGTGTTGGTGTGCGACGAGCACGTCATTCGTACCTACCATCTGCCGCCGTCCCTGCAGACCGCGGAAAGCACTGCCACGGACTCCAATCTCTCGTTCTGCGAGGCTGTTGCCAAGTTCGAACAGGAGCTGTTGGTGGATGCGCTCAAGAAGGCCCGCGGCAACATGCTGCAGGCTGCCCGCGACTTGCGGGTGAGCTACCGTATCGTGAACTACAAGGTGAAGAAGTACGGGCTTGATGCCAAGAAGTTCGCCGTTGCCAAGGGCCGTCCCCGGTAGCTGTTATCTCCTTTCCCCCCTGCATTGAAAAGGGCGGTGTCTGAAAAGACACCGCCCTTTTTTTGCGTCTCCGGAAAACTTTAGTTTTCCTCCCGTTCTTACGCACTGCTTCCAACACACTGAAATATAGATATTTTTATTGAACTCGCATGGACGCTCTTACGATTCCTAAACATTGCAAGGCGATACTTTGCAATAGTTGATCGTTTCTTAATGGATGAATGGACGTTCTGCCATCGTATCTACTTGTACAAAACACAGATACGCTCTCAAGGAAGTAGCAATGCAGAAGAAAGACTCGTTGTATGATTCAGGAATTTGTCTGTGGGGTGGTTCTATGGACGAAGGATTGGCTGTAAGCTCAAAATTTTGTCCGGGATACAATGAAATAGCAGGCTACATTGACAAGATGTTGCCTGCAAAAATTAGAAAAGGTGTTGAAGATCACATGGCTGCGTGCAGGGAATGCAGAAGCGATATTCAGGAGATTCGCATGTGTATTCGAGAAATTGCATAAATAAAGTCATTCATTGAGAGGTTGGTTATGTCTTACGTTGATGCGGTTTCATACAATAATGCTTCGTATGTAGCGAGTACAGACACTGCTTCGTCCGAACTGGGACAGGAAGAGTTTCTTACGCTGCTTGTTACCCAGTTGCAAAATCAGGACCCGCTCAATCCCGTGGAAGACACGGAGATGATTGGAGAGCTGGCGCAGTTCTCCAGCCTCGAGGAGCTCTCCTCGCTCAACGAGACCATGGAGGGCGTAACCAGCACTCTTAGTGTGCTCACGGTCAACAGTGCCGTCTCCTACATCGGTCAGGATGTGGTGGCCGCAGGCTACTCCATTTCCAAGACTTCGGACGGCTGCACGGATGTCTATTTCACTCCGGCGGAGGCTTGTGATTCCGTCACAGCCCACATCTACAACGAAGATGGCGACATCGTGGCCAGTGTGGAACTCGGCACTACCTCGGCTGACGAACACACCTTCACGTGGGACGGCATCAAGACCAACGGCAGCGAGGCGGACGACGGAACCTACTACGTGGGATTTGAAGCCTATGACGCCGATGGCGAAGGGGTCTCCGTTTCTTCAGAAGTGGCCGGCACCGTATCGGGAATCACCAGCTCCAGCGGAACCACCGTTCTGGAACTGAGCGACGGCCGCATGGTCGAGCTGCTCTACGTCAGCAGGATCACGGCGCCCACCACGTCCACCGACACCACCGACACTACCCAGTAACCGTCAGGCTTTGGAGGTAATATCATGAGTATCAGCGGTTCCATGTATGCTGGCATTTCCGGCTTGACGGTACACAGCCAGGCAATGTCCGTCATCGGCAACAACCTCGCGAACTCCAGTACCATCGGGTACAAGACCGCGACCACCCAGTTCGAGGATGTGTTCTATTCCACGGTCTCCACGGCGAACGGCCTGAATCAGGTCGGTCATGGTGCCACGGTTTCCAGTATCTATCAGGACTTCTCACAGGGGTCCTACGAATCTTCCACGTCCGCCACGGCCATGGCCATCGACGGCAGCGGTTTCTTCATGGTGGACAATCCCACCACAGGAGACCGGTACTATACGCGCGCCGGCAACTTCCAGTTCGACCAGTACGGGTACCTCGTGGATTCCCACGGGTATCAGGTGCAGGGCTGGAAGGCGGCCTCCACCACGTCGTCCAACGGCGTTGTCCAGACCGAAGGGGCGCTGACCTCGCTGCAGCTTACCAGCTACCAGTCGCCGCCTTCGGCAACCACCTCGGTCTACATGTCGGTCAACCTCGACAAGTCCGACGAAGGCAACGTCGACGATGCGGTCGATCCCTTCTTCGCCATCTTCAAGAACTGGGACGGCTCCGAGGACACCCCCATCGGGGATTCCCAGTACGCCTACCAGACCACCATGACCGTATACGACGAGGCTGGTTCCGCGCATGAGCTGACCATCTATTTCGACAAGGTGGATGATGATTCCGTGACCAGCCAGGCTGGCGGCGCACAGGTGTGGGAATACGTTGTTACCTGCGATCCCTCCGACGACGGCCGTACCATCGACGGGCAGAGCCTCAGCACCACGTCTGCGGCAGGGCTGCTGATGACCGGTACCCTGACCTTCAACTCGTCGGGCATCCTGCAGAACATGACCGCCTTCACGCTGGACAGCACGGCCACGGGCGACCTGAAGGACCTGACCAACTGGACGCCTGCCGAGTTCTCCGAGGATGGCTATCCAGTGTTCACGGCCAACTTCTCCGGTTCGCCGGATGCCGATGCGACCAGTCAGGCCGGGGCCCTGAATATCGAGCTGAACCTCGGCCTGCAGAACGAGGGCGTGGGCTGGTCCGCCACTACGGTATCCAACGCCGCCGCCATCGGGACCAACTACAGTGCCGTGGTGGACTCCACCTTCGCCTCCGTTGAGCTGCAGGCCGGAGCCAGCACCGCCTACGACTCCGCATCCTCCACGTATGACCAGAGCCAGGACGGGTACGCCACCGGTTACCTGCAGAGCATTGAAGTGGACCAGGACGGCGTGGTCAGCGGGCTTTATTCCAACGGACAGACCATCGATCTCTTTGTGCTCGCCCTTGCGGACTTCAACAATCTGCAAGGTCTGATTCTGGAAGGGGGCAACCTCTATTCCGAGGGTACGGAATCCGGCTCGGCGCGGGTGGGTCGCGCCAATACCTCAAGTCTCGGGGATATCCAGGCCAACTCGCTGGAACAGTCCAACGTGGACATGTCCACGGAGATGGTCCGCCTTATCACCACCCAGCGTGGCTACTCGGCAAACGCCAAGGTCATCACCACGGCGGATTCCATGCTGCAGGAAGCCATCAACCTCAAGCGATAACTAGGACATGCGCATGCCGGCCTTAACGGCCGGCATGCGCAGGCCATAGGCGAAAGGGCACGTAATCCAGGCAGGGCGACACCATGACGATAAACGGCATCTACAGCTTAGCGACAGGCGCACTCATGAATGCGCAGGTGGGCATCAGCGTCACCAGCGACAATATCGCCAATGCCGACGTTGAGGGCTACAGCCGCAAGACTGTCAGCTACGAGACATCGGACAGCATCCGCTATGGTTCCCTGTTTATCGGCACCGGTGCGGACGTTGAGGAAATTGCCCGTCACTACAACTATTATATTGAAAAACAGTATCTTGCGTCAAACAGCGAGTCCAGCTACTGGAGCTCGCAGGCCTCCACGCTCTCCAGTGTGGAAGAGCTGTTCAACGAAACCGACGACTATGGCCTTTCCACGGCCATGGACCAGTTTTTTGCCAGCATGACCGCACTGTCGGAAGATGCCTCCAGCGAGGCCTATCGCATGGAGCTGACTGAATACGCCACCACGCTCGCCGACCAGCTGCGTACCCTGAATGAATCGCTTGAAGCGGCGCGCGAGGCCGCGGATGCCTCCATTGCCGATCAGGTGGATGATGCCAATGTCCTCATCCAGACCATTGCCGACTACAATGCAAGCATCGTGGGCAACACCGATGACGCCGTGCTGCAGGATGCCATGGATGTGGCCGTGCGCGAGCTTTCCTCGCTGCTCGATCTGAACGTCATTTATCAGGAAAACGGGCAGTATACCGTCCTCACCGCAGAGGGACAGACCCTTGTGGACGGTACCCATGCCTATACGCTTGCGTTTGAGGGGCCGCAATCCTCCCAGCAGCTGACCGCGTCGTCCTCCTTTGACGGGGAGATCTATTTTGACGGAACCGGGGCAAATGAGATGACCATCGAGTTTGTCACCGGCGGTGCCGCCGACGGGTCCGCCACGGCCGCCACCTTCAAGGTGTCCCTGGATGGCGGGCAGACCTGGCTGACGGATGAGAACGGCGAGGTCATCACCTATACGGCGGGTGATTATGATAGCCGCGTTGAGATTGAAGGCGTTTCCGTCTGGTTCGGTACAGCGGATGATTCTGCCGCCACGGCAACCAGCAATGTGACCGTGGGGGACGAGTTTACCGTGGAGCCCAAGTCGGCCCTGTACTGGTACAAGACCACTTCCGACAAGGTGAATATCACGCCGTACGCCGATTCCTCCAGCGACAGCACGGGAAGGCTCAGCGGGGGCAGCATCGCCGGGCTGTTCCAGGCCCGCGACCAGTCCATCACGGCCTACATGGAAGAGATGGACGCCTTTGCCAAGGAACTTATCTGGCAGGTGAACTACCAGCACAGCCAGGGCGCCGGAACGGAGCATTATGCGTACGCCGCGTCCGTGAACGCGGTGAACGATTCCACGATTCCACTTGGCAGCACCCAGCTTACCTATGCGGACAAACTGAGTACGGGCGGCCTTTCCATAGCCCTGTATGATGAAGAAACAGGGGATCCGCTCGGGGTTACGGCTCTGGATTTCAGTTCCATCGTCCCTCCCGGCATCAGCAGCTTTGATCCTGCGCAGCATTCACTGGACGATGTGGCCACGGCCATCAATGCCACGTTCCCCGGCCAGCTCACGGCCACCATCGCCGACGGACGGCTGTCCATTCAGGCGGCGGACGGTGTGGAATTCGACTTTGCCGGGGATACCACGGGAATTCTGGCCGCTACGGGCATCAATACCTTCTTTTCCGGTGACGGCATCAGCGATATTCAGGTCGATTCGCGCATTCTTGCCGATTCCGGACGCATCAACGCAGGCGTGGTGGATGGGACCGGCATTGTGACCTCCGGCGACAATACCAACATTCTGGCGCTGGCTGCGCTGGCTGATGCGGATGTGGATCTTGATTCCATCCATTCCAGCAGCACGCAGACCTTCAGCGAGCATCTGCACTCCATCGTCGCCAAGGTGGGGGTGGATATGGATACCGCCTCGCGCAGCTATTCCTACGCATCGGCCCTGGCGGTTGAGCTGGACACGCTGCAGCAGGAGACCGCCGGCGTCAACCTCGACGAAGAGCTGGCAAACCTGACGCGCTATCAGCAGTCCTATCAGGCTGCCGCCCAGCTCATCCAGACGGCGAACGAAATGTTCGATGTCATACTGTCACTCAAGGATTAAGGGAGGGAGTCGCCATGCGCATTGCCAGAAGCATGCTTTTTGATTCTTCGGTCAGGTACATGAACAACTCCCTGGCCGACATCATCCGGCTGAACGAGCAGAACGCCTCGCAGAAGACCATCAACCGCCCGTCGGATGACCCGGGAGGCATGGCGCGCGCGCTGGACCTGAAATCATACCTGAGCCAGCTGGACCAGTATTCCGAGAATATCGATACCGCACAGGGCTGGCTGCAGCTTGCGGATGACGAACTCAGTCAGGCCAGTGATGTGCTTACCCGGCTTCAGGAGCTGGCCGAGCAGGCTTCCACGGGAACGCTGACCGAGGACCAGCGCAACATGATTGCGGAAGAGGCCCGTGAACTCATGGGGCAGATGGTGGCCATTGCCAACACGGAATACGCCGGTGATTCCATCTTTGCGGGGTCCATGACCGATACCAACGCCTATGAAATGGGGCTCGCTGCCACAGTGCGCGACGACACGCTTTCCAATGCCTCCGTATTGTCCGTGACCGGGGCCTCGAACTATACCGTCTATGTGGAATTCGAGGATTCCGGCACCGTGGGCGTGGATCCCCTGAACTACCGGTATACCAATGACGGCGGCGAAACGTGGCAGACTGGGACGTTGGCTGCCGGTGATACGGTGCTCGATCTGGGAACGGTTCAGGCTGAGATGGTTTCCGGTTCCGTGGTTACGGCAACCGAAACCGCGGGCGAGGGGGACGGTACGGCCATATGGCTGCGCCCTGCCGCCTACTATACGGGCGATATGGAAGGGGACGAAACCGTCTATCATTATGGCGATTCGCTGGTTACCGCCACGGCGGACGGGGTGTTCGATTCCTCTGTCGCCATCCGGGTCACCTCCAATGCCAGCCTGCCGGGCCCCATCACGTACTCGTACAGTCTGGATAACGGGGCAACGTGGGTGGAGGGCAATGTGACCTCCAACGCAACGTTCTCGGTTCCCGGCGGATTCGTGGAGCTGGCTTCCAACGGCGGTACGCTTGTTGAGGCCGGGGATCAGTTTATCGTCTCTCCGCATTCCGCCGAGATATCCCTGACCATTGGCAAGTCCAGCTCCGTGCAGATCAACAGCGTAGGCGCCGATATTTTCGGGGGCGTGGTTGATGATGGCGGAGTGTATTCCCCGGTCAGTGATGATCCGACGGATTCAAATCTTTTTGAGACCATCGGAAAATTTATAGGTTTTCTCGAAACGAACGATCAGGACGGTGTGGGAGATGTGGTTGAGGAGTTGGCCGCCGCCCATGAAACGCTGTCCGTGGCCCAGGGGGCCATTGGCGGTCGCGAGGTGCGTGTGGAGTTCGCTGAAGCCGCCATCGAGCTGACCAGAGAGTCTACGGATGCGAACGTTTCAGCCATTGAGGATGCGGACCTGACGCAATTGACAACGGATCTGGCGCGGGCCGAGTACATTTACGAAGCCGTGCTGTCCACGTCCTCTCAGCTCATGCAGATGAGTCTGATGGATTACATCTAGTCTATCGAGGAGAGTGAAGCCATGACGGAATACTGGTCAGGCTCCATTACATTTACAGGACTGGGCAGCGGCACGGACTTCGATTCCATCATCGAGGCGACGGTCGATCTTGAAAGCCATCGCCTCAACCGTATGAATGCGTGGGTTGAGCAGTGGACGGAAAAGCAGACCCTGATTCAGGACCTGAACACCAAGCTCGCCGAGTACCAGACCGCGCTTGCATCCTTTGACAGCGTCCAGGAATTTCTCACCAAGTCCGCCAGTTCAACGGATTCCGCTGTGCTGGGCGTGTCAGCGGATGCCGATGCCCTGGAGGGGACGCATACCGTTGTGGTGGACCAGCTGGCCCAGAACGATATCTGGTCTGGTTCCTATGGCTGGTCGGACTCCACGGACGTTGTCACCGCCTCGGCCGCAACGTTCACCATTTCCTATGCAGGCACCTCCTATTCCATTGACGTCCCCGCAGGGACGACCCTGCAGACCTTCGTGAACCTCATCAACGCCGACGAATCGCTCAACGACGGGGTGCGCGCCAGCCTCATCAACGATGGTGACGAATACCATCTGCAGATCAGGGGCATGGACCTTGGCGCGGACAATACCGTGGAGATTACCGGTTCCTCCATGACGGGGCTTACCTCTGCGGACTTCGTGGAAACCCAGGCGGCGCAGAACTCGCGAATGAAGGTGGACGGGTTTCCGACCGGCGCAGACGAATGGATCGAACGTGATACCAACGTCGTCGACGACGTCATCGACGGGCTGACCCTTACGCTCTATGACGAGACGGACAGCGACGGGGAAAAAATTACCGTGGTCACGGACACCTCGGCAGTCATCGAGAACATTGAGGAATTCGTTGCGCTGACCAACGATATCCGCACGGCCATTGCGGCCCTTGATGACGTGAGCGATGACGAGGAGGATGAGGACCAGACCGAGTTCTATGCGGTGCACGGCAACTATGGCGTGGATATTGTCGAGCAGAACCTCCAGAACATTCTCGCTTCCGTGGGTGCGGGGTTCAAGCGGTATGACTCCGACGCCAATGAAGGGGATATTTTCAGCAGTCTCTCGCAGGTGGGTATCAGCACGGAAACCGATGAGAACTCGGAAGATTTCGGGCTGCTCGTCATCGACTACGAGGAGCTTGAAGAGGCGCTGGATCAGGACCCTGACGCCGTGGCCAGGCTCTTTTCCGCGGAGTCGGACGGAATAAGCTATTCCGGCGATCTGACCTATGAATCGAGCATTGAGGGGATTACCGATGCCGGGTTGTACGACGTGCAGTACACCATTGAAAGCGGGGTCCTTGTGAGCGCCACCATCAATGGCAATACGGCCAAGGTTGATCCGGACGCCTGGACCATTACCGGGATGAGCGGTAATGGCGAGGAAGGCCTTGTGGTGGGCGTGGGTGATCGCAGTGACGGCTCCCATGGCGGCGACGTGGCCATCCGGCAGGGGAAGATCAATGAGACCCTGAATGAGCTGGATCGCATAACCGACCCGCTGACCGGTACGCTGACTATTATCGACAACAGCTATCAGGAAATCATCGATAACACAGAGGACAAGATTGCCGACGAAGAGTCGCGCATTGAACTGCTGCAGCAGCGTCTCATTGAGCAGTACGCACGTCTTGAGGCGACGCTCGGTGAATATGAAAACATCAACAGTACGCTTGAATCGCTGATCGCCGATCTTGAATAGCGGCGCAGGTGGCTCGGAAGGCTGCATGGCCCGTTTCCTTTGGGAACGGGCCTTTTTGTCGTGTGCGGTTCTGCGTCATAAAAAGGGGCCTGCCTCTTGCGGAGGCAGGCCCGGTGCTTTCGGCCTTCGTGCAGCGGTGTGGCGTTAACCGATGAGCTGCAGAGCCATCTGGGGCAGGGAGTTGGCCTGCGAGAGCATGGCCACGGCGGACTGGGTGAGGATCTGCTGGCGGGTGAATTCCGTCATTTCGGTGGACACGTCCACGTCGGAAATGCGGGATTCCGCAGCCTGCAGGTTTTCGGACTGGATCTCCAGGTTGGAGATGGTGTTCTCCAGACGGTTCTGAAGCGCGCCGAGATTGGCCCGGATCTTGTCCTTGGAGATGATGGCCTGGTCAATGGCGTCCAGCGCCTCCTGGGCTGCCTGCTGCGTGGAGACGGTGAACCCGGCTCTGCCCGCGGTGGTCTGGTTGCCGAGACCCAGCGCGGAGGCCGTGCTGGTGCCGATCTTGATGTAGTAATAGTCTTCCGCGCTGTCGTTGGAAGTCCCGAAGTGGACCTTCAGCATGCCGGTGGCTTCCAGGCCGCTGCCATCATGTGTGGAACTGGACAGGTTGCCGTTGAGCAGGTGGATGCCGTTGAAGTCCGTGGAGTTGGCGATACGGGTGATTTCCGAAGCCATGGCCTGATATTCGGAGTCGATCATCAGACGCTGGTCGGAGGTGTACGTACCGGTGGCGGCCTGTTCCGCCAGTTCCTTCATGCGGATGAGCTTTTCGTCAATAACGGAAAGCGCGCCGTCTGCAGTCTGGATGAGGGAGATGCCGTCGTTTGCGTTGCGTATGCCCTGGTTCAGGGCTGATACGTCGGAGCGCATGAGTTCGCGGATAGCGAGGCCTGCGGCGTCATCAGAAGCGCTGTTCACGCGAAGGCCGGAAGAGAGGCGCTGCGTGGAGGTAGCCAGGGCGTTGTACGAGCTGTTGAGGTTGCGGGCAACGTTTGCCGCCATCATGTTATGGTTAATAGTAAGTGACATAATACTTCCTCCATGAAGATGTTGTCTTTTGCATGGACATCATTCCATTGATGTCTACCAATATGCAGCAGTTGCAACTTCTTCGGTTTAAAATGGAAAAAGTATTAGGTTTATGATGTTGAAGTGCTGTTTTGTAATATGCTGATTTGTAAGGTTATTGCGAATCTTTGCAGTAATTTTTCATTTCTGAATATAAACTATAGATAGATGAAGAAAAATTACTGTTCATTAGCGTAGTGTTCTTTGAGTTTTAAAAGAGCACTGTGGCGAATGCTGCGCACGGTCTGGGGGTGGATATCCAGAAAGGCGGCAATTTCTTCCGGGGTCATGTCCTTTTCGAACAGGAGATGGAGGATGGATTGCTGTCGAGGGGAGAGCACGCCGCGAGGCAGGTTGAGCGCCTCATCCGCGATGACGGTGTCCGCCAGCAGTTCGGGGCATTCATCAAGGGGAATGTGGAGCGCCTTGCAGCGTTCGCTGTTTCCACGGTTGCGCAGATAGTCGATGGTTGCACTGCGGCTGACCACGGTAAGCCATGTGGTGAAGGTGCCGCGTTCGGAATTCCAGGTTTCGAGCAGGCGGTAGTTGCCGCGCACGAGCCTGTAGAAGACCTCCTGCACGACGTCCTCGGTGTCCGAGGCGAGATGCGCGTGCGCGCCGTTGTGCTGCAGGGTCCATTGCACCGTCTTGGTGATGTGCGGCTTGTAGATGCCTACAAAGTCCTGCCATGCGCGTGTTTCTCCCATCAGGCAGGCTGTGACGTGCGCCTTGCAGGATTCATACGGCATGGGCGGCGCTTCATTCAAAGCGCGGGTGGTAGCGGAAATCGTATTCATGCTGGTCTCCAATAATGACGATTGTCGTTTGGCGGTTGGGAAAATGCGCCACTATTGGAGTAAAAAGTAGGACAGGGTGTAACCTTGTCCTGCCGGTTTCCGTACACAATGTATATGTTCTTTTGGGGTGTGTGTCTCTTAAGGGCATGTTAAAATGGCGTTGAATAATGCAAAAACAAACTTAACCTTTCTTAAGGTTTTATCCTCAGATTATGGTGTTGATCTTGCACGATTTCCCGTAACGCGGTTAATGGGAAAAATGTGCCACACACCAGGGGAAGGAAATGCACTCGTTACTACTCATTGATGATGACCCCGAACTGTGCGCGCTGCTTGGCGATTATCTTACGCCGGAGGGCTTTGCCCTCCAGTTCGCCAAAGCTGGCTTCGAAGGTCTGGCTCAGGTTGCCTCGGGCAGCTATGACCTTGTAATTCTTGATGTGGGTTTACCGGACGTAAGCGGTTTTGATGTTCTTTCGGAAATCCGCTCCCGTTCACAGATTCCGGTGATCATGCTTACCGGCCGCGCCGAGGATGTGGACCGCATCGTGGGGCTGGAAATGGGCGCGGATGACTATCTGCCCAAACCCTTCATTCCCCGCGAACTGCTGGCCCGCATCCGTTCGTTGTTGCGTCGCAGCCGCATGTCCAAGAACGCGGTGACGCAACGGAGCCGTCAGGTGGTTATCGACGACCTGCACATCGACCGGGGCGCCCGCGCCGTGCACCGAGATTCGGAACCCATCGCACTGACCTTTGTGGAGTACACCATTCTGGAAATGCTGCTGGACGCCTCGGGCACGACTGTTTCGCGAGAGGAAATCTCTCTCAAGGCGCTCGGACGTGAACTGGCCGCCTATGACCGCAGCATCGATGTGCACATGAGCAATCTGCGCAAGAAGCTGGGGCAGGCGCCGAACGGCGGCGAGCGTATCGTCACCGTGCGTGGCTCCGGTTATTTCCTCAATTGCAGTGATGTGAGCGACGCCTCCCCTCAGGAGGGCAACGGCGCATTCATCAAGGCCAGCGGAGGGCTGCAATGAAGGTATGGCTAGTCCGGGCCGTTGTCGTGACGTTCATCGCGTCCGGCATCATCACGCTGTCCCTGTTCTTCTGCACACGGGTACTCGAGCGTGGCCCCATAGCCAACCGTCTTGAACATGATTGCATGCGCGAGCTCACCCTTGCCGGTGAGCTGCTTGTTCAGCTTCTGCAGCATGCACATGGCAGTCCTACGGCAAAGCTTGCCGAACTGGATGACCTTGGCGGCGAGCGGGTGTCCTACCTTCTTTTTGATGAGGGCATGCACCTGCTGCTGGGAGATCCGGCCGACACGCAGCTCATCTCGATGGCGCTGCAGGCCCGCGATTCGAATGATCTGGTTGGGGGCGTTCCCATGTTCGGTCGGGACGACTCCTCGCGCAACGTACGGGCCATGCCCTTTGTGGCGCGCGACGGCAAGACCTACTACGTGGCCAGCGCCGTGCAGCGGCAGGCCGCTCTTCCGGACATAGACATGTTTCTCTGGATAGGGGTGCGCATCTTGGGCGTGGTCATGGCCACGGTCATTCTGGTGGCGCTGGTCCGTGAGAGGGAGCGGCCCGCGCGCGAAATGCGCAAGGCCATGCGCCGGTTTGCCCGGGGCGAATATGATGCCCGCATCACGCTGGACAAGGGGCATCGGGGAGACGAGCTGGCTAAGCTGGCGTACGAGTTCAACGCCATGGCCGAGCACATGTGCCATTTGTATGCCGAGCAGCAGCGTCTGTTCGGTGAGATTTCACACGAGATGCGTTCCCCCCTGTCCCGCATGTCGCTGGCAGTGGAGCTGGCCGGCCGGTCGGATGCCGCGGAAAAGGACAGGTTGCTTGTCCGTATCCGCCGTGATGCCGAGCGGCTCGGTCTGCTTACCAACGAGATGATGGAACTGGCCCGTTACCAGCGGGTGCGAGCCCGGGATGAGCTGGTAGACTTTGGCGAGCTTGTCCGGCAGGTCGTGACCGAATCGGAGTTCGAGGCCGAATCGCAGGGCAAGCGGATTTCCCTGCACCGCATGCCCATGGACATGCCGGTCCAGGGAGCGCGTGAGCCCCTGTTCCGCATGGTGGAAAACGTTGTCCGCAACGCCATCCGCCACACCCCGGAAGGTTCCTGCGTAGCCGTACACGTGGACCCTGCGGACCGACTGGGCCAGATGATGGCCGTGATCCGTGTCGTGGACGCCGGCCCCGGAGTCGCGGAGGACGAGTTGCAGAACATTTTCAAGCCGTTTGTCCGTGGCCGGTCTTCGGAGGGAATGGAGGGCAAGGGCCTTGGTCTGGCCATTACGCGCCACGTGGCTCTTCGCCATGGCGGCAATGTGCACGGCGAGAATCTGGAAGAGGGTGGATTCATGGTCACCATACGTCTGCCGCTCGATTCCAGCGTCAAGGCTGCTGCCGGGGAAAGTGCCCAGCTGGCCCTGAGAGCCCAGCACGCCTGATGGTGCCGGTGTGATGATCTGATAAGACGATTGTTGCGAAAGGGGCCCCCGGGCCCCTTTTTGTATCTGCGTGTCGGTTACCGTGCCGTGCCGCGGATGCGGTAGTTGAATTCGTAATTCAGCGCGCCGCCCCAGTCGGAAACAAGTGCATCCCTGAACCGGGTGCCGTCCGGAGGACCAACCGGTTTGCCGTAGGTGTAGTACCAGTTGAGGATCGGGTCGCCGGT
>QKEJ01000130.1 GCA_003252375.1 Halodesulfovibrio sp.
GCTGGTGCTCGGCACCCGCGACTACGTGCGCAAATGCGGGTTCGGCTCCGTGGTGCTGGGACTGTCCGGCGGGATAGACTCGGCGCTGACAGCGGCCATTGCGGCCGAGGCCCTCGGCCCGGAGAACGTGCTCGGTGTGCTCATGCCGTCGCCCTATTCCAGCAAGGGGAGCGTGGATGATTCCCTGCAGCTTGCCGCCAGTCTAGGCATCGCCACAGAGACCATTCCCATCGAACCGATGATGCGGGCCTTTGAGGTGTCGCTGGCCCCCGTGTTTGCGGGCAGGGCTGCGGACGTGACGGAGGAGAACATTCAGTCCAGGGTACGCGGCAACCTGCTGATGGCCATATCCAACAAGCTGGGGGCGCTGCTGCTCACCACGGGCAACAAGTCCGAACTGTCCGTGGGCTACTGCACCATATACGGTGACATGGCCGGTGGGGTCGCCGTGATTTCCGACGTGCCCAAGACGCTGGTCTGGTCGGTTTCCCGCTGGCTGAACGCGGTCCGCGGGCGGGAAGTCATTCCCGAGGCCATCATCGACAAGATTCCGTCGGCCGAGCTGCGGCCCGACCAGAAGGATACGGACAGCCTGCCGGACTATCCGGTGCTGGACGCCATCCTCAAGGCGCATGTGGAGGAGCGGCACAGCCGGGCATCCCTGCTGACCATGGGCTTTGCCCAGGCAGACGTGGACCGGGTGCTGCATCTGGTGCGCATATCCGAATTCAAGCGGCGTCAGGCCCCGCCCGGCCTCAAGATTACGGACCGGGCATTCGGGACCGGCTGGCGCATGCCTGTGGCCAGCCGCGTGCAGCTGCCCGAAGGGCTGCTCTGATCCTGCAGGATGACCGAGACACGAATACAAGAAGCCGGAGGCGCACTGCCTCCGGCTTTTCTGTTTCCTATCCTGCGGTCGGATGGGCCGATTCCGTTCTGATGCGCTACGCCTTGACGGATGAAAGGGGCTGCGGGCCGTAGATGGACTTGATGACCACTTCCACCTTGGAGCCCACGGGGGGCATCTTGTCCCAGTCCACCTTGTAGTAGTTCTCGGTGGTCTTCAGGGGCAGCACGTTGTCGGTGATGATGCCGCCGTTGCAGTCAGAGGGGCAGACGATGCAGCCCGAAGGGAAGTTCAGGGCCTCGCCCGTGCCGTGGTATACGAAGTGGGGGGTGTAGGGCTTGATGACCTCGGCCTCGCCCACCATGATCTTTTCCTGGATGAAGTCTTCCATGGCGGCTTCCACCATCTGGCCGTCCTTGATGAACCGCACGGTCACGATGACCGGATCGCCGTCAAGGTAGTCATCCTTGGTGGTGGTGGGCTTCAGGCCGCGGCGCTGCTCCACTTCGCTGAAGGGAATCTGGCGGCGATGGCGGATGCCCATCTCCAGTATGGCCTTGTTGATATCCACGCGGGAAACGCCGGTGGTAAAGACGAAGAAGGGTTCCATCTTGCCGCCTGCGGCGCCGAAGAATGCCTGGAAGCGACGGCCCCAGTCCGCGACCGAAGGTTTGGTGACGTCCTTGGTGACGGTGGCGGAAATGCGCAGTTCGCGGGCGTTGGTATCCACGATCATGGTGTCGTTGTTGCCGCCGGAAACCACGCGCTGCCCTTCGGAGGCCTGTGCGGGGGTAACCGGACCGCTCAGGGCGGTCAGGCCGATGGCGCCCATGGCCATGGCCTTCAGGAAGCCGGCACGGGTCATCTTGGTTGCTTCAACCACGTCTGCGGCGCCGACGTTGCCGCTGAGCAGCACATCCTGCGCGTTGCCGGAACAGCACCCGCAGGTGCAGCCCCCAGACTGTTGCTTCTGGTCTTTCATAATGCTTTCTCCACGTTGGTGATGGTGTCGTCCGGACGGGCGTCCAGCGAAAATATGGCGTGCGCGGTCTGCAGGGCCAGATGCGCCGGAAGGGCAAAGATATCGTCGGCAGGCATGTTCTGCTGTGCCATCCAGTCTTCAAGCAGCTTCTTCGAACCGAAGAAGTTCATGGCGTTTCAGCAGCTTGTGGCCCAGTTGGTGAACTTGGTCAGGTCCACGTGGATGGCGTGCACGGAGGCCGGTTCCAGCCCGGTTATCCTGCCGTTTTCCAGCTTCACGGTAATGGGCGCACCGGATTGGGCGCACCGGGAGTGGATGACCACGTCCTGTCCGAGGGTGAAGTGGCTGCCCATGGCGTCCACCGCGCACATGGCGTGGAAGGAGCGGCCGTCGGCAAGGTGCACCCGGTGGGCTGTTGGGGAGGTGGAAACCGGATAGGCGAAGGCGATCTGTCCTGCCGCGTTGCGGGCCACCGCGTGCAGGGCGTCCAGTTCGGCAAGGTGCGCATCGTGCTCGCCCAGTGAGGTCGTGCGCTGGTCAAAGGGCTGTCCGGTGGAAATGAGATGGTCCAGCAGTGCCAGCCGTGCCGTCTTGGCCGGGTCTGAAAGCCGGGCGTGCACATTGACTGTGCCCGGAGGGATGCATTCCGGTCCGGAGGAGGTGCAGCAGGGGGCGGAGGGTATGACAGTGCAGGACGACATGGACTTCTCCTTACAGGACGGCAATGACAATGCGGATGAGGATGGCCGGTATGAGCAGCATCAGGAAGGTTCGTGTGCGTACCCGCAGTGCCGCGCCGGCGACGGCGGCAAGCAGGACGGGAACGAGCGGCAGGGCAATGGCGACGGCTATGGCCGGAGCAATGCGGCCGGAAACCGGCGCACGGGTGCCGCGGGCAATGGGCAGGATGTCGCCAAGCAGGAACTTGCCGACCATGAAGCCCAGCGTTCCGGTCAGGAACAGGGCAATGGCATTGCTCAGTCCGCCCGAAACCGCGCCAAATGCCGCCACACTGGCCATGGGCAGCACACTGCCTGCAAAGGGATGCAGGACATTCTGCTGCAGGTAGGCGGCCACAAGATGGGGCAGACCGCCAAAGGCCCCCAGGGAATGGAGATACTCCGCAAACAGGGGAATGCTGGCGGCGCGCATGTTGTGTTCCCAGAACATGACATGGAATTCGGCCGTATAGATGTAGGCATCCAGAATGTAGAAGAATTTCTGAACAAGGAAGAAGAGGGCCACGGACAGCACGAAAACGGCGGCAAGCCCCACGCCCTTCTTGCGGAGGATGACGGCGCGTTCCTCCTTTGTACAGGCATCGGCGGCAGCCTGGGCGGCCTGCTCCGGTGAGAAGGTGCGTTCTCTGGTGACGGCGGCCGGAAGGGCCTTGAGGGCTTTCTTGAGCTTGAGGCGTTCAAGATAGGTAAAGGGAGCCTTGACCAGCTTGACCGTGCCTTCCATGACGTCCTGCGGGCGGAAGGTCAGGTCGAGCACATGCCCCACATCAACATGGCGGCTGAGGAAGTTGGCACACCCCGCGCAGAAGGTGATGATCTTGCGGCCCTTGGCCTCGTCGTGGCGCATCTGGCCCCAGGCCTGGGCGAACGCGGGCTTGCGGAAGCCGACGGAACCGCCTTCGCCGCAACACAGGGTGCGTCCCTGCTTGTGACGCATTTCCGAAACCTCCAGTCCCTTGGCCGAGGTGATGGCGCGCACGGCCTTCTGGATGGCCGGTTCGTTGCGCAGGGGGCAGGGGTCGTGGATGGTGACTTCACCCTCGACCTGCGGCATGTCTGGCAGGCCGTGGCTGTCCATGAATTCATACACGGTCTCCACCGTGATGGGGCCGCCATACTGCTTGAAGACCTTGTGGCAGTTGGGGCAGGCCACCAGAACGCGCTGCACGCCCTGACTGCTGAGCCATTCCCGCATCTCGCCGAACATGCGATCGAAATGATCCTGTCTGCCGAGGTCGTGCGAGGGCTTGTTGCAGCAGTCGAGCACGATGCCCAGCGTGGGCAGGCTGGCACGCATGTGGTCGAAGAGCTGCCGGGTCACGCCGGGACGGGTGCCGGGCAGGGTACAGCCCGGGAAAAAGACGGTGTCGCACCCTTCGGGCAGGGAGTAATAGCTGAACAGGGCCGAGTTGCCCTTCTTTTCGTAGCCGAGGATGGTCTTGTACCGGGGAATGTCCGCCTCGCCGGCTTCGCAGGCGCCTCGACGCATGTTCAGGAACATGGCTGCCGGGTCGATCTTCTCCGGGCAGACGGCCGTGCACAGGCCGCACAGGCTGCATTCATATGCTCTGTCGCGGGCGATGCGTGCGGCCTTGACAGCCTCATCGGTGCCGGGAGCTTCGGTTCCGTGGGCATCGGCAATGGACTTGGGCGTGCCGTGGGCGTTCAGAAAGGCGCACTGCTTGACGCAGGCCATGCATTCCGTGCAGCCGGAAGATACAGCCCTGACCGTATCAAGCAGCGCAGCGGAGGGAATGTAGTCCGGATCGCCGTTCTCCAGACGGATGAGGTTGGCCTCGTCCGCCATGGAACAGACGCCCTTGACCTTGCGTCGGTACATGTCCAGCAGGCGCTTGGTGACCAGCGGGAAGATGCCGAGCAGGGCAAAGGAGACGATGAGCGAGGGAGAAAAGATGCCCGAGAGCGAATCCAGCTTGCCCAGCTGGGATCCTGCATTCACGAAGACGAAGGTGCCCGGGAGCATGCCGATTTGCGAAATGAGGTAGAAGGTGCGCAGGGGCATACTGGTCAGGCCCATGAGCATGTTGATGCCCACGAAGGGAATGAGCGGGATGAGCCGCATGGAGAACAGGTAGAAGGCGCCTTCCCGTTCCATGCCCATGTGGACGCGCCGCAGTTTGGTTCCCACGGTTGCCTGCACGAAGTCGCGGAACAGATAGCGGCTGAGGGCGCAGGCCAGCGTGGCGCTGATGGTGGAGAGAAAGGAGGTGACCACGGTGCCCGCAATGGAGCCGAAAAGCGCTCCGGCGAGCAGGCCCAGCAGGACGGCGCCGGGCAGATTCAGCGCCACGAAGGGGATGTATATGGCGGCAAAGATGCCGATGGCCTTGACGGGATTGGTGGCGAAATAGGTCTGGAATTCCGCCTGTGACGCCTTCAGACCCTCAAGGGTGAGACGCGTGTGGATACCGGTCTTGAAGAACAGGACGACGACAGCAAGGATGATGACGAGAAGACCGAGTTTCTTCAGGGTTGCAATGGACATGCGCGAGTCTCCCTTGTGTTGGTGGGTCCTCGTGCCGCTACATCACGGGACAGACATTGTCAAACATAATGGACTGTAACCGAGTGTATTTATTATTTGTATTTGAAATGAAAAAGATGCTTTTTCATAGGAAAAAACTATGTATCCGGATGCCCGCGTCATTGGACCCGGGCATCCGGATACGGATGTGTGCAAAGGGCGAAGATGGCTAGTTTTCGAGTCTCGCGGGCTGGCTGTAGTAGGCCGCCGTCTCGCCGATGTCGGTGATGCGGGTTTCGATAAGGGGGTTGGCGCTGGCGCCATGCTTCATCCAGCCTCCGCGACGGATGATGATGCAGCGGGGGTGCAGGTCCGTAAGCACTTCCACGGTCACCTCCATGCGCCCCTTGGGCGTGGCAAGATAGATGGGCTTGTCCCGGTCCAGCGTGCCCAGTACCGGCGCTCCGCTGTTGACCCACACCGTGGGCAGCGTGTTCTGGGCGGTTTCGGGAATCTGCGAGTGCAGGTAGTCGCGGTGCACCAGCGACATGAGCTGCATGTCAAACCCCTCCGGGAAGGCCGGCTCCGTATGCAGGGTTTCAGGCAGGCGGTATTTTCCGTCCGGGTGGGCGAACTCGTACTCCTCCCAGGCGATGGCCGGATGATTGGCCGTGGCGAAGCCCTTGTCCCGCAGTTCCTCGAGGCTTGTGCTGAGGAAGGGAGTGTCGAGAGCCTGTCTGAGCACTTCCTCGCGATCGGGTGGGGTAATGCCGAGTCTGCGCGCAAGGTCGGACATGATGTCGAAGTCGTGGCGGGATTCGCCCTTGGGCGGGAAGACCTCGGCGGAATACTGCACGTGGTTGTGCAGGCACGAGCCGAGAATCTCCTCACGTTCATGGTTCTGGGCGCAGGGCAGAATAACGTCAGCCCGCATGGCCGTATCCGTCATGTAGCTGTCCACCACGACGGTGCAGTCGATGCCTTCCATGGCCTTGATATTGGTGGCCGCGTCCGGTGTCTGATTGACGAAGTTGCTGCCGTCCACCCACAGGAAACGGATGGCCGGCTCGGCCGAGAGGATCTCCCGCCCGATGGCGGGAATCAGCAGACGTCTCGCCGGAGTACCGGCGTCCCTGGCCCAGCTGGTGTTCAGGTTGCGGCCGGAGGAAATGTTGAAATACACCCCGCCGCCCTTGCGGCCCACCTGGCCGGAAAGGAAGGCGAGGGCGTTGATGAAGCGGACGTTTTCGCCTCCGAATACGTGACGCTGCAGCCCCCAGCCGAGAATGCTCGCCACGGGCTTCATGTCCATGTTTGCGTAGATGTTCGCCAGCATGTTCAGGTCGTTCTGCGAACAGTCGCAGGCCTGCAGCAGGCGGCGTTCATCCTGTGCTGAGATGAGTTCCTTGAAGCTCTCCCAGTTGGCGGACTTGAGCAGGGCGGTGGAGGAGGCGTAACCGCGCACGAGCAGTTTGCGGATGAGGGCGGCTGCGAGGAACCGGTCCGTCCCCGGGCGGATGCGGATGACCGTGTCGGAATACTCGGCATTGCCGTCGCCGCCGGGAGAAATGGTGATGACCTTCTTGCCGCGCTTTCTGGCTTCCTTGATGATCTGGCCGAGATGCAGGGAGGAACGCGAGAAGTCCTTGCCCCAGTTGATGATGAAGCCCGCGTTGAGCAGGTCATGCGGGTCGTTGTGGTGCAGGGCGCCGAAGTCCATGATGCTGGCCTCAATGCCTGCGTCATCGCACAGGGCACCTCTGGTTGACGAGGCTCCGAGACTGCGGAACAGGAAGGTGCTGGCCTCGGCAAGCACGCCCCGGTACCCGTGCGAACGGATGTGCAGCATGGCGGCGGGCGTTTCACGCAGGGCGGCTATTTTATCGGCAATGGCGTCGAGGGCGGTATCCCAGTCCACCGGCGTGAACGCGCCGTTCACCCGCATGAGCGGCGTGGTTATGCGGTCCTCTGCGCAGAGGCGGGTGTAGGCACGGCGTCCCTTGGCGCAGATGAACCCCTTGGTGAAAGGGTGGTCAGGGTTGCCGGTGATGGATACGTTGCCGTCATCCCCTGTACGGACGAGGACGGAACAGCAGTCCGGACAGTCGAGAGTGCATGCGGATATATGGTCCATGGTCTTCCTTTCGCGTTGGCGTCTTCTGTGCCGTGCGGCACGGTTCACCGGGACGGTAGGGTCCTTGTACGTCTCCTGCGGTCTGTGGGCAAGGTCCGGCTGCATGTGGCAGGCAGGGGACTGCGGTCCGGGGAGCCGCGAAAAAAAAGGGCCGGATGATCCGGCCCGTGGGAGCGTCTGCTAGCAGCAGTACAGCTTTTCGCCCGGAACAATCGGGATATTGTGCTGCTGCAGGATTTCCAGGGCCTGGTCCGTGCGGTCGAAGCGGAAGATGAGGGTGGCGTTGGCGCCGCCCTGCTGGACGAAGGCGTACATGTATTCCACGTTCACGCCGTTGGAGCTGAGCGTGGAAAGAATGTGGTTCAGGCCGCCGGGGGCGTCTTCCACTTCCACGGCAACCACGGTGGTCCGGCCGACGGTGAATCCGTTATCCTTCAGGACGGATTTGGCGCGTTCATGGTCGCTGACAATGAGACGCAGGATGCCGAAGTCCGAAGTATCGGCCAGGGACAGGGCGCGGATATTGATCTTCGCGTCAGCCAGGGTTCTGGTCACCTCGGCGAGACGGCCGGCCTTGTTTTCGAGAAATACGGAAATTTGTTCAACTTTCATGGAGCGTCCTCTTCTTGGTATGCGTGTCATCCGTGGCGGACGTATTAAGCAATGGTCCCCCACTTGTAGCATCTGCCTGATATGATGACAAGTCTCGGAGGCATACGGACAGGTTGCGATTGTTTGGTTTTTCACACTTTTCCGGCTTGCAAGTGGGGGAGGTTCGCGTATATTGATCGTCCGACCAGTTTTGAGGTCGCGCTGTTGGACGCCAACATGTTCCTTCGGTTGCCGGAGGGCGTTGCCGGTTGGCGTCTCATCATTGAACATACGAGCTGCAAGGGAGCGATCATGTCGGATTCTCCGTCCAGAACGCGTTCCGGGGTTGAGGCCGGAAGCATGAATTTCGGATTTATGAAGGCGGAAAGCGCTCCGCCCAACGGCAGGGAAGTCGCCGTTATCGGGGCTGGTCCGTCCGGGCTTGCCACTGCGGGGTATCTGGCCTGTCTCGGCTATCAGGTGCAGGTGTACGACAAACTGCCCAAGCCGGGTGGTCTTATGGTGTTCGGCATTCCCAGTCACCGCATCCCTGCGGACCGCATCCAGCGGGGCGTGCGCGATCTGGAGCGGCGTCTCGGAGTGATTTTCCGTACCAATACCAAGATCTGCTGCAGTGCGCCCATGCATGAGGAAGAAGGCGACCACTTCGCCTGCGACATACTCAGCCTGAACGACCTTGTGGATAATTACGACGCGGTGATGATCTGTTCCGGATCATGGAAGTCCCGCAAGCTCGGCATCCAGGGAGAGACCCTCAAGGGGGTGTATTCCGGGCTTGAATTCCTGTTTCCCATCCGCGCCATCCAGTACGCCTCCACCAACGTCTCCGTGCCGGATGTGCGGGGCAAGCGGGTCGCCGTTGTGGGCGCGGGGCATTCCGCCGTGGATGTCGTCGATTCCGCCATTTCCCTTGGTGCGGACAAGGTGTCTCTTCTCTATCGGCGTACGGCCAAGGAAGCTCCGTGCGGCAGCTACGAGATTGACCGCATGCGTGAAATGGGCTGCCAGTGGCTGGAGCGCTGCACGCCGGTTGCCATCCACGGAACGGACAAGGTGGAGGGCATCGAGTTCCGCAATGCCGTTTCCGGCGAGCAGGAGACCCTGCCCGTGGATGTTGTCGTGGGAGCCATCGGCGAGTTTCCCACCCCGCCGTTCCAGAAGGAACTGGGGCTGGAGAACGTGCGCCGGGGCGAGGTGCGGTGGCTGAACATGACCGCCCTGGACAACGTGTTTGTGGCCGGGGACGTGCTCTCCGGACCGAGCAAGATAGGCAAGGCCGTGTACAGCGGTCTGCGCGCAGCCCGCTCGCTTTCCAACTGGCTGGACCTGAAGGCGCAGCATCGTGAAAGCGAATACAATTTTGACGAAGACAAGATGACGCGCTAGGCGGGCATCGGAGATACGCATGCTGAAGGGTACCAGAACACTTCATATAGACTATTCCAAATGCATCGGCTGCGAGACCTGCGAGGCTGTCTGCAAATTTCTGCATGATACGCCGCGCATCACCATGACCCGGACCACCGAGGGGATCATGATTCCCCTGTACTGCAAGCACTGCGACAAGGCGGCGTGCATGGGGGTGTGCAGCCGCGGAGCCCTGAACCGGGACCGTGATGGAGCCGTGGTCCTGCAGCCCCTGCTGTGCCGCGGATGCGAGACCAGAAACTGTGTCATGGCCTGTCCGTACGCGGCCTTTTTTGCCACCTGCAGCGGCGTGGCCGTGGCCAAGTGCGACCTGTGCGCGTCACGCCGTGATATCGGCCTCGGACCTGCCTGTGCGGAGATGTGTCCTTGCGGGGCCATCCTCTATGTGGACCGGGACGAGGTAGAGGCGCTTGAATCGGAGGAGTCCCGAAAGGCGCACAAGCGCGTCATGGACCATATCCGTCCTCCCCGGTGCAGCCGCTGACGTGTGGCAGAGAGCTTTCAGGGCGGCCATCCGAATGGATGGCCGCCTTTTTTGCGTCTGCCGCATGTGTCGTGGATACAGTGACAATATAATACTTTCCTGACTCTTTTCCGGTATTCTTGGAAGAATGCAAATATGCCCCGTTATCCGGGGTGTGCCAACAGTATTAAAGGAGTCGGGTATGCGAACCATCATGATTGCTGTCCTGCTGTGTCTCATGGGCTTTCCGATGGCTGCAACGGCAGGAGAAAAAGCCCCCAAGGCTGTGGTGGACCTTGCCAACGGCAAGCTTGCCGCACTGGGCATGGACGAGACCATCGTCAAGGCCGTGGTTGCGCAGAATGCCAAGGGCATGACCATGGCGGACATCAAGGCCATGGATGACAAGTGGCGGGCTGATGCCGGGCTTGCGGACTACATGAAGGCCCTCATGGAAAATGATTGCGCCAAGTTCCTGCACAGTGTGCAGGACAGCGCCGCCTACTATTCCGAGATCTTTGTCATGGATAATCAGGGTGCCAACGTGTGCCAGACGGACAAGACCTCGGACTACTGGCAGGGCGACGAAGCGAAATTCCAGAAGTCCTTCAATGGTGGTGCCGGTGCCGTGTTTGTGGATGAGGTGGAATTCGACGACAGCGCTCAGGCGTATCTGGTGCAGGTTTCCGTGCCGGTCATGCGTGACGGAGAGGCCATCGGGGCTATCACCTACGGCATAAACGTCGATGCAATACAGTAGCCCCATCAGTTGCAATGAACAGGATGGATAGGGAGAGGGTGGTATGATCAAGATACGAGATGTCTCCATCACGCTTCGGCTTATGTTCGGTTTCGGGTTGATGCTGGTCCTGTTCATTGTTTCCGGACTGCTCTCCTATTCCAATATCGAGGGCATTTTCGAACGGTTGAATACCTTCGAGACCACACGTACACCTTCATTGAGCTATCTGCTGGAAGCAGACCGCGATTTGCATCAGCTGCTCGTGGCTGAGCGCACGATGATATATGTCAATGCCAAGGGGCCCGAGTTCGAAAAGCTCGTGAAGGACTATGAGGAAAACCTTGCGCAGGCGCACGCCCGCATCGAGAAGTTCAAGGCGCTTGTGGATTCCCCGGATGCCAAGGCGCTGTACAAGCCCTTTGATGATGCCTTCAAGGCATGGACAGACATCTCAAGGCAGATCGTCGACGGACGTATCGCAGACTCCCGTGCAGGACGGCGACTGGCGCTGGATTTGTCCACAGGGCAGGCAAGCGAGGCGTTTGCCGTCATGCGGGGGTTCATTGATCAGTTCACCGATATAACCACGCAGCAGATCGATAATGATGTGCATTATGCCGAGTCGCTGCACGCGACCGCCATCCTGGTTCTGACGGTCTTTTCCTGCGGAGGTGTGCTTCTTGGACTTCTGCTTTCCTTTGCGATCAGCCGCAGTGTGACCAAGCCGCTGGAAGCCGGCGTGGAGTTTGCCAAGGCGGTGGCAGGCGGACAGCTGGAGTCGGACCTGCGGGTGCACCAGAAGGATGAGATAGGGCAGCTGGCCGATGCCTTGCGTGAAATGCTGGAGGCCCTGAAACAATCGCTTGGCGAGGCGGACAGGAAGTCCAGGGAGGCTGAATCGGCCGCAGAAGTGGCCCGCAGAAGTACCGAAGAGGCCGAGGAGGCCCGGAGGCGGGGAGAACAGGCCCGCCGCGAGGGGATTCTTGAGGCGGTTTCCCGGTTGAAGGGGATTGTGGACAGTCTTCTCGAATCCTCGGAGCAGCTGGGACGGCAGGTAAACGAATCGCAGGCCGGGGCCGCCAGCCAGATGGAGCGGGCCAATGAATCGGCCACAGCCATGGAGGAGATGAACACGACCGTCATTGACGTGGCCCGGAATGCAGCCGAAGCGGCAAAGAATGCTTCCGAGACCCAGGAAGAGGCGCAGGGCGGTGAGGAAATCGTGCAGCGCGTGGTGGGTGCCATTGACGATGTGAGCCGGATGTCCCACGACATGAAATCCAGCCTGGATGCACTGGGCACCAGTGCCGAGAGTATCGGGGAAATCATGGGAGTCATCAATGACATTGCCGACCAGACGAACCTGCTGGCCCTGAATGCCGCCATCGAGGCGGCGCGGGCCGGTGAAGCCGGACGCGGATTTGCCGTGGTGGCGGATGAGGTCCGCAAACTGGCGGAAAAGACCATGCAGGCAACCAAGCAGGTGGGGGATGCCATTGCCTCCATTCAGCAGAGCTCAAGGGGCAGTCTGGCATCCATGGAGGAAGTTGTCGGCGTGATCGGCAAGGCAACCGCGTATGCGGGGGAAGCCGGAAGCGCCCTCTCGGGGATTGTACGGCTCGCTCAGGCAACATCGTCTCAGATTCAGGCCATAGCCACAGCCTCCGAGGAGCAATCTTCCACCGTTGAACTCATTGCTCACAGTTCCGAAGAAATAAGCCGCATCTCCTCCGAAACATCCAGTTCCATGGATGAGGCCGCTCTGGCCATCACGGCGCTGGCCGAGCAGAGCGGTGATTTGCAAAGCCTCATCATCGAGCTTGAAAATTCGTGACAGGTGGGCGCTGAATGGCGCCCACCTCCCGTTGCCATGAAAAAGGCCGACCGCAGGAGCGGTCGGCCTTGTCTGTGCTGGTATCCCGAGGACCCGGTGGGTCTACTTGGCGGGATGGGTGGCTTCTTCAAGCGCCTTTGCCGCGCTCTCGGCTGCGGCCGCGGCTGCCTTTGCCGCTTCGGCTGCCTGTGCGGCAAGAGCCTTCAGCTCTTCAATGTTCTGTCCGGCGGCTTCCGGCTGCGCTGCGGGCTCGTCTGCCGCAGGCACGGCTTCCAAGTGAAGCTCCTCGGTTCCCTGGGCATGGTCGCCATCCGCCGGATGTTCCTCAACGGCGGCCGGAGCTTCCTCATGTGCGGGGGGCGTTGCTGCGTGTTCACCTTCGGGGGCTGCGGCCGTGTCCGGCATGATGCGCGCGGGATCGGCTTCCACCTCTTCCAGAATGGAAAGGGGCTTGTCTTCCTTGAGCCACTTCACCTTGCCGGTGGCAACATCATAAATGGCACCTACCACCCTGACCTTGCCGCTCTTGACCAGGTCGCGGGTGCTGGGGCTGACCATGAAGAGGTCATGTACGGACTGCCACACGTTCTGTTCGATGGCCAGCGGGATGGCGTCGGCGCCATGCAGGCCCGAAAGGCGGAGCGTCTTTTCGACGGCAGGGAATATGGGAGCCACAAGGCCGGGGATGTTGCGTTCCAGTGCATGGCCATGGCCTTCAACCGCATTGGTGACGGCCGTAACCGCGCCGCACTGGGTGTGGCCCAGCACCACAAGCAGCGGGGTGTGCACATGGGCGAGTCCGTATTCGATGGAACCGGCTTCATCGCCCTGCACCACATTTCCGGCAACCCGGATGACGAAGATATCCATGATGCCTGCATCAAAGATGCGTTCCACCGGCACGCGGGAATCGGAGCAGGTGAGCACCGTGGCAAAGGCGTAATCGCCCTGGTTTTCGGTGCCGGCCATTTCGAGACGGGAGGTGTCGGTGCGCGGATGCAGGGATGCACCGTCAACGAACCGTTCGTTGCCTTCCTGCAGCAGTTGCAGGGAAAGGGCGGGAGTGCGCTTGTCCTTGCTCTGTACCTTCGTCTCTTCGTCACCCATGGTCACGAAGAGCAGCACGCCGAGCAGCAGCGCTGTAATGATGATGAGGTTTTTCTTGGAAACGGCAGACATGGGTAGCTCCTCCTTGATCTTGTTCAACGAGTCCTCCACGGAGGAGGCTTGGCAACAATACCAGAAATCCTCACCCGTCTCCAGCGCAGCGAAAACTGGGCATGACGGGAAACGTGATATTATTCACAAGTCTGGGGTGGTGGCAATCTCTTTATGGATGCCGCCGGGTTTACTCTTCGGAAAACAGCTGGCCGTCCGTTCCCAGATAGGACTCCACGGCGTGGAAGAAGGTTTCCATCAGTCTGGTGCGGTACTTGTCGCGGTGCATTACCGCATAAAACTGCCGAATGAGGTGCATGTCCTTCAGGGGAACGCGGAACAGCTCGCCATGTTCCAGCTCCCGCTGGATGGCAAAGGGAGAGAGGCAGCTCAACGTATCCGGATTCTGGAGAACCCGCTTGATGGATACCGTATGGTGCATCTCCATGGCGATGCGCAGCCGTTCGAGATAGGCGGCCATGTAGTGATCAAAGGTGTCGCGGGAGCCGGCGCCCGGTTCACGCAGGATCCATTTTTTCTGGAGCAGTTCCTCTATGCCGTAAGGGCCTGCCTTGGCGAAGTCCTCGTCGCTGGAAACCACGAACAGTTCGTCGCGGCACAGCCGGGTAAATTCGAGGTCCTGACTTTCAATGTCCGTCTCGATGAGGCCGATGTCTATGCTGCCCTGTTCCAGGCCCTCTGCGATATCGTGCGGATTGGTGAACACGGTCTCAATGGAGACGTTGGGGTAGCGGTCCTCGAATTCGAACAGGATCTGCGGAAGAATGTAGTCGGCAATGGTGGAGGAGGCTCCCACTACCAGAGTGCCGGTCATGTTGTCGCCTTCGAAGGTGCGCAGCACCTCGTTGAGGTTGAACATGGCGGGTTCAAGCTGTCTGAGGAAGGTCCGTCCGTGGGGGTTGAGGGCCAGACGCCTGTTGAGGCGGTCGAAAAGTTGGACGCCAAGGTCCTGTTCCAGTCCCTTCAGGGCAACGGACACGGCTGATTGCGTCAGGAAGTTTTCCTTGGCAACCTGGGAAATGTTCGGGTTTTTCGCAAGGGAGATAAACAACTCCAGCTGGCGAAGATTCATGCGACCTCCACATGGAAAGGGGTACAGTGCGTCATATCAAATCAATAAACTGAATTTATGATACGGACAATAGGTAATGAATTTTGTGAATACGGAACTGCCACAACAAACGGACGCCGTTGCGACAGTGTCACAACGGCGTCCGTTTGCCGGTATCCCTTCGCAGGAAAAGGCTAGTTGTGCAAGAAGTAGTTGAGGAAACCCTTGGCGCGCAGGGTGGCGTCCTCACGCTTGAACTCGGCGTACAGGTAGGCGATGCCGAGCAGTGCCGTGACAATCACGATGGAGCCGAACACGAAGCGCTGGCCAAAATCGTAGGTGCCTACGGCAAGGTCCTGCACAGCGAAGGTGATGAGCATGAGCAGGGGGATGAGGGCAAAAGACATGGTTGGTTCTCCTAAAGCATATGTATGGTGTTTTGCAGGTCTGGCCGCCGGAGGCGGGCAGGCCAAAATTCGCATAAGGTTGCCTGTGCCCGGTGCGGAGCCGTGCGGTTCCGTCAGGGCAGGATGAAAATGTATTCCTTGGTATGTGTATCCACTCGCACTGCATGACAGCACCCATATTGTGAAAAATGGTGCAATTCTCTCTGGTCGGGCAGAATTTACCCGCAGCTTGTGCAGTATGGCGTAGGTACTCGAAGGGCGGCTCGTGAAAATGATCACATTGAACATACGTAATGCAATGTGCGTGTGTTCACGAGGAGGGCGGTGATACCAAAAATTGGTATCGGAAGACATTCTACAGTGTGAAGCGGCGCGACATGATGCAAATAACATTCGGTCGCTGCGTGGGATGAAAATACGCATGAACGGAAAAAGCGCAAACGAAAAAAATTCATGGCAGTCACAAGAAAAATTGATCATTCGCTCAGTGCCGGTGTCGGGGAGCTGGGCGGGGAGGACGGTTTGGTGACGGCGTCTACTTGCGCTTGACGCGCATGCGCCTTGGGTCTAGTTTGGCGCAGCCTTGGGCTGGAGGTGTCGCCGCCGTGCGATGTACGCTATCCGCAGGTTTTGCGGCAGCGCCCCTGTCTCCGCCCGTGCCGGTTCGGACCGTTTTCCGTAATTGCAGACCATGTGAGGACCCATGTCCATTAGCGACGATATTCTGGATATTCGTGACGATCTTTCCGATGCCGTGATCGAAGCCCTGATCGAATCCGGCTATCGGGACCTCAAGGTGGAGGGGTACGAAGGCTTTGCCGATCCCACGCCTGTCAACGGCCATGTTCCGGACATTACGGCCAGCAACAAGAAGGGGATTCTCTTCATTTTCGAAGTCGTGACCAAGGAATTCTTCGCCGAACAGGAAGTGGCGGACCGGATGCGCGCCTTTGCCGAATACGGGAACGAGACGGATGCGCAGTTCGTCGTCATCGTGCCCGAAGGCGAGGAGGGCTTTGCCAGCGCCTACATCGAGGATCTTGAAATCCCCGAAGACAGCGTGGAGATCTGGGAGGCCTGATTCTCCGCCGCGTCGAATGCCGCGGGTGCTCGCCCGTGTTGCACGACGCCTTCCCCATCCTTTGTTTCCCCTGTTCTTTCCGGCCGTTGAAACCGGGACGAATGCCGTCCTGCGCCGGAAGGATACCAACGTTCCGGGGCGCCTTTCTTCTTGGGAGATGCCTCGCACAGCATGATCATCAGGAGTCTTGGGCTGATGCCAGTGACCATAGGCATAAACGGATTCGGACGTATCGGGCGCTATCTGGCGCGACTGCTGGCGCATGACGCCGAACTGCAGCTGGTAACCGTCAACGATATCATGTCGCTTGCCGAAGCCCGGCACCTTCTGCAGTACGATTCCGTCCATGGCCGGTTTGGCGATGTTGCCCCGGTGGAGGACGGATTTGCCCTTGCAGGCAGACCTGTCCGGTATACGACGCTTCAGCCTGCGGATTGGGACTGGTCCGGGGTGGACATCCTTGTGGAGGCCGCTGGGCCTTTTGCCGATCGTTTGCATACCGAGCGACATCTGGCGGCAAGGGCCCGTAGGGTGGTAGTGGCCTGTCCTGCTCCCGATGCCGACGTGACCGTGGTCCCCGGCGTGAATGACGCGGACCTGCAGGGTGACCATCATATTATTTCCTGTGCGTCATGCACCACCAACTGTCTTGCCCTCCCTCTCCGGCTTCTGCAGGATGCGTTCGGGATACGCAGCGGGCATATGACCACCATTCATCCCTATACCTTCCGGCAGCGTCTTCTGGACGGTACGCACGCGGATTGGCGCAGGGCCCGGGCCTGCGGCATGAACATGCTGCCTACGCCGACCGGTGCAACCGGCACCGTTGGTCTTGTGCTGCCTGCGGTTCGTGGCAAGTTGCAGGGAATGGCGTTCCGAGTGCCCACGGCGAGCGTTTCGCTCATCGATCTGGTCTGCGAACTGGAACGGCCCGCCACGGTGCAGGCTGTGAACACGCTGATGCGCGAGCATGCCGACGAGCACATGGGCTACACGGAGGAACCGCTGGTTTCCGTGGACTTCAAGGGCTGTACACATGGCAGCGTCGTGGACGGCGGGCTTACCTCGGTGATCGACGGTACCATGCTGCGGCTGGTGGCGTGGTACGATAACGAGGCCAGTTTTACGAACCAGCTGTTGCGGCTGGTCCGGCGGGTTGCCGCCCGGCTGTGATCCGGTTTTTTCTTTTCAAACGGCAAGGCCCTCAAGGGGGCCTTTTTTGTTGCTCTGTGCGCAGGGCGAAAAAAAGGGCCGGCATGGCCGGCCCGGGAACGTGCGTAGAGAAATGGCTAGATGCCGAACCGGTGCATCAGCACGAGCAGCTGTGCGGAAACGGCGGCAAGCGCCAGCGGAAGACTGAGAATGATGGCAACCTTGTGTCGCATGGGGGTTTCGCTGCGCCGAACGCGGACCCAGAGCAGGCAGGCTGCCAGGGGAAGTGCTCCGGCGATTGCCCCGCACAGCATCAGGGGATTGTCGGCGCTGACGGGACCGAGGGCGGGCCGCAGTATGGTGAAGAGCCATGCGGCGGGCAGGAGTTGCAGCAGGGTGGGCACGATGGCCCATGTTGCGCAGGTGGGGGCGGCAAACTTGTAGTAGTCGCGTCCGAAATCGTCCCGGTTGCGTCTGAGCAGCAGGTAGCACTGTCCCAGCATGGCCGCGGCGCCAATGCCGCCGATGAGGCACTGGGCATACAGCGGCCAGGTGAGGGAACCTGCCGGAATGGAGTAGATGGTCGTGAAGATGGCCAGGTTCCCGGCATTGGCCGGAACGGCATGGCCAAGCTGCATCATGCTGCGGGCAAGACCCAGCACGAGAAAGATGCCCGATCCCATGGTTACGGCCGTGAAGGCGCCGATGAGCATGTGCAGGCTCTTGCTCTGGCGCAGCGTCTTCCACAGGAGGGTGTAGGCGACCAGCAGGCCGTAGGCAAAGGTGACCGTGCCGAGGACGGCCATGAGCGGCAGCCGGAACGGCCCCTGGAATATTTCGGGCGTCCGGATGGCTGCGTGAGCGGCTCCGGCGGCAATGGCGGTGAGAAAGACACCTCCGAGGGTGGTTGCCATGGAGGCCAGCTGTTTGGCCAGCTTGTCATAGAAGTTCTTGTTCCGGAGAATGGCCAGCTGCTGGCAGGCCACGGCAAGGATCGGCGTGGTGCCGACAGCCAGCAGCACCAGTCCGACGAAGCTGGCGGCAAGGGCTGTTGCCATGGTGTCCGGGGAGAAGAGCATAGGGGTCATGCTGCGCGTGCTCCTTTGGGTGCGGTTCGGACAAGGGCAAAGCGCACGCTCCCCCCTGTCAGCTACGGTCTTGTGCCTGAAAATGGCGCGGGATGCAAGGGCGGGCACCCGGAACGGGCAGAAAGCAGGGGGATAACGCGCATTGTTCCTTGAAAAAAATCGCCGGCTCGCCTATGGATGGAAGGCAATGATGCAGAATGTGTGTGATCTGTCCAGTACGTTCCGTTTCCATTCCCCGCCATGGGCGGAAGCGTGTGTGATATCTAGCCGGAGGCATGTATGGGGTACCGTATAGTTTGCTGTCTTCTGATTGCCATGTGTGCTGCCTGCGCTCCACAGCAGGCTACCACGGACAAGGCTGCCAGCGATGAGTGGCGGCTGCAGAATATCGAGGCGCGTTTTCTGGAATTCCAGGAATCCCAGAAGGAACGCGAGGCACAGTTGCAATCGAAGGTGCAGGAACTGGACGGTCAGCTTGTTGCCGTGCGGCAGGAACTGAACGATACCAAGAGCAAGGCGGGCGACCTGCAGGCCGAAACCGCTGCGCTGAAGGAAGCCCTGCGGGCACGGCAGATGGCTGAAGGCAAGGAGGCCGTCATTGTGGATGCTGCCCCTGCTGCTTCCGCCGCTCCCGCGTCTGCTCCTGCTCCCGCCGAATCCGCTCCGGTGCCGGAGAAGACGTCCGCCAAGGCCGTGAGCGGCCCTGCAGCCGTGTACGAGAAGGGGCTGGCCCTGGTCCGTGCAGGGGATGCGGAAAAGGGCCGCAAGATGCTCGACGACTTCATCGGCGACAACCCCAATCACGCGCTGGTTCCCAACGCCCTGTACTGGATGGGGGAGACCTACTACCACGAAAAGCGCTACGCGCAGGCGGTGCTGACCTTCAAGGAAGTTGTCCGCCGTTTCCCCAAGCATGACAAGGCTGCCGCAGCCATGCTCAAGACCGGGTTCTCCTACGAGATGCTCGGCGACAAGAGCAACGCCCGTTTCTACCTGCAGACGTTGGTGGAGGATTATCCCTCCTCCCAGCCCGCAGCCATGGCCCGCAAACGCTTGGCAACCCTGTAGTCGGCGGTCTGCGTGCACTCCGGCCCCGTTCCCGCGTTCAGTCTTCCGGGCATGAACGAGGCACAACGCACGGAGTACTGGGCTGCATTGGCCCTGCGTCATACCGGCAGGCTGGGTCCCCGGACCTGGAAGAAACTGCTGGACGTCTATCCCTCTCCCTATGCTGCTGTCCTTGATGCCGCCAATTGGGCAGACCGTGCGGGCATTGCCCCGCGCGTCGTCACCGAATTCCGGTCCGAGCGCTGGCGGACAGCCGCCCGGCAGGAGTGGGACGCGGTGGCCCGTGGCGGCTGGCGCATTCTGCTGTGGACCGACGCCCGGTATCCCCACAGGCTCAAGGAAATTCAGGATCCGCCGATAGTCTTGTATTATGCGGGTGATGCCAGTCTGCTCTCCAATCCCGGTGTCGGGGTGGTGGGGTCGCGGCTGTGCTCGCGTGACGGAATTGCCACCACACGGGAACTGTGCCGCAGACTGTCGGCGTCAGGGGTCACGACCGTATCAGGACTGGCGCGCGGCATCGACAGCGAGGCGCACAAGGCGGCGCTGGAGAGTTGGGGCAGCACCATTGCGGTGCTGGGAACCGGTCCGGATCTTGTCTATCCTCCGGAGAACGCCGCCCTGCATGCCCGCATCATGGAGGCGGGGCTGCTGCTGACCGAATTTGCCCCCGGTACCGTTCCTGATGCGAAGAACTTTCCCATGCGCAACCGGATCATCAGCGGGCTTTCGCTGGGGGTGCTGGTTGTGGAGGCGGCCAGTCGCAGTGGCAGCCTCATTACTGCCCGCCATGCCCTGGATCAGGGGCGTGAAGTGTTTGCCGTGCCGGGCCGGGTGCAGGCCCGCACCTCCGCCGGTTGTCATGATCTGATCAGGCAGGGGGCAAAGGCCGTGTTTTCCTGTGATGACGTGCTGGTGGAGATTGCGCCGCTCATCGGCATCAATGCGGACGAGTGGTGCACACCGGAACAGGCGGCGCAGACGGACCGGAAACGACCGTCAGGCCGGGTGCGGACGCCTGCACAGGGGCGGACATCTGTGTTGTCGCGGCAGGGGATACCGGTGAGGCAGAAGGTTCGGCCGACCGCCATGCCGACCGTCATGTCCGAGATCTTGCCGGATACCATGCCGGACGTGCCGGTCCCCGAGGCGCCGGCACACGGAATGACCGTGGCTTCGGCGGCGGACGCCCCGGAAGCGGAACTGACCCCGGACGAACGTGCCGTGTTCACGGTCCTGGAAGGCAGGGAAGCCATGCACATAGATGAAGTGTGCCGGGCCCTCAGCTGGCAGGCGGCACGGGCGAGCAGTGTTCTGCTCATCCTTGAGGTGCAGGGGCTGGTACGGCAGTTGCCAGGTATGCATTACAGCGCTATCGTGTAGCCCAAAACAGACTGATTACCCGGTGCCGCGCGCACCGCTGAGAATATATGCAGAAAATTCCCGTGAAAATGGCTGCTCCCGGCATGACCCTGGCAAAACCCGTTGTCAGGGCCGACGGCATTACGCTGGTCGGTGCCGGGGTGGAGCTCTCCGAGGCGCTGATAGCCCGGTTCGAACAGGCGGCCATAGGAACCATTTCCGTCAAGGGCACCCCCGTCCAGATGGACGATCTGCCCGGCGACACCGACTACGGCAGACGCGCCGCCAGAATGGACCATCTCTTTCGCAAGCATGCGGGCGATCCCTTCATGATGACGCTGAAGAAGGTACTGTCACAGTACTTCCGGCTCAAGGCTGCGGCCGTTGCCGCTGAAGCGGCCGCCGAGGCCGCTGCCGCGGAGACCTCCGAGGCCGCCGAAGAGGCTGCGGGAGGTGACGCATGACACAGGACATGCGAACCGCCTACAAGGGCAGGGTGCTTGCCGTAAAGAATCTGCCCACCTTGCCCAAGGTGCTGGAAGAGGTGACCCGGCTGATGGAGGACCCCGGTACCTCCACGGAGCAGATTGCCAAGGTTATTACCTACGATCAGGTTCTGTCCGCCAAGGTGCTCAAGATGGTCAATTCGCCCATCTACGGGTTTCCCGGGCGCATCAGTTCCATCCAGCATGCGCTGGTGCTGCTGGGCTTCAATGTCGTCCGCGGCCTGATCATCTCGACCTCCGTCTTTGATGACATGAACAAGGCCATGGCCGGATTGTGGGATCACAGCGTCGGCTGTGCGCTTGCCTGCGGCGAGATTGCCAAGATTCTGGGCATGAAGGATCCGGAGGAATACGCGGTTGCCGGATTGCTGCACGATCTTGGCAAGGTGGTTTCCGCCGTGCAGTTGCCGGAGATCAAGCCGGAGCTGGAGGCGTTGGTCAGGGCGCGTGATATTACCTTTCTGGAGGCGGAGAAGAGCCTGCTGGGATTCGGACACGACAGGGTGAATGCCTGGCTGGCGGAGCACTGGAACCTGCCCCCCAATATTTCCGAGGCCATTGCCTATCATCACAAGCCGCTCAGCGCCCAGCTCTATACCAAATACGCCTGCGTGGTGCATATTGGTGACTTCCTGACCAGGGTCTATGAATTCGGGAATGGCGGAGACGACAATGTGCCCGTGTTCCAGCCGCACGCCATGAAGCTGCTTGGCCTGAACCAGCGCGCGCTGGAAAACGTGCTGGATGCCCTTTCCGACGCCTTTCTGGAAGCGGCCGACATCAGTTTCAGCTAACCGGCGCTTCGTGCGCGGACGCATACCATGCTTGAAGACCTTACCGCAGCGGGACCCCTCAGGGCCTTTCTCATTTCCGCGGACGAAGCCTTTGTCCGTCAGGTACAGGGCATCTGGCCTGATACCTGTATCCAGTGGATGGTGTTCGACAGAGCCGGGGCGGCGGTTGAGCAGCTTTTCTCCGATCCGCCGGCCCTGCTTGTCTCGGATGCCCAGCTGCCGGACATGACCGGTGATGCCCTTGTGACGCTGGTCAAGAGCGAGAACGTCTACAGTCAGGTGGCGGTTGTGCTGTGTCTGCCCAATGAGGCGCTGCATGCCGGACGGGACTGGTCCACGCTGGAGGCCGACGACTTTGTGCTTCTCCCCTTCGAACAGGAGGAATTCAAGGCCAGAATCGAGCTGACCCTTGCCAGAATGACCAGAACCCTGGATGCCAATCCGCTGACCCGCCTGCCCGGCAACACCACCATCATCCAGTTCATCAAGGACAACATTGAAAAGCGCCGCGATTTCGCCTTGGGCTATGTCGACCTCGATAACTTCAAGGCCTTCAACGACAAGTACGGATTCCTGCGGGGGGACGAGGCGCTCATGATGGCGGCGCGGGTCATCGTGAATACCGTGCGCTCCTTTCCGGGGGGAATGAATTTTGTGGGACATGTGGGCGGAGATGATTTTGTCTTTGCCCTGCCGCTGGATACCGTTGAAGCCGCCTGTCGTCGTCTCATTGCCCGGTTCGACGCCATTGTGCCCAGCTTCTACGATGCCGAGGACCGCGAGCGCGGAAGCATCGTTTCAAATGACCGGCGGGGCGAGGTGCAGACCTTTCCTCTCATGTCCGTGTCCATTGCTGTGGTCTGCAACCGGGACGGGAGCCTTGGCCACTACGCCGAAGCTTCCGCCATTGCCTCGCAATTGAAGAAGAAGGCCAAGGAAAACTTCGCCAGCTGCTTTGTCATCGACCAGAGGGCCGGGTAGACGCATGGACATGTCTCTGCCGCAACTGCCGGATATGGCGGAAATGTATATGGCGCACCTGGCCGTGGAAAAGGGCTATTCCGATGCCACCATACAGGCGTACGCGCGAGACCTGCACCAGTTCGAGGCCTACCTGCAGCGCAGCGGCCTGACCTTGAACGAGCCTGCGGGCATTACCCGGCATACGGTGCAGGGGTTTCTGGCGGCCCTGCACCGCCTGAAGACCGGCAAGACCACCATGGGGCGCAAGCTCTCCTCGTTGCGGGGACTCTTTCGCTATCTTGCCAAGCGCAAGTTGGTGACGACCATACCCACGGACGGCGTGCGCAACCCCAAGACGGACCTGCGCCATCCCCGGGCCCTGAACGTGGATCAGGCCTTTGCCGTGCTGGACGAGGGCAGGCAGCAGACCGCGGAAACCACCCGCAACAGGGCGCATGCCGGGGAACAGCTGGCGCGTGACCTTGCCTTGGCCGAACTGCTGTACGGTTCAGGGCTGCGTATTTCGGAAGCCCTGGCGCTGAACGTGCGTGACGTGGACCCCGGTTCCGGCATCGTACGGGTCATGGGCAAGGGCAGCAAGGAGCGTGTGGCGCCGCTCTCGGATTCCGCACGAGATGCTTTGCAGGCGTGGATGCGCAAGCGGGGCGAGCTGGACGCCACGGGGCGGGAACAGGCATTGTTTCTTGGTGCGCGTGGGGGCAGACTGAATCGGCGGCAGGCCGCACGGATCATCGAGGACCTCTGCAAGCGCGTGGGGCTGCCACAGGCTGTTTCCCCCCACGGACTCCGGCATTCCTTTGCCACGCATCTGCTGGAAGCCGGAGCGGACATGCGCAGCGTGCAGGAGCTGCTGGGCCATGCCCGGCTGACCACGACGCAGCGGTATACCCACCTCAACCTTGCCCGGCTTGTGGAAGTCTACGACAAGGCCCATCCAAAGGCGCGCACCAAGAACGGCAAGTAGGCCGGTCTAGGGAATCGGGGATTCCTCGAACCCAACCTTGCAGACGCCCTGCAGGGCGCGCAATTCCTCATACAACGAGATCCAGTCCGCACTTTCCTTTCCCACCAGCCGGAAGCGGTAGGTCGTGAGTGAAGAGCAGGCGTCTTCTTCCATGCCCACGGTGTGGGACTGGAATGCATGACTGCGGTTGATGATCGTTTCCAGCTCATGGTAGCGCTGCCCGTTGCTGCGGAAGACCACGGTGAGGACGACAAGGATGTTCTTGGCGGGCATGAGGCGGTGCACGAAGGCGGGCAGCAGAAAGAGGACAGTCATGATGATGGCAGTGGCCATTATGGCTGGCAGCACAAGTCCGGCTCCTACGGCCAGGCCCGTGCCCGTGACCAGCCACAGTCCGGCGGCGGTGGTGAGGCCGCGTACGCTCCCCTTGCCTTTGATGATGGCCCCGCCGCCCACGAAGCCGATACTGGCGATGGCGTAGGAGGCGATGCGCCCCGGGTCGAGACGGACCACGGTCTGGGCGGTTATGCCATGGAAGAGCTGTTCCATGTACAGGGACAGCTGCATCATCAGGCAAGCGCCCACGGCAACGAGGATGTTGGTACGAAAGCCCGCTGCCTGGCCCCTGCGTTCGCGTTCAAAGCCGATGCAGCCGCCGAGAAAGCCTGCAAGGAGCAGACGGGCGAGGTAGTCCAGATTGATTTGGTGGGAAAGGGATTCAAGCAGCATGTGACCTCCGTGCCTGTGATCGTAACACGTTTGTCACATCGGGGTAAAAAGTCAATAAACCTGTTCCTGCGGGAGTGGTTGACGCATTTTCTGTTGCTGTACTTGCAGAATCATGCGTGTTTGAAGAACATCTCGTACAGGGTGAGCATGATCTCCACCACGATAAGGATGGTGATGTACCATTCCACCCGGTACGAACTCAGGTAGTTCAGGATATCCGTGTTGTAGCTTATGGTGTCCGTCACGACCTTGAGCCGGCCCTCCAGCACACGCTGACGTTCCCGGATTTCGTACTCGTTGTTCATGAGCGCGAAGAGTTTTTCCAGCTCGGGCATGTCCCAGAGGATTTCCGGCTTGTCGTCCACCATGATGCGGCTGACCATGGCGTTCTGGATGGCCAGCGAATCGCCCAGAATGGTGATCAGCTTGCGTCGGCCGCCAAGGATGCGTCCCTGCCGCATATTCTGGGCGATGGGCTCGATGGTGTTGAGCATGTCCAGGATCATGGTTTCGTAGCGGCAGAGCACCACGCTTTTGGACAGCACGTCCGCGATGATGAACAGCTGCTCCCGGGAAGGGGACTGCAGTTTCACACAGCCGTTGTAGACGGACAGAGGGGCGTCGGACTGCATCAGTTCCATGCGCTCCGTGTCCACGCTTTCGGTAAGCAGTTCCGCATGGGGCGCCAGTTCGGCGCGTATGGCGCTCCGCTCTGTCTCGGGCACGCCGAAGAAGACCACGGCGCCATATTTGTAGACCATGACGAAGCTGTCATCGCCGGTCTCCTTGAGGGCAACGGCGTGGGTGAGGCGCGGGTAGCCGAGCGTGCGTAGGTTGATGCTGCGGGCAATGCATTCGGCGATGATGTGCATGGAGTCTCCCATCCGGTTGTTGGTGGTGCAGGCCGGGAAGCTTTTGGATTAAGGCATCTTAGGTGAAAGCGGCGGCACCGGCAACTGCAATGGCACCGGCAACGGGCGGGCATGCCATGGCGTCTCGCCGGTCAGGCGAGCATGGCGTCCAGTGCGGCTTCCACATGCAGGCGTGTGGTATCCAGTGTGGGCAGGGCGCTGCAGCTGTCGTCCACCAGCAGACAGATTTCCGTGCAGCCGAGGATGACGGCCTGCGCTCCCTGCGCCTTCATGGTGGCGATGACCTGCGTGAAGGCGTTGCGGGATGTATCCTTCAAGATGCCATGGCACAGCTCGCTGAAGATGACCTCGTGCACCATGCGCCGTTGGTCCTGCTCCGGCACGAGCACGGTAAGGTTGTGCTGGTCCTCCAGCCTGCCCTTGTAGAAGGGCTGCTCCATGGTATAGGCGGTGCCCAGGAGACCCACCGTGCGTAGGCTAAGGGTCTGCGCGTGTCGCGCCGTTGCATCGGCGATGTGCAGAACGGGGATGTCCGCCTCTTGCTCGATGCGGTCCGCAAAGCGATGCATGGTGTTGGTGGCGATGAGCAGAAAGTCGGCCCCGCCGTCCCGTACCGAGCGTGCCCCGGCAAGGAGCGCGCCTTCCACGGTGTTCCAGTCCCCGGCGGCCATGGCCGCCTCCACGGGCCCGAAATCGAGGCTGTGCAGCACGATGCGGGCGCTGTGCAGTCCCCCCAGCCGGGCGCTGATGCCCTCATTCAGCCATTTGTAGTAGAGCAGGGTGGATTCCCAGCTCATGCCGCCCAGAATGCCGACAGTTTTCATGGTCTACTCCTTTGTGTCTACGGTTGCGGACACCGTAGCAGGCCTGTTGTGTTCTGCACAGATACACATGGCTTTCTGTACGATGGTGACAGACGGCCGTGTGTTCCGGTTGTGCTGGGGAGGACGTCCCTTACACGGTCAGGGGCGGCAGATTGCCGGTGCTGTCAAAGGGCAGGGGGCTGGCTTCGCCGGTCTGTATGGCCTGTGGTCCCAACTGGCGCAGCAGGGCGGGGGAAACCGTCATGTGCTCCAGATGCAGGGTATCGGCAATGCGTACCATGCGTAAGGTGTCCGGGTGCCAGTCGCCGAGGGAATGCAGGGCAGCCTGCAGGGTAAGCTGGTCCGTGGGGAAATGGATGGGGATGGCGGCCTTTTCCGGACTGATGCCAGTCAGGGCGTTGGTAACGGTCTTGGCGTAATCCATGGCGGCAACCAGTCTGTCCGTGGTGAAATCCGCAAAGCCGATGCCCATGGCGTTGCCTTCCGATTCCGGGGCCAGGTCGCGTACCACGATGCGGCGCACCCGCGGCGTGGTGGTGAAGTCGCCCAGAATGTCCCTGTTGCGGCCGGTGACATTTACATCCATGCCGGTACCCGAGATGTGCTTGCCGATGGTGTCCACGACCAGCAGGTCCACCTCGGCAAAGGGAATCTTGGGGGCAAGGGTTTTGGACAGGGCCAGCAGCTCCTCTTCCCCGTGTTCGAGAGCGGGCACGGGAAGGGCGCGGATGGTGTGCAGGCGGCCGTAGGCGTTTTCCACCAGCCCGAGTCCGAACAGGACGGGGGCCCGATGCAGCATCAGCCCGCCCGCCTCTCGGATGACACGGGCAAACCCGTGGCGGGTGGC
>QKEJ01000008.1 GCA_003252375.1 Halodesulfovibrio sp.
TGCAATGGCAAGGGCGAGGCGCAGGTAGGCCATGCGGGATTCGGGCGCCTTGCCCTGCCGCAGCATTGCTTCCGCCCGCTGCAGGTGAGTGATGGCCTTCTTTGCTCTGTTGGACAGGAGGTATATCTGCCCCAGCAATTCCTCATACACGGGTTCCCTGGGGTCCGATCGGATAAAGGGGCGCATCATGCGGGCAGCCGTTTCGTAGTTTGTCAGGCGGATCTGCTGCACCACCGGTTCCAGCTGTTCGGTCAACTCCTGCTGTGTTGCGGCATGAATGCTGCCGGGCAGACACAGACAGGCGAGAATGAGGGTGAGTCGCACAAGCATTATTGTTTTTCCTCCATGCTGCTGAAAAGGCTGTTGCGCAGTTTTCGCAGGGTGTCCGCCTGTGCGGCGAAGCGCAGCTTTTCCTCCCGTGCCCGGATATCCTCCACGAGCCGTTCGATATTGAAGGCGATGCTGTCCCTGTCACGGGTGATGATCTCCATCTGACCGCCCTGCAGGTTCAGCGCCGTGTCGCCATGCACGATTTCCACGAACTCCTGCAGATAGCTCAGTTCTCCGGTCCAGTGCCGGGGCGAGACGTTCAGGGTAACGTGCGTGGGCTCGGGCGGCTTGGTGAAGAGCTGCGCGCCCACGCCGATGACGAAGAGCAGGGTGCTGACGATGAGCAGAAAGCGGGTGGTGCTGGTCAGTTCGCGGAAGACGGGCAGGGCTTCCGGCGTCAGTTTGGCCGGTTCCCATACATTGGAGATGTGGCGCAGATGGCTGAACGCCACCCAGACCAGCGCGATGGCCGCACCGTGGAAGCCGGTCTTGATGATGTCCACCGCGATGGAGGGAATTTCGAAAGCTGAGTTGTCCATGCGTACCTCACGGAGAGAGTGTGTGAGGTCAGCATAGCGATGTTTCGCATGATAACAATTATAAGTTAATCTATAAAGCAAAGGTGCGAGAAGGGAGCAGGATGTAACTGTATGATTCCAACTGGATGATGAATGGTATTGGGATTTGCCTGTGGATGCTCAGGGGGCTCCAATACGCTTTCACGGCGTATACGCCGCCTGGCGAATGAACTCCCTCGCCCATCCCCGAAACGGGCATTCTGCACCACTGCAGTATTGTTTCCGAGCCTTTGGAAAGAACAATATAATATAGTCACGGGTGCCCCGGGCGTATTGAAACGATGGATACATTCGATTCGTCGTCCGCAACGCAGGGGGCAATAATGCTCGAACTGGAACGTATACAGACGCAGCTGAAAATCGTCGCAAGAGGAATATCGTGCGAGCTGGACCGCGTTGAAGACGTTCTGCATTACCTTGTCTGCCACACCAGAGAACTGTTCACGCTTCAGCCCCGTGATACGGCGGCCATAGAGGCGTGGCTGAAAGCGTCGGGATTTGGCGAGGATGACGACGGTTTCTTCCAGAGCCTGCCTGATCTCGCCGCCCATCGCGGCGGAACCCTGTCCCCGGAAAAACTGAGCTACTCATGGCCATTGGCAAAGCGTAGCGACCCAGACGCCGCCTACCGTCTGTTCTGCCACAGGGATATGGGCCCGTTGCTCATGACCCTGCACTCCCGTCTGCCCGGCGCTGTCTGGATCTACTATCAGGACATCTCCAACACGGCGATGCAGCATCCCTTCATAGATCAGGTAACCGCCATCACGCCGGATTTCGATTGGTCGCAGTACCACACCTTTCTGTCCGTCGCGCCCGAGGCCAACCCAGAACGGGAGGTGCGCTGGTCGCCGCCGCATGTTGATTATGCGGGGCAGGGGCTTATTGTGGCGGGGTCTTTGCCTGTCTATGTGGACGATGTGTTCATTGGTCTGTGGAGCATCGACCTGCTGGTGGACAGTCTGGTGCATCCGTCGCTTCTCACCCCTGCGCGGGATGCGCAGCTGACCTGCGTGGTGCAGCGCGACGGCGTGCTCATCGCCAGCAGTTCGGGCATGACCAGTAACGGCATGGCCAAGGGCGAGACACCTGTGCAGTCGTTCCGCAATCTGCATGAGGCCTTCCGGGATCTGGATCTCGGACACATGTACAGCATGCAGGCGGGCTGCATCACCGTGCCGTGCGCCGAGGACCACCTGCTCTACTGGGCCAGGCTGAACTCCACGGATTGGATGTGCATGACGGTGCTCCCGAACGATGCCCTCTTTGCGACGGCCCGGACGCGGTTTCAGACCGCGTTCAACAATCTGCTCAAGGGCGGGGCGGAGGCGAAGCTGGGCGTTGACCGTCTGCCGCAGGAACTGCTGGAGATCGGGCATGCCTATAACGAAATGGCGGGCAAGCTGAATGTGGCGCATGAACGTCTGTTGCAGAAGCAGGCCGAACTGGAAGGGGAAAAGGCGCGGGCGGAGACGGCAAGTCAGGCCAAGAGCATGTTTCTGGCAAACATGAGCCATGAACTGCGTACCCCTCTCAACGGCATACGGGGCATGCACCAATTGCTGGAAACAACCGCACTCACTGCAGAACAAAGGGACTATGTCGCCCTTTCCATTCAGTCGGCGGACCGCCTGACCTCGCTCCTAGGTGATATTCTCGATCTCACCCGTATCGAGTCCGGCAACTTCAGGTTGACGGAAGAGGCGTTTGATCTGCGCGATACCCTCTCGTTCGTCCGGCACCTGTTTGCACCGGCATGTCAGGAAAAGGGGCTGGCGCTGGATATCGCCATCCATGACAGCATCGAGAGCAGCCTGCGCGGTGACCATCTCCGGCTTCAGCAGGTGCTCAACAATCTGATCGGCAACGCCGTCAAGTTCACGGAAAGCGGGAGCATCCGTCTTGAGGCCGTACCGCTGTCCACCAACACGGAGGAGCAGTACCGGATTCTCTTCTCCGTTACCGATACGGGAATCGGAATCGGGGAAGATGTTCTGCCCCTTCTCTTTGATCCGTTCACGCAGGTGGAACGGGGATTTGAGCGGAAGTACCAGGGGGCCGGTCTCGGCCTGTCCATTGTCCGGCAGCTGGTCGCCATGATGGGGGGAACCCTTACCGCGGAGAGCGTGCCCGGCGAAGGCTCGGCGTTTTACATCTGCCTGCCGTTCCGGGTGGGGCACGAACACCGGATGGAACCACAGGAAGCGGCGCAGCCCTTGGCACCCCGGCGGCTGCATGCGCCTATCCTCATTGCCGAGGATGATGCCGTCAACAGATTCGCGGTGGTGTCACTGCTGAGAAAGGCCGGATATGAGGTGGACGATGTACAGAACGGGCTGCAGGTCCTGCAGGCCATGGCCGACAAGGCCTACGCGCTCATACTCATGGATATCCAGATGCCGGTCATGAGCGGTATTGAAGCCATCCGGGCCATCCGGGAAGGGAAAGCCGGACAGCAGCACGCGGCCATCCCGATCATCGTCCTGACCGCCTACGCCATGGCCAGCGACAGGGAGGCCTTTCTGGACGCCGGTGCGGACGCCTATCTTCCCAAACCCGTTGATGCCGGTCAGCTTGCCGACAGCATACACAGTCTGCTTACTGCGACACAGGGGTAGTACGCGCAGTCGCATGGGCATGGGGGCATCTGCAGGGCAAACGAAAAGGGTCCAGTCTTGCGACTGGACCCAAATTCTCTGGCGATGAGGGGGGGATTTGAACCCCCGATACGCTTTTAAGGCGTATACTCGCTTAGCAGGCGAGCTCCTTCGGCCGACTCGGACACCTCACCGTAATCCTCAGCCTTGCGGCTGGCGCATGCGGCCACACATGCGAGACAGTGTGTCTACAAGAGTCGCAGGGGCATGTCAACCTTGTAGCACCCCTGCATTGAAATTGTTGCAGCAAACTGCGTGCTGTCCCCGGCACGTGGGCTTTCTCCCTCCTACTGTCTAGGCCTGTCTGCAGGCCCTGAGAAAGGCAAGCCGTTCGGTCATGGAATCGCCGGGCGGGCGCAGGGTGCCGGAAAGGGGACGCACCTGCCGCATGTGGCAATGATCGCAGTGGGACGGAAGCCTTCCTGCACGCGCTTCCTTGCGAAAGCTGCTGTACGTTTCGGATTCCCATATGGCGTCCAGCGGCGCATCGGCAAGCAGGCCGAAACGGGAATGCGGGAGCGGAACAGGTGCCCCTGCATACCAGTGCTGTTCCAGATTCTCAGGCCCATCGGCGTGCACGGGCAGGCAGCCCAGAATGCACGATGTCACTTCGCCCCGTGCGGTGATGAACGGCGAGGCATTCACCGGTTCCGGGCAGCGCAGGGGGGCGGTGTCCATGCCGCCGTATCCGGAAGGAACGGGCACGCGGACCTGAACGGACAAACCTGCCTCAAAGGCCGCATCCAGCAGGGCCGTCATGGGGTGCATAGCCTCTGCAAAGTGCTCCGGCGCAAGCGCTGCAAAGCATTCCCGCTCCATGGCCGGGGAGACCGCAAGCGAGATGCCGCTGACCGTGGCCTCGCGGATGCCGTATGCCTGCATCATGGCGGGCAGCAGGCGTACATCGTCGGCATTGGATACCGTGGCCAGCCAGGCCAGATGCACGTGCGGCAGCATACTGCCCAGCCGTTTGCGTACCCGTTGTATGCGCTCCAGCGCGGTAAGGACGGCGGCATGGGGCGTGGCCGGGCGCAGTGCATCGTGCGCGGCCTCACCGCCCGCAACGGAAAGCGCGATAATGTGCAGCCCGGCGCGGATGAGCGCTTCTATGCGCGCCTCGCTCAGGCCGAGGCCGCAGGTGGTGGTGCTGACCAGGCAGCCCTGTCCCGCAGCCAGGGTGATCATGGCTTCAAGGTCCGGGTGGCGCAGGGGTTCACCCCAGCCCTGCAGGTGCACGTGGCGGGCGCGGGCCATGGCGGGCGTCAGGGCGCGGAACTGTTCCAGCGGCAGCAGCCGCTCCTCCCATGCATGGTTCAGGGCGCTGCGCGGGCAGTAGGCGCAGTTGGCCCCGCAGGTACTGGATACCTCTATCTGCAATGCGGGCCAGCGGGGCTGGCGTGTGAACAGGGGAAAGCGCATGGCGTGCCTCCACGGAATGGGGTGCCCTGTGATCCTATGGATGCCTGATACTACCAGAGTTGCCAGCACAGGCAAGCGCGGAGCGCACAAAGGGCCGGAGACGTCTGTCCCCGGCCCTGTCATGGTCTGTGTGTCCGCTGGCTGCGCCTAGCTTCGGTAGTCGGCGTTGATGTCGATGTATCCGTGCGTCAGGTCGGAGGCCAGCAGGGTGTAGCTACCCTTGCCGTGGCCGAGTTCGATGTCGAGCACGATGTCCCGTTCCTTGAGGTATGGCTCCAGCAGCGTGTCAAAGTCGGCGTCCGTGGGCTGGCCGTTACGGAACAGCTCCACGCCGCACATGGTCACCACCACGTCGTCGGCGTCAAAGGCGGCGCCGGAGCGGCCAAGGGCGGCCACAATGCGGCCCCAGTTGGCGTCGCGTCCGTACATGGCGGTCTTCACCAGCGGGGAGTGGCCCACGGTGCGCGCGGCCAGTTCGGCATCGGCATTGCTGTGCGCGCCGGTGACGTTGATATGGATGACCTTGGTGGCCCCTTCGCCGTCCTGCACCAGCATGTAGGCGATCTCGCGCATTACGGCGGTCACGGCTTCCTGCATCACGCTGCGGGTGGCCTCGGTCACGGTCACGCCGGAGGCGCCGTTGGCAAGGCCGAATACGGTGTCGTTGGTGGAGGTGTCGCCGTCCACGGTGACCCGGTTGAAGGAGGCGTCCACGCCCTCGCGGAACATGCTCTGCCACATGGCGGGATCAATGGCTGCGTCCGTGATGAACATGGCGAGCATGGTGGCCATGTTGGGACAGATCATCCCTGCCCCCTTGGCCACGGCCAGCAGCGAGACAGGCGCGCCGTCGATTTCCACGGTGCGGGTGACCAGCTTGTGGAAGGAGTCCGTGGTCATGATGGTGCGCGCAAAGTCCTCCGCCGTGCTTGAGCCGAGATCAGCGGCCAGGGGCGCGGCTGCGGCCTCCCATTTGGCCATGTCGAACTGCATGCCGATGACGCCCGTGGAGGCGGGCAGAATGTCTTCCGGCGCTACGCCTGCGGCATCCCCCACCAGTTCGAGGGTGCGGCGGCAGTTGGCAAGCCCCTGTTCGCCGGTGCAGGCATTGGCGCTGCCGGCGTTGATGAGCACGGCCCGGGCGAACGGACGGTTCTGCAGCATGGACGAGGCCATGACCACGGGAGCGGCCTGAAACTTGTTGGTGGTGAAGACGCCGGCCGCGGCGGCGGGCAGATCACTCACGAGCAGGGCGAGGTCCCTGCGTCCTGCATATTTGAGGTTCGCTTCAATGGCGGCGAACCGGTATCCCTTGGGTGTGCTCATGCTGGCTCCGAATCTGGACTAAGTGTGGGGAACAATATCTGTTGTCCATTCCGCCGAATGGGCCGGGTTGTCAAGTCCGGCCGGTGACGGAGGCCAAAAACAGGACAGCCGGCACGCATGGCGCACCGGCTGTCGGAATATGCATCAGGCAGTGGGGCGGCTAGGCTCCGCAGCACTTCTTGAATTTCTTGCCGCTGCCGCAGGGGCAGGGATCGTTGCGGCCCACCTTGGGCTCTTCGCGCCGGGAGGGCTGCTTGGCTTCGCCTTCGCCCTCGTTGCCGGAGTAGGAAAGGTCCTTCTGGGCTTCCTTGTGGCGGAACTCTTCGCGCAGGCGTTCCTCTTCGGCCCGTTCCTCGGCCCGCTGGATGCGCAGGCGGGTGAGCGCCTTGAAGATGTTTTCGCGCATGCGCAGCAGCATGGTCTGGAACAGGTCGAAGCCTTCGCGCTTGTATTCCTGCTTGGGATCGCGCTGGCCGTAACCGCGCAGGCCGATGCCGTCGCGCAGGTGGTCCATGTTCAGCAGGTGTTCCTTCCAGCAACGGTCCAGTTCTTCCAGCAGGAAGTAGCGCAGGATGTCGTTGAACATCTCCGGGGCGTCCTGCTTCAGGCCGCCCAGCCGTGTCTGCACGGCTTCGGTCACGGCCTCGCGGCCGGGAACGGGGGGCATGCTCATCACATGGGCAAGGTTGAAGTTCTCGTCCAGCCGGGCGCACATGGCGGATTCCATCTCCGCGTCAGCCTCCTTGAGCGCGGCCCATTCGCCGAACAGCTCATCCAGCACGTCATCGAGGAATTCGGTGACCAGCGGTTCGAGGTCGCTTTCCAGCATGGTGTCGCGGCGCAGGGTGTAGATGACCTCGCGCTGCTGGTTCATGACGTTGTCGTAGTCCAGCAGGGTCTTGCGGATTTCGAAGTTGTGTCCTTCAACCCGCTTCTGGGCGTTCTCAATGGCCTTGGAGACCATGGAATTGACGATGGGTTCGCCCTCTTCCATGCCCAGCTTCTGCATGATGGTGGCGATGCGGTCGGAGCCGAACAGGCGCATCAGGTCGTCTTCCAGCGAGAGGAAGAAGCGGGAGCTGCCCGGGTCGCCCTGACGACCGGAACGGCCGCGCAGCTGGTTATCAATGCGCCGCGATTCGTGGCGCTCGGTGCCCAGAATATGCAGACCGCCCAGTTCGCGCACGCCCTCGCCCAGCACGATGTCGGTACCGCGACCGGCCATGTTGGTGGCGATGGTCACGTGGCCCTTCTGGCCGGCTTCGGCCACGATCTGGGCTTCCTGTTCGTGGTGCTTGGCGTTGAGCACGTTGTGCGGAACGCGGGTCTTCTTGAGCATCTCGGAGATGAGCTCGGAGGTCTCGATGGAGATGGTGCCCACCAGCACGGGCTGTCCCTTGGTGTGCAGGGCCGTGATCTCCTGGACGATGGCGTTGAATTTTTCCTGCCGGGTGCGGTAGATGCTGTCCGGATGGTCCATGCGCACCATGGGCCGGTTTGTGGGAATGGAGATGACCTCCAGCCCGTAGATCTGACCGAATTCCACGGCTTCGGTATCGGCGGTACCGGTCATGCCGCCCAGCTTCTCGTACATGCGGAAGTAGTTCTGGAAGGTGATGGAGGCCAGAGTCTGGTTCTCGGCTTCGACCTTCACGCCTTCCTTGGCTTCCAGGGCCTGGTGCAGTCCGTCGGAGAAGCGGCGTCCGGGCATGAGGCGTCCGGTGAACTCGTCCACGATGACCACCTGATCGTCCTTGACGATGTAGTCCACGTCGCGGCGGAAAAGATGATGCGCCTTCAGCGCCTGCAGGATGTGATGCTGGTAGGTGATGTTGGCGGGGTCGTACAGGTTGTCGAGCTTGAGCAGGCTTTCGCAGCGCACGACGCCCTCGTCGGTGAGGGACACGGCCTTGGCCTTTTCATCCAGCGTGTAGTGGGTCTCGGCCTTCAGCGAGGGGATGATGTTGTCCACCTGGCTGTAGAGGGCGGTGGAGTCTTCGGACGCACCGGAGATGATGAGCGGGGTACGCGCTTCGTCGATGAGGATGGAGTCCACTTCGTCGACGATGGCGTAGTGGTGCGGGCGCTGGACCAGCTGCTCCTTGTAGAACTTCATGTTGTCGCGCAGGTAGTCGAAGCCGAACTCGTTGTTGGTGCCGTAGGTGATGTCGGCGCCATAGGCCTCCTTGCGCTCCTCGTCGGTGAGGCCGTGCACGATGACCCCGGTGGTCAGGCCCAGGAAACCGTAGAGCGTGCTCATCCATTCGGCGTCACGCTTGGCGAGGTAGTCGTTTACGGTGACCACGTGCACGCCCTTGCCGGTCAGCGCGTTGAGCACCACGGGCAGGGTGGCCACGAGGGTCTTGCCTTCACCGGTCTTCATTTCGGCGATCTTGCCGGAATGGAGCACGTAACCGCCGATGAGCTGGACATCGTAATGGCGCATGTTGAACACGCGACGTCCGGCTTCGCGCACCAGCGCAAAGGTTTCGGGCAGGATGGCGTCCAGCGTGGCGCCGGAGGCCACTTCGGCCTTCAATTCGGCAATGCGTTCGGCGAAATAGGTGTCGGGTTTTTCAAGAAGTCCGGCCTCCAGAGCGTTGACGGCGGTGATGACGGGGCGGAGCTGCTTGAGGAAGCGGTCGTTACTGGAACCGAAGATTTTCTTGAAGATGAAACCGAGCATTCTTTCTCCCGAAAAGACGTATTGCGACTCCGGTATGGCCGGAGGGGCGGGGCGTGTTGGTGAAGGGCATCCGGGCCTCTGCAAAGGCAGCGTCACGTCGTGACGGGGGCCCGGTGAATCCGGATATTCGTACTGGAAAACTACTAAGAACGCAATGACGATTGGCAAGGCGTGCGGGGCACGATAGTCCTGCCCGATGGCGATTCTGTGACAGCCCGACTGGGGTTTCCCCTATGGCCGAACGCAGTCCAGCCAGTGCGCCACGGGTACTCCGGACCTGCCCATGGCCGGACTTGAACTGCGCAGCTGCATGGTGCATCCGCTGCATCCCGTGATCACGAGGGTGCCTTCGTCCGGCGCCAGCGCGTCCCAGCATCGTGTGGCCACGGCGCGGGAAAGGGGTTGGTCGCCCAGCTGCAGTACGCCGCCCATGCCGCAACACTGCACGCCGGAGGGGGCGGAGATGCGCGCGCCCAGCGTGGCGGCAAGCCATGCCTTGTCCGGGTCGCTGCCGCCCCAGTGGCAGGGTTGGTGGTAGCGCACCCGGGCTGGGGCGGCGTCCGTGACCGAGAAGGTCGTCTCACCCCACAGGGAGGAGAGGGGCACCAGTGCGTTGGCAAAGGCTTCGGCCTCGCCTTCCTCCCAGTTCACATCAGCGCAGTGGGCGTATTCGCCAAGGCCGTGGAAGCAGGAGGCGCAGAAGGTTGTGATGCGCGGGCGGCCCGCAGCGCGCCATGCGTTTACATTGCGCATGCGGGCTTCGTGCGCGGCGTCCGGGATGCCGGCATGGTCCAGCGTCAGGCCGCAGCAGGTCATGGCGCGTTCGGAGAGCACGGTGTAGCCGAGGTTGCCGAGGATGGCTTCGGCCTTGGCGTGCCATGCCTTCTGAATGCGCCGAGCCGTGCATCCGGCAAAGAGCAGGATCGAGCGGCCCCTGCCGACTTCCGAGTCATAGGTGTGCACCGCCAGCCACGGCGTGATGTCCTGGGCGGGGGCCATGGCGCGGAGAGAGTCCATGAACCGTGCAAAGGTCTGCGGGCCGACGTCCTTTGGGGCCACCTTGCCAAAGACGGCAAGGGCGGGCCACAGGGCTGCGCCACGTTCTATCCATTGTTTCCAGAGCCATTGCTGCCAGCCGGGGTGCGCGGCGCGCAGTTCCGCCAGCCGTCGGGGAACGGAAAGGCCCTGCGGGCAGACCGTGCGGCAGCGGCCGCAGGAAAGGCACTTGTCGGCCAGTACTCGGCAGTCCGCCAGCCTGAGGCGCTCGGGATTGCGGGCCAGCGTCTTCAGCATGTGCTGCTTGGCCTTGGGAGAAAGCTCCTCGCGCCCCGTACCCAGCAGCACGGGACAGACGGAAAGGCAACGCCCGCACAGGATGCACTCCTGCGCGGGCGGATTCGATTCGTGTTCACTCATGATCAGTCGGTAACGGTATCCGGACCGTGCTGTGCTGCATAAAAGGCCAGCCGTTCACGCAGTCCCATGGAGCCGCTGTTGTCCACTGTTCCGGCAATGATTTCGGTCGGAGTGACCTCCTTGCCGTAGTAGTTGCGGTTGCGCTCCTTGTTGATGACGATGGTGCCGCCTTCCAGCGACATGCTGAAGGCCAGCCCCTGTGTGTACGCGGCATAGATGATGCCTTCGGTATGCGTGCCCCGGTCAAGCTGGGCGTTGTGCCCGACAGGCCCGATGGCTGCGGAAATATCGGCGCTGCAGGTCAGGTCGTCGCTCAGGGCGTCTTCAAGATACTTGGGTTCCATCAGCAGCATGATGGCCGTGGTGACCTGGCCACCGGCCTGAAAGCCGAAGCTGAAGTCGGACATGGTGACAAAGGAGGGGGGGGACCAGGTCCCGTCGTCGTTGCGGGCCAGCATGACGCCGTTGCCGCCTTCAACCCCGAATATCCAGCTTCCCTTGTAGAGCGAAGGGAAGATGATCACACCCTTGGCCGAAGCAAGGCTGCCGGTAAAGGGGATCACGCCGCGTTCCTTGGTCAGGCGGTCCAGTGCGTCCCGGGCGCCCTCGATAAGGAGCTGCTCATTGGAGGGGGTGAGGCTGGCGTCTCCGGTGTGCTGCTTCCCCCAGCAGCCGCTCAGCAGGAGAGCGGAGAGCAGGGTGATGACAAGGAAGGCGAGCGTGGGACGCGTTGCGCGGGCTACGGTCATGGGCAACCTCCGGATGCGACGGTGGTGGGTGTGAACGGGCGCATGGGCCGACGGAAAACTCTCCGGTAGCCTAGCCCCTTTTTCTTTCTCCGGCAACGTCAGAATGCCTTGCCGGGATTCATTATGCCATTGGGATCAAAGACGGCCTTTATGTCGTGCATGACGGCGCGTTCGTCCTCACCCAGTTGCCGGTGCACATACGGAGCCTTGGTAAGGCCCACGCCGTGCTCGCCGGAAAGCGTTCCTCCGAGGGAGAGAATGAGCTCCATGACGGCCAGTTTGGCCTCCACGGCACGGCTGCGCTCTTCCGCATCGGCGGCATTGTGCATGATGTTCACGTGGATGTTGCCGTCGCCCACATGGCCGAAGGTCAGGATGGGCACCTCGTGGCGGGCGGCAATGTCCCGTATGCCGGTCAGGGCGGGCAGCAGGCTGCCGCGCGGTACGGTCACATCGTCGGAAATCTTGTTGGGCGCCACGTAGTAGGTGGCGGGATTGATCAGGCGGCGGATTTCCCACAGGGGCTCTTCTTCCGCACTGCCCACGCCCTGTTCGAGCCACATGGGGGCGCCCTGTGTCGTGTCGTTGAGGGCTCTGCGCAACCGTTCAAGGTCGGCGGGCATGGCGGCGCCGCTGCCGTCAATACGGAAGAGCAGCACGGCGCGGACGCATCCCGCCCCGGTTCCGTGCGGCCAGGGCACGGGGACCAGCAGGGCGAGGCAGTCCAGCACCTCCGGCCCCATGAATTCCAGGGCCGTGGGCAGCACTCCGGCGCGGAAGACCCTGCCCACCGCGAGCATGGCCTCTTCCAGGGTGGCGAATCCGGCCATGAGCGAGGCTGTTGCCTCCGGCTTGGGCATGAGCTTGAGCATGATGCTGCTCATGACGCCCAACGTGCCCTCGCTGCCCACCATGAGCCGGGTAAGGTCGAGCCCCACCACGTTCTTGTGGTTGCGGCCTCCGCATTCGATGACGCGGCCGCCCGGCAGCACGACACGGCAGCCCAGCACCCATTCGCGGGTGACACCGTACTTCACCGCGCGCATGCCGCCTGCGCAGGTGGCAACATTGCCGCCGATGGTGGAGATGCCGAAGCTGGCGGGGTCGGGCGGGTAGAAGAGGCCCATGGCCTCCACGTGCTTCTGCAGGTCGCCCGTGACCACCCCCGGTTCCACCACGGCCACGAAGTCGTCGGCGCTGACGTCGATGATGCGGTTCATCTTCAGGGTGGAGATGACGATGCCGGGGCGTTCCGGTACGCACAGGCCCACCACGTTGGTGGCGCGGGCGCGCGGGTACAGGGGGATGCATTCGGCATGGGCCCAGCGCAGCAGCTCCACGATCTGTGATTCGATCTGGGGACGCACCACGGCAAGGGGCGCACCGTTCAGACGGCTGGCGTCCGTCTCGAACACCAGCATCTCTTCCGGCGCGGTCAGGCAGTCCCCGTCAGGGAACAGGGTGCGCAGGAAATGCAGCTGATTGGCGTTGAGGGACATGGGCGATGTGGACACGGTGGACACGGCTACATGTTGGCCAGCTGGCGGGCTACGTCACGCTGGATGTCGCGCGCCTTGATGGTCTCACGCTGGTCGTGCAGCTTCTTGCCGCGGCCGAGGGCGATCTCCACCTTCACGCGTGAGCTCTTGAAATACATGGCCGTGGGCACCACGGAAAACCCGCGCTGATCCACCTTGGCGGACCACGCCTCTATCTGGCGCGCGTGCAGCAGCAGCTTGCGGTCCCTGTCCGGATCATGCTGGGCATAGCCGGCGTTCTCGTACGGGGCGATATGCAGGCCCACCAGCCATGCCTCGCCGTTCTTGAACTGCACGTAGCTGTCGCGGAAGGAGACAAGCCCGGCGCGGAGCGATTTCACTTCGGTCCCGCGCAGTTCTATGCCCGCCTCAAGCGTCTCCAGCAGTTCGTAATAGCGCCGCGCCTTCTTGTTCTGGGCGATGCGGCCGCTTGATTCCTGTTTTTTCTTGCTCATGATTGTTCGTCTAGTCGTCCTGGTCGAGCAGGGATGCGAAAAAGGTCAGCTCTTCGGGGAAGCGCTTGAATATGGTCTGGCGTACCTTCCGGTTGATCTTGGAGACCGTGGCGTGGCTGAGCACGTCACGCAGCAGCTGCTTGCACTCCTCCATGTTCACCTGCCGGATGATGCGCTTGATGCCGGGAATGGCCTGCGGGGCGATGGAGACGCCGTCTATCTGCATGCCCATGAGGATGGGGATGCAGTAGGGGTCGGACGCCACTTCGCCGCAGACGCTCACTTCTATGCCGGCACGGTGCGCGGCGTCCACCACATACTTGATGGAGCGCACGATGGCCGGGTGCAACGGCTGGTACAGGTAGGAGACGTGCTTGTTGGCCCGGTCGATCCCCAGCGAATACTGGATGAGGTCGTTGGTGCCGATGGAGAAGAAGTCCACTTCCTGCGCCAGGGTCTCGGAGATCATGACCGCGCTGGGCAGCTCGATCATGATGCCCACGGGCATGTTGGGGTTGTAGGGGATACCCGCCTCGTCCAGCTCCTGCCGTACGAGGTTGAGCTGGTAGCGGGCCTGCCGTACTTCCTTGAGCCCGGAAATCATGGGGAACATGACCGCCACATTGCCGTGCACGCTGGCCCTGAGGATGGCGCGCAGCTGCATGCGGAAGAGGTCCTGGTTTTTCAGGCAGTAGCGGATGCCGCGCAGCCCCAGGGCGGGGTTGGGCTCTTCCAGCTGCTCCTGCATGTTCATCATCTTGTCCGCCCCCACGTCCAGCGTGCGCAGCGTCACCTTGGCCGGTGCGAGGCTCTGGGCGATGGTGGCGTATTCCTTGTACAGCTCCTCTTCGGTGGGAGCCTTCTTGCGGTTGAGAAAGGCGTATTCGGTGCGGTACAGCCCGACGCCCTCGCCACCGTTGTCGAGCACGCTCTGCAGCTCCTCGGCCAACTCGATGTTGGCCTGGATATCGAGACGGAACCCGTCCACGGTTTCCCCAGGCAGCGTGCACTGCCGGATGATGGCCTTCTGGTAGTTCTCGAACTGGTATTTCAGGTCGGAATAGTCGGCCAGCTCTTCCTCGGTGGGGTCCACGAGGATGCGTCCGCGCAGGGCGTCGATGATGATCAGCTCGCCGTCCCTGACCTGCTCCTCAAGCCCTTCCACGCCCACGATGGCGGGAATCTGCAGGGAGCGGGCAAGGATGCCGGTATGCGACGTCTTGCCGCCCTCGCAGGTGGCGAAGGACATGATCTTGTCCTGCTCCAGCTCGATGGTGTCTGCCGGAGTCAGGTCATGGGCCATGAGCACCATGCGTTCATCCAGCGCCCGCGAGGCGCTCTGTGCGCCCAGAAGCCGGTGCATGATGCGTTCGGCCACTACGCGCACGTCCTGGATGCGTTCGCGGATGTAGGCGTCGTCAATGGCGCTGAAGGCGGCGGCGATGCTCTCCACGGACTGCTCAAGCGCCCATTCCGCCGTGATGCCGCGTTCGCGGATGCGGGTTGCTGCGGCCAGCATGAGCTTGGGGTCCTGGCAGATCATCAGGTGGGAATCGATGATGGCGCCGTGCTCCCTGAGTTCCTCCGGGACGCGGGACCGGGCCGCCTCGAACTCGTCGCGGACGGTGTTCGATGCGCTGGTCAGGCGGTCGACTTCGTATTCCACCCTGCTGGCGGGTATGGTTTCGCGCGGGATATGTCTGCGGCTCTGGCGGTTTATGAAGAACGCCTTGCCGATGGATATGCCAGCCGAGACCGCTACGCCGTGAAGAGTTTCGCGTGCCACTTACGCTTCCTCGCCTACTATGCTGTGAAACAGTTGGGCCATGTGTTCCATGGCCTGCCGGGCGTCATCACCCTTGGCCGTGAGAACGATCTCCGAACCGTGCCCGGCGGCAAGGGAAAGGATGTCGAGAATGGACTTGGCGTCCACCTCCTGCTCCGAAACCTGCATCCTGAGCTCGCACTTGAACTTCTGGGCTTCCTGGGCGATGCGGGCTGCAGGCCGGGCATGCAGTCCCAGTTCGTTCTTTACGAAGATGGTGGCCGAGAAGCAGCCATCGTGTTCCATGATATCTGTGTGCACCGTGTGCATTCCTTTCGTGAAGTCCTACAAACCCCAGCCTGCGGGCAGGTACCCCGCCAGTATCGGCGCGGCCACGGCCGCAAGCGCCAGGACAAAGAGTAGTATGATTCTGGACAGGTAGAACCGTCCTATGGACCAGCCTGTCAGGCATAGCCCGGCGCTGGCCAGTCCCCATGTCAGTTCGCCGGGAGAATCCCATGCGCCCTGGGCATGCGTGCCGGGCCAGACCAGGTACAATAATAGCACAAGCACAACCGCGTTGGCGAGTTTGAGTCGCTCGCCCCAGTTGATAAGGTTCCAGCTTCTGAGCATGTTCAGCACTTTCAGGCCGCCGCGCAGGCCGGCAGCAAAGGTGAACAGCTTGAAAATATGCAGCGAGGCGAACAGGCTGAGCGACCAGAGCAGGGCCGCCCCGTGCAGGTTCGCCGCCAGCATGCAGGCGGTGGTCAGCGACCAGAAGACCAGGAAACTGCCGCCGAACACGGAGTCGCCGATGGCGGACAGGGTGTAGGTGGTGGTGTCCTTGAGGGTGGTCAGCATCTGCGGCGGGGCCTTGCCCGCGGCGATCATGGTTTCCAGCGACAGGAAGGTGCCCACCAGCAGCGGCGTCCAGAACGGGTGCGTGTTGTAGTGCCGCAGGTAGCGCTTGCGTGCCTCCCGCCGGGCCTTGGGGTCCGGGTAGATGGCCCGCAGCCCGGGCTCCATGGCGTAGACGATGCCCACGTTCTGGAGACCGCGTGTATTGAACGCGGCGCCTACGAGGTAGGTACGCATGAAGCAGGTGAGCAGTGTCCGTCCGTCCGGCATGTGAATTCCGTTATCGCATGAAATGGTGTTGCATCAGGTGGTCGCTGTCCGTGTCGCGAGGTGTTATTCGGGGCGTTGCTGCATGAGCTGATAGACCTCGCCCACTGTCCAGCCGCTGGTACGTTCCTTGACCCGTCTGGCAATGTCGCGCGGTTTGCCTCCGGCAGCCTGTTCTTCGGCGATCAGGGCGCGGATGACCGATTCTTCCGGCTTGTCCACGCTTTCCGGCGGTCCCACCACGACCGTGATTTCTCCCAGCAGGTCTCCGGGCACGGAGGCATGCTCTTCCAAACGGGTGAGGATAAACTCCTCGTGTGTCTTGGTCAATTCCCGTGCGACACACAGCTCGCGGGGGCCCAGCGCGGTGTAGGCTGCGGCGAGGGTGTCGGCGAGGCGGTTCTTGCGCTCGAAGAACACAAGGGTGGTCGACACGGCGCGGAATTCACCGAAGAACCGTTCCTGTTCACTGCGCTTGCGGGGCGGAAAGCCGAGAAAGGTAAAGGGCTGCGGAGCAATGCCGCTGGCGGCCAGTGCCGTGAGCGGAGCGCTCGGACCGGGTACCACGGAAACGGCCAGCCCTTCCTGCCGTGCCAGGCGGACAAGCCGGTAGCCCGGGTCGGAAAAAAGGGGCATGCCCGCGTCGGAAACAAGGGCCAGGGTCTGCCCCTCGCGCATGGCTTCGATGAAGCCGGGGGCCTTGGCCTCCTCGTTGTGGTCGTGGAAGCTGACAAGCTTCTTGGCGTGCACGTCGGTCATCTTGAAGAGGGTTCCGGCGCGCCGGGTGTCCTCTGCCAGCACCATGTCGGCGGCGCAGAGTACTTCGCGGGCACGGGGCGAAAGGTCACCAGGGTTGCCAAGCGGTGTTGCCACCACCCACAGATTCGGAGAGGTCAAAGGCATGTTCGATGTGCTCCACGTGATATGCGTCTCCGCTGCGGACAACGGCGACAAGGTCGAATCGGCAAGGGCGGTCCCACAGGTCGGCCCGGGAAATATAGTGCTGCGCGGCCTTGATCAGGCTGCGCCGCTTGGCGGGAGAGAGAGCCTCGTCCGGACGTTGCAGCGAGTTCTGCGCCCGGGTCTTCACTTCCACGAAGACGGTCTCGTCGCCCCGCGTGCAGATGATGTCCAGTTCCAGCCGCCCGTGCCGCCAGTTGCGGTGAAGGATGCGGTAGCCGTGCGCCTGCAGGTGGCGGGCGGCGGCGTCCTCTCCTTCCGCGCCGGTGACGAGGTGCGACGCTACCATAGCGAGCCCTGTTCCGTCACCACGGATTGCGGCTGCTCGGGACGCACCTTGGCGAAGGTGAGGCGGTGCATGCGGCTGGGGCCGTGCTCCGCAATGGCCGCGATGTGCTCCTGGGTGCCGTATCCCTTGTGCTTGGCGAACCCGTAATCCGGGTAGCGTCTGTGCAGGGCGGTCATGAGCCTGTCGCGGAAGGTCTTGGCCAGGATGGAGGCTGCGGAGATGGCCGGAATCTTCAGGTCCCCCTTGATGACGGTGGTCTGCGCCATGGTGCCGGCCAGTTCGACGGGCAGGCGCTGGTTGCCGTCTATGGCCAGAAACACCGGAGGCACGCGCAGGACCGCGACAGCCCTGTGCATGGCGGCGAAGGTGGCCTGCAGGATGTTGATGCGGTCAATCTCGCCCGGCCAGACCACGCCCACGCCCCACGCCACCGCCTGCTGGCGGATGAGCGGATAGAGCGCCTCGCGCTGGGCTTCGCTCAGCTTCTTGGAGTCTGTAAGTCCCTGAATGGTGTGCTCGGCGGGCAGGATGCAGGCTCCGGCCACCACCGGACCGGCAAGACACCCGCGCCCGGCCTCGTCCACGCCGGCAAAGGGCGCGGGCCACCGGGCCTGCAGGTCGGGTTCCGAACCGTCGGCGGTGAGCAGGTGCAGGGCGTGGGTGTTGTTGGGACGTTTGCTGGCCATGGGGGTCCTTGTGCAGTGTCTGGGATCTGGAAAGGTTGTAGGCCGTTTCCCGTTCGTTCTTCAAGCGAAAACGCGGATCAGGGACATCCGGTGCGGGCAACAAAAAAAGGGGCTGGCAGCGCCAACCCCTTTTCAAAGCTCTCGAGCATGAGCCCGAACTGCTTACCAGCGGTTCTTGGGCTTGATGCGGGCAGCCTTGCCCTTGAGGTTGCGCAGGTAGTACAGGCGGCTGCGGCGAACGCGGCCTTCCTGAACCAGTTCGATGCGCTCGATGGCGGGGGAGTGCATGGGGAACACGCGCTCAACGCCCACACCGTCGGAAATCTTGCGGACGGTGAAAGTGGCATCGGTGGTGCCGTTGCTGATGCGGATGACAGCACCCTGGAAAACCTGGATGCGTTCCTTTTCACCTTCGATGATGCGCAGGTGAACCTTCACGGTGTCGCCGCTGTTGAACTTGGGCAGGTCAATGCGCATCTGTTCACGTTCAATCTTCTGAATAGCATTCATATTAGTGTCCCCTTTGGCCTAATTTTCCGCAACACGGGTTCCGTGGGGTTTGCGTTCGTTAGTAAACTGTACCGGCGTGGCTCTTACAGAGCGTCGCCCAATATCCGATCAATGATAATGGCTGCAGCCGTCCTTACGGAAAGGTGGTTGTAGCCGTCAAGGTATCGAACCGGCCGCAGGATTCCGTCACACTCCTCGAGAACCTGCGGGGCGAGACCGTGAGCCGTACCAAACAACAGCAGTACCGGGCGTTCCGCAAGCAGCTTGCGGACATCGGCAACGTTCATGTTGCCTGCCCCCTTGGCGCTCGTCGCTACCAACAGGGGCCGTTGTCCGGTACGTTCGAAAATATCGCGTACGGCATCCTCGATCATGTCGACACCCCGGATGATTTGCAGCGCTTCGCCCCGGTCAGGGTTGGCGACTGTTCCCGGACCGGTCACCCAGTGCCGGAGCAGCTCATCCAGCATGCGCCGCTGGTCTTCAATGGGGGTGGATATGTAGTATCCTCCGAGACCATAGGTGCATGAACAGCGGCCTATATCGTGGATATCGAGGTTTGTCAAAGAAACCGCCACAGATTTTTTCTCTTTATTTACAACTGGATAGTGAACAAGTGCGCAAAAGAGATTTCTGCCGACGCGATTTCTGTCTTCTTTCTTCAATATTTCCAGGTCATTGGAAGAAAGGGGTGCTTCCTGTAAAATATCGGGCCTGGAGTGCAGTGTAAGACGCAGCGACTGCTCTCTGCGCCATGCGGCAATGCGTCCGTGGTCGCCGGATTTGAGGACCTCCGGCACGGTCAGTCCCTCGTAGTCGTCCGGGCGGGTGTAGTGCGGGTATTCCAGCAGCCCGGTGGAGAAGCTCTCCTCCTCGCCGGAATCCTCATGCCCCATGAAGCCGGGGACCAGCCGTGCGGTCGCCTCGATGACGGACAGGGCCGCGGTCTCGCCCCCGTTGAGCACGTAGTCGCCGATGGAGACGGGCTCGATGGGGAAGAGTTCCTCAAGGCGGGCGTCAAACCCTTCGTACCGTCCGCACAGGATGGTGACGGATTCCTCCTGCGCCAGTTCACGGGCCAGGGCCTGCGTGAAGGGGCGTCCCTTGGGGGCCATCATGAGAATGCGTCCCGGCGCCTTGATGCTGCGCAGGGTCTTGGCCAACGGATCCGGCATCATCACCATGCCGGGGCCGCCGCCGTAGGGGCGGTCATCCACCGTGTTATGGCGGTCCGTGGTGAAGTCTCTCGGGTTCAGGAAATCGAACGCAACCAGACCGGACTCCCTGGCCTTGGCCATGAGTCCGCAATCAAGGGAGGATCCGAAGAACTCCGGGAAGAGTGACACGATGGTAAACTGCATGGTGCGAACGGCTAGTTGTCGCCGAGATACAGGTCGAGCAGGCCTTCGGGCGGTGCAATGGAGACGGTCCCCTTGTCGAGGTCCACGCCGGTGACGAATTCCTCCACCGCCGGGAAGAGCACCTCCCGGTTGTCCGGCGTGCGGATGACCCACACTTCCGAACCGGCGTTGAACTGGAAGTCGCAGATGCGCCCGAGCACGGAACCGTCCTCAAGCAGCACGGAAAGCCCTTCCAGCTGGTAGAGGTAGACCTCGTGGTCGTCGGGATCGGGGAGGGTGGCTTCCGGCACGAACACGGCGACGTTGCGCAGGGTCTCCGCGCAGTTCCGGTCGCGGCAGCTTTCAAGCAGCAGCAGCTCTCGTCCCTGATGGGTACGCGTGGAGACCACCTTGTGGGGTGCCGGTTGGGCCTTGCCTTTCTGAAGCCACACCTGATCGCGCAGAAGTAAAGGGGAGTCCGCGTAGTATTCGACGCAGACTTCCCCCCGCAATCCGTGTGGCTTGACGATCAAGCCTATCTGTATGAGTCGACTGTCAGTCATCCGCCCGGGCGGAGGCCTTATTCCAGAATTTCCAGAACAGAGCGCTTCCTGGCTTTGGTGGAGGCGGCACCGAGGATGGTGCGCATCGCGCGGGCTGTACGCCCCTGCTTGCCGATTACCTTGCCAAGATCTTCCTTGGCGACCTTCAGTTCAAGAACAGAAGTCTGTTCACCCTCAACCTCAGCCACGGAGACTGCGTCGGGGTTGTCCACAAGCGATTTCGCGATGTACTCAACCAGATCCTTCAACATGGCTCACCTCCAGTCGTTGTTCAGCAGGATGTCAGCAATAGGTGAGCTGCCTAGGCAGGTCGCCATGAACGAAAGCTACTTCACTTGCTTGAGAAGAGCACGAACGGTGTCCGAAGGTTCGGCGCCGTCGTTGAGCCACTTCTCGACCTTGTCCATGTCAATCTTGACTTCGGCAGGCTCGACCATGGGGTTGTAGAAGCCCAAGTATTCGAGGGGACGACCATCGCGGCGGGACAGGGTGTTGATCGCCACGACACGGTAGAATGCACGCTTCTTGTTGCCCATACGGGTCAGTCTGAGTTTAACGGCCATCTGAATGTACTCCCATTATATTATGTAATAATATGGTTTTTCCAAAAAACCGCAAGGACCTTTGCGATGCGGGTTTCCGGGTTCCGTATTTGTCCTGCGGACGTTCCTATTTCTTCTTGCGACCCTGCTTCTTCTTCATCTTTTCTTTCTTGCGGGCGTCGCGCTTCTTCTTCTGATCATCCTTGGACATGGTGGCGGGGGCGTCCATGCCGTCCATGCCGGGGAATCCCATCCCGGGCATGCCGGGCATTCCCTGCATCCCCTGCATGGCCTGCAGGGCATCCATGTTGGACATGTCACCCATGCCTGCGCCGCCCATGCCGGGCAGTTTCGGCATCTTGGGCATGCCGGGCATGTTGGGCATCTTGCCCTTCTTGCCCTTCTTTCCGCCCCCCATCATCTGCTTCATCATCATACGCATCTGCGCGAAGCTCTTGATGAGGTTGTCCACGCCCTGCACCTTCATACCACAGCCGCCGGCAATACGCTTCTTCCGGCTGGGATTTATCAGGTCGGGATTGCACCGCTCCTTGTCGGTCATCGAATTGATGATCGCCTCGATGCGGTTCATCTCCTTGTCCGGCACGTTCAGGTCGCCGAGCTTTTCGCGCAGCGCTCCCATGCCGGGGATGAGCTTGAGGATCCCTTCAAGCGATCCCAGTTTGCGCATGCGGCGCATCTGGGTGCGGAAGTCGTTGAAGTCGAATTCGGCCTTCTGCATCTTGCGGGCCATCTCTTCGGCTTCTTCCTGCGAGACATCTTCCTGCGCCTTCTCCACGAGGGTGAGCACGTCACCCATGCCGAGGATACGGCCGGCAATGCGATCGGGATGGAAGACTTCCAGATCCGAAATTTTTTCACCCATCCCGACAAACTTCACGGAAGTGCCGGTGACGGTCTTGATGGAAAGAGCCGCGCCGCCGCGTGCGTCACCATCCATCTTGGTGAGCACGACGCCCGACAGGCCGAGCTTTTCGTTGAACGCTTCCGCCACGGTCACGGCATCCTGGCCGGTCATGGCGTCGGCAACGAAGAGAATCTCCTGCGGGTTCAGACGTTCCTTAATGGTGGCAAGCTCGTTCATGAGCTGCTCATCCACATGCAGGCGGCCTGCGGTGTCCAGCAGCAGCACGTTGCACTGCTGGGCCTTTGCTTCCTCGTACGCGGCCGTGGCGATGTCCACCGGGTTCATGTCCGTGGTGGAGGCATACGCCGGAATGCCCAACTGCTTGGCCAGCGTATGCAGCTGGTCGATGGCGGCGGGGCGGTACACGTCGGCGGGCACCAGATAGGGCTTCATTTTCTGCTTGCGCAGATAGTTGGCCAGCTTGGCGGACGACGTGGTCTTACCCGAGCCCTGCAGGCCCACCATCATGATGACGTAGGGCTGCTTGCCGCGCAGGTCGAGGCCGGTGGTGTCGCCGCCCAGCAGTTCCACCAGTTCGTCATGGACGATCTTGATGACCTGCTGTGCCGGGTTGACGCCCTTGAGCACTTCCTGACCGAGGCAACGTTCGCGGACACGGTCGGTGAACTGCTTCACCACCTTGAAGTTGACGTCCGCTTCAAGCAGGGCAAGGCGAACCTCGCGCAGGCCCTCCTGCACGTTTTCCTCATTCAGGGTCTTCTGACCACTGAACTTTTTGAAAACAGAATTCAGTCTGTCGGAAAGAGTATCAAACATCAGTGCTCCGCGTGAAAGACATAAGAGCGAGATCGGTAATCGAGTCCCGGAGGAAAGTCAAGGGATACTCGTTTCCTGTCAAGTGGAAAATCACCGCTTGCTTCATGCCGGAACGGCCGGGGAGGCGCGGGTTCCGTGCATGTGAAACGGCGCACCGGGGACCGGTGCGCCGCTCGGAAAAAAAGGCGGGCACTCCTGAAACGGCAGCGCCGCGCCTGTGTGACATCAGGCGATGGCGTTGCGGAAGCCGTCCGCCGCGCGCTCGATAACCTCTTCGCCCACGCAGAAGGTCAGGCGGAAGTGGCCGGGGCCGCCGAAACCGGTGCCGGGCACGGCCAGCACCTTCTGCTCCATGAGTCGCTGGCAGAAGGCCACGTCGTCGCCACCGGGCGCCTTGGGGAAGAAGTAGAAGGCCCCCTTGGGCATGAGGAATTCGTAGCCGGCTTCGGTGAGCACGCGGGCCATCACGTCGCGGCGCTTCGCGTAGATGGAGGCGTCCACCTGTGCGGTCAGGGCCGCCTTGAGCAGATGCTGGCCGATGACCGGCGGGTTGACGAAGCCGAGAATGCGGTTGGTGAGCATCAGGCCGGCCATGAGTCTGCCGCGTTCCGGCATGCGCGGCGAGAGCACGGCGTAGCCCACGCGTTCGCCGGCCAGGGAGAGATTCTTGGAGAACGAGGAAAGGACCACCGCGTAATCGTACAGGGGCAGCACGCTCGGGACCTCCACGCCGTCAAAGGCGAGGAAGCGGTAAGGCTCATCCGAAATCAGGAACACGGGACGGCCGTACTCGCGGCTTTTGGCGTCCAGCAGGGCGGCCAGGGATTCGATTTCCGCCTTGGTGTATACGACCCCCGTGGGGTTGTTGGGCGAGTTGATGATCACCGCGCGGGTCTTCGGGGTCATGGCTGCCTCGATGGTGGCGAGGTCGATCTCGAAGGTGCCGGGCTTGGACATGGCAGGCTTGAAGGTGGCCTGATGGTTCGAGGTGTAGAACCCGTACTCCACGAAGTAGGGGGCCACGCCCACCACCTCGTCGCCGGGTTCCAGCACGGCGCGGAAGAAGGCGTTCATGGCGCCTGCGGCACCGCAGGAGAGCAGGCAGTCGTCGGCCGTGACATCCACGCCCTGTTCCTTCTTCACGAGGTCTGCCACGATCTGGCGGGCCCAGGGGAAACCGCCGTTGGGCATGTATCCGAAGGTAAAGGGCTCGGCGCTCTTTTCGGCGAGCTCGCGGAGCAGGTCGCCCGTTACGGCGGGGGCGGGAACGTCGGGGTTGCCGAGGCTGAAGTCACATACGGCGTCTTCGCCGTACTGCTTCTTGAGGGCAATGCCCGATTCGAACATCTTGCGGATCCATGAAGAGTTTTCAATGAAGCCGGAAATTTGCGAGGAAAGAAGTGTCATTGAAGTACCTCTGGTAGGGCTTTGCTGCGGAATGGAAGGTGCGCCAGCACTGGCGCACGATAGATTTGGATAGGGCATGCCGCCGGGAATGTCCAGCCTGTACGCGGTGATTTGGAATGGGCTGCGCAGGGCGCTTGACGCTGTCGCTGAAAAGACTTATCAAGAATGAAAATCATTAAGAAGGCGTGAGAGACCTGGCTCGCCGACCGCCTAGCAACCTGAATGCCCCGAGTAACGGCACAAGGTGCTACTGCCAGCCCGCCCTGCGGGACCGATGAGGTACACGCATGTTTGATCCCACCATTCTCATCCCGATTCTTGCCGGTCTCGGCCTTGCCGTTGCCGCTGCATCCGCACGCCCTTCCCGGCAGCCCGTCCGGGTTCCCGTTCGTACTGACGAACGCCGAATGCCTGCAGGGCGTCGCCCTCGTTAATGTCCTGCCGCGTCCCGCGCGGCGGACCATCCCGTTTTCGTTCATGTCAGGGCACCCCCGTGCGGGTGATGCCCGTGTAAGCCTGATGCTGCATCGTTCCCTGTTTTCAGGTATGATGACGGCAAGGGCATCCAATAATGGTGCGCCGTGTTCCGCGTGCTGCGATGTATGGTCCCCCATGCGCCCGCGGTGCGACGGAGCGGCTTCCAATGAGGTTCATCATGACGACGTCATCCTTTGCCGCCGCGACAAGCGGCCCCCTGCTGTTCAGCCTGCCAGCGCCGCATCGCTTTGAGAGCGGGGCCGTGCTCGAGGGGGTACAGCTGGCCTATGAAACCTATGGCACCCTCGCCCCCGGCGCCGATAATGCCGTGCTTATCTGCCATGCCCTGACGGGGGATGCCCATGTGGCCGGCTCCGGAAGCACTCCGGAAACAGCCCGTCCCGGATGGTGGGACGAGTATGTGGGGCCGGGAAGGCCCATTGATACGGACCGATTTTTCGTTATCTGCTCCAACATTCTGGGCAGCTGTTACGGCTCCACCGGGCCCGCGAGCATCAACCCGGCCACGGGGACGCCGTACGGACTGAGCTTCCCGGTGGTGACCATCACGGACATGGTGCGGGCGCAGCATGCGCTGGTCAGCCATTTCGGCATAGAGCGTCTGTGCGCCGTGGTGGGCGGGTCCCTCGGCGGCATGCAGGTGCTGGAGTGGGCGGCCCGGTATCCCGACATGGTGGAGGCGGCCATTCCCATCGCCACCACCACCCGGCACTCCGCACAGGCCATCGCCTTCAATGAGGTGGCCCGGCAGTCGGTAATTTCCGACCCCAACTGGCGGCAGGGGGAATACTATGGCGGAGCAGCCCCCGACCTCGGTCTTGCCGTGGCCCGCATGATCGGCCACATCACCTACCTGTCCGACGAATCCATGCACGCGAAATTCGGTCGCAACCTGCAGGACAGGGAGAACCTGTCGTTCAATTTCGAGACGGACTTTCAGGTGGAGAGCTACCTGCATCATCAGGGCCGCAAGTTCGTGCAGCGGTTTGACGCCAACTCCTTTCTCTACGTGACCAAGGCCGCCGACTATTTCGACCTGGGTCTGGAGCGGCCGGACAGTCATGCGGCGCAGGCCTTTGCCAAGACGCGGACCCGCTTTCTCGTGGTCTCCTTCACTTCGGACTGGCTGTACCCCACGTACCAGTCCAGGGCGCTGGTGGCGCACCTGCAGCGGGGCGGGCGCGACGTCAGTTTCTGCGAAATCACGGAGAAGTGGGGGCATGATGCCTTCCTGTTGCCCAACAGCCATTTCGCCAACATCCTCGGAGGGTTCCTGCGCCATGTCTGTTAATGCGAATATCCATGCCGCCGAGAACGAGTCCCTTCGATTTGACCAACAGGTCATTGCCTCGTGGATTACCGAGGGGAGTCGGGTGCTGGACCTGGGGTGCGGCGATGGCGTGCTGCTCGACTATCTTGTGCGGGAGAAGCATGTGCACGGCACCGGCATCGAGCTGGAGGAGTCGCGGGCGGCCCACTGCATTGGCCGGGGGCTTTCCGTGGTGCACGGCAACGTGAACGAGGAACTGCCTCATTATCCGGACAACGCCTTTGACTACGTCATCGTGAGCCAGACCCTGCAGCAGGTGCACCGCCCCTCGCGCATGCTGGAACAGCTGTTGCGCGTGGGTCGTTGCGGCATTGTGAGCTTTCCCAACTTCGGATACTGGCGGGTGCGGCTGCAGGCCATGTTTGCGGGGCGCGCCCCGCGGACACGTGAACTGCCCTACGAATGGCACGATACGCCCAACATCCGGGTGCTCACCCTCAGGGACTTCCGGCAGTACGCGCGGGAGATTCCCTTCCGCATCACGCGGCAGGCGGCCGTGGCCATGCCCGCCGGCACGCTGGAGCCGCGGCAGGTGACTCTGTTGCCCAACCTGCGTGCTTCCTACGGTATTTTCATGATTGAGGACATGGCGGGAAGTCGCCCTGCCTCGGACAACCAATAGATCTGATCCCATGGAGACAACCATGACAACAACACATCGTTTCGAGACCCGGGCCCTGCATGCCGGGTGCGCCAAGGATTCCACCAACGCCCGCGCCATTCCGGTGCACAGGACCGCGGCCTACCTGTTCAACAGTACGGAGCACGCGGCAAACCTGTTTGCGCTGAAGGAACTGGGCAACATCTATACGCGGCTGGGCAACCCCACGCAGGAGGCGCTGGAACAGCGCATGGCTTCGCTGGAGGGCGGCGTGGCCGCCGTGGCCCTGGCCTCGGGAACCACCGCCATTCACTACACGGTGCTGAACATCTGCCGGAAGGGGGACGAGATCGTTGCCGCCTCCAACCTCTACGGCGGCACGTATACCATGTTTGACGCCATCCTGCCGGACCAGGGCATCGTCACCCGGTTTGCGGACTTCGGCGACCCGGCATCCCTCCGCGCCCAGATCACGGAGAGAACCCGCATGCTCTTTACCGAGGTCATCG
>QKEJ01000202.1 GCA_003252375.1 Halodesulfovibrio sp.
GGCAATATCCGAGTGAAGGCCGCGAGTGTCAAGTCGGATCCATGTTTAGATGGGGACTGTGTGGGGACAATGAGCGATGTTGGTGGTCGCAGAAAGAAAAGGCTTACGATCAATTTGATCGTAAACCTTTGTTATTCCTTGGTACCCAGGACGGGACTTGAACCCGTACAGCCCGAAGGCCGAGAGATTTTAAGTCTCTTGTGTCTACCAATTCCACCACCCGGGCGTGGGAAGTGACGCTACCTAGTATGGAGTGCTGCGCGGCGTCAACCATTTGGGCGCGTGTGCGGGGTGTTTGCCGGTGTTCAGGCGTCCTGCTCCCCGGGCTCGACAAGCGGCGTGGTCTCCACGCCAATCAGGCAGTTCTGCATGGAGATGTCCACGGTGGCTTCCTTCCAGCCCTTGCCGGTGAAGCAGTACAGGTGGATGACGGAAAGGTCCTTGTGCACGCAGAGCAGTCTGCCCTGTACCGTGGCGGGCAGGAACCGGGCCACGGCGTCGCACAGGTCGTGAAAGATGGGTTCGTCATGTTCGGAGAGCACGCACTGGATGCGCAGGGCATCTCCCATTCCGACCAGGTCGATGTGTTCGGCGCCTATCTGTTCCAGCGCATCGTGCATCTCATCTATCAGGTCCGCTTCAATTGCATAGAGTTCGCTGTAGCTCAGGTCCGGGCTGTAGAGCATATGGCCGAACAGTTCGCAATCATGCTTCGCCATGGTTCATACTCCTTGGTCTCCCCCGGTTCGTTCCGGTGGTGTCGCCCCCGACGGCACTGTGGATACTCTGGTATGGACAATGTATACCGTGCCATGGGAAATGAGTCAATTGCGTAGCGATCTCAACGGATTGCACAATGGTTGCCGGAGATGGTCGGTGGCATGCTGGCGGATGGGGCGGGGTTTTGCTACACCTCGGCCATGATGCATTCCATACATGTTTCAGCAGGAACCACGGGGCCGGTGGGACGCGAAGGGCGGCTCGTGGTGCTCGGGCTGGATGGCCTGCCGCTGTCCCTTGCGCGCAGGCTGGCGGATATCGGGCGGTTTCCTTCGCTGGCGCGGCTCACCGGGCAGGCGGTCGCCATGCAGGCCGAGCTGCCCGAGCTCTCGCCCGTGAACTGGACCAGCTTCTTCACGGCGGCCGGGCCGGAGGCGCACGGGGTGTTCGGGTTCACCCGCATCCATGCGCAGACGTACGAGATGGGGTTGACCAATTTCACGCATGTGCAGGTGCCCACCATCTTCGACAGGCTGGGCGCGGCGGGGTACACCTCGCGCAGCATCAACCTGCCGAACACCTATCCGGCGCGCCCCATGCAGGGCATGATGGTTTCCGGCTTCGTGGCCGAAGAGCTTTCCCGGGCCGTCTTTCCCCCCATGCTGGCAGGCATGCTCGGTGCGAAGGGATACCTGCTGGAGGCGGATACCACCCGCGCCGCAGAGGATCCGCATGCCCTGCTGGCCGGACTGCACGCCACCATTGCCTCGCGCCGTGCCGCGTTGGACCTGCTCTGGCCGGATCTGGCCTGGAACTGTTTTGTTTTCGTGCTCACGGAGACCGACCGTCTGTTTCACTTCCTGTTTGATGCCGTGGAGGATGTGCTGCACCCCCTGCATGGTGCAAGCATGGCATTGCTGGAGGCCTGGGACGGACTGATCGGCGAGGTGCTGGAGCGCTATGACGCATTGCCGGAGCCCAAGCGGCTGCTTGCGCTGGCGGATCACGGGTTTGCCCGGTTGCGTACCGAGGTGGATCTGAACGCCTTTCTGCGGAAGCGCGGGCTGCTGCACACCAGTCTGCCGCCCGAGGCCTGCGATGCCCTGGATGCCACGGGCATTACCCCGGCCACACGGGCCTTTGCGCTGGATCCCGGCCGCATCTACCTGCATGCCCGCGCCCGGTTTGCCCGTGGAAGCGTGGGGGCTGCCGAGGCGCCGGAGCTGGTGCGCAGCCTCCGCGAGAGTCTGCTGACCCTGCGTTATCAGGGGCAGCCCGTGCTCAGGGCCGTCCATGCGGCGGACACGCTCTATGCCGGCCCCATGCGGCCCTATGCCCCGGATCTGGTGTGTGAGCCCAATCCCGGCTTTGACCTGAAGGCCAAGTTCGACCGCCGCGAGGTGTTCGGCCATTTCGGCAGGACAGGGACGCATACGGTGGGCGACGTGTTTCTGTATGACAGCCTCGGGCGGCTCACGGCCCCGGGCCGCCATGTCCGGGTGCGGGACGTGGGGGCGGAGGTTCTGGGCTGGTTCCGGGGGGCGGCGTCCTCATTTGCCGTGGGTGGCAATCCGTAGTAGTGCAGAGGGGCCGCAGCGCGGCTTGATGACTGCAACAGAGACGTACAGGGCCGCCCCCAATCCATGGCAGGTGGCGAGAATACATACCTTTTCAGACGATCCAGCATGATTGATTACAAGAAAGAACTGAATCCCGCCCAGTACGAGGCGGCCATGACCCTTGACGGCCCGCTGCTGTGCATCGCGGGTGCGGGCTCCGGCAAGACGCGGACCGTGGTCTACCGGCTGGCGAACATGGTGGAGCAGGGCATTGCCGCACACGAGATACTGCTGCTCACCTTCACCCGCAAGGCCTCGCAGGAAATGCTGCACAGGGCGGGAGAGCTGCTGGGGCACGGCATCGGCGCGGTGTCCGGCGGCACTTTCCACGGGTTCGCCTATTCCGTGCTGCGCCAGCATCCGCCCCAGGGGTTCGAGAACGGTCTGTCCATCATGGACGGCGCGGATGCCTCCGAAGCCCTGAAGTACTGCAAGGACATGCTCGGCGTGGGCAAGGGGGACAAGTCGTTCCCCAAGACCGCCACGGTCATGGGCATGCTTTCCAAGGCGCGCAACAAGGAGCGCGACCTCGGAGACATCCTGCAGCGCGAGGCCTTCCACCTGGCCGCCTACCGCGAAGACCTGTGCGAGATTGCCGGGGGCTATGCGCGCTACAAGCGCGAGCACGGCCTGCTGGACTACGACGACCTGCTCTTTGAACTGGAGGCCCTGCTGCAGTCGCAGCCCGAGATGCTTGAGCACTACCGGCACCGGTTCCGCTACATCATGGTGGACGAGTTTCAGGACACCAACCTCGTACAGTCGCGGCTGGTGCAGCTGCTGGCTGGCGGGCACCGCAACGTCATGGCCGTGGGGGACGATGCACAGTCCATCTATGCCTTCCGTGGCGCCAACGTGCAGAACATTCTCGATTTTCCCAACATGTTTCCCGGCACCAGAATCGTGAAGCTGGAGGAGAACTACCGTTCCGTGCAGCCGGTTCTGGACCTGACCAACGCCATTCTGGAAGGGGCTCCGGCTGCCTTTCACAAGACGCTCTTCACCAGCCGAAAGGAGGGGGACCTGCCCCAGATGGTGAAGCCGCTTTCGGACCTCACGCAGGCCAACCTTGTGGTGAACAAGGTGACCGAGCTGCGCCGGACCTATGAGGCCAGGGAAATTGCGGTGCTGTTCCGGGCCGGGTACCAGTCCTACCATGTGGAAATGCAGCTCGCCAAGGCGGGCATCCCGTTCCGCAAGTTCGGCGGGGTCAAGTACTCGGACGCCGCCCACGTGAAGGACGTGATGAGCTATGTGCGGCTCATGCTCAACCCGCTGGACCTGCCTGCCTTCAACCGGCTGGCCGGCAACGTGAAGGGGGTGGGCCCCAAGACGGCGCTCAAGCTGTACGACGCCTCGCGTCTGTCGGAGCCCGCCGTTCTGGAAAAGTCCCTCAAGAAGTATCCCGATTTCGGGAAGGACCTAGCGCTGGTGGATGCCCTGCGGCGGCAGCGCCTGGAGCCCGTGGAGGTGCTGGAAGAGGTTCTGGAGCACTACAAGCCCCGGCTCATGCAGCTCTATCCCGACGACTATCCCCGCCGCGAGCACGGGCTGGAGCAGCTGGTGCAGATTGCGGCCACCTACCGCGACCTTGACCTGTTCGTCTCCGACCTCTCGCTGGAGGACCCCAACCCCGAGGCGCAGGACACCGAGAACCACATCACCCTGTCCACCGTGCATTCGGCCAAGGGGCTGGAGTGGGACGCCGTGATGGTCATCGACCTTGTGGAGGAGCGTTTTCCGTCCAAGCAGGCCCTGCAGAAGCCGGAGGACCTGGAAGAGGAGCGGCGGCTCATGTACGTGGCCTGCACCCGGGCCCGCAAGTATCTGGGCCTCTTTGTGCCCGCATCCATCTACAGCCGCGGGGGCGGAGGCAACGAGCCCGCCATGGCCAGCCCCTTTGTGCGCGATCTGCCCGTCTACCTTTATGAGGAATGGCGCGAAGGGTATGCCGGCGGCCTGATGCGCAGGGAATATGCCCAACAGCGCACCATGCGGCTGGGCGATGGCGTGCCGGCCCCGCCGGATGCCCGCCCCGCCTTCGGGACGGGAGACAGTGGCCCCGCCGTGCGCACCACAAGCCCCCGCAAACTGGGATACTGCACGCACAAGATTTTCGGGCGCGGCAAGCTGGTGCAGCATGTGCCGCCGGACAAGTACCGGGTCAACTTTCCCGGCTTCGGTCTCAAGGTGATCATGGAAGCCTATCTGAACATGGAAGAGTAGCGTCCCTGCGGAGGGATCATGGAATACAACTGGATTGATACGGAAAGTGTTCCCTGCATCAGGGAAGGGGAGCGGATCATCCTGTTCGGCGGCGGACAGGGCACGGTGGAACTGCTGCACTATCTCATGGAGCAGAAGATGCATCCGCAGATTCTGGGCGTGGCGGACAACGACAGCACCATGTGGGGCAAGCTTCTGCACGGGCTGCCTGTTGTGGCCCCGCATTCCGTTCCTTCCATGCGTTGGGACCGCATCATCATCACCACCATCTCCGGCCGGGAGCACGTGGCCCGGCAGCTGCAGGCAATGGGCTATGAGGAGGGCACGCATTTCTGCCGGGTGGGCGCGTATCCGCAGACCTCCATCATGAACCTGCTCATCCTGCTGGACATGCAGGCGCGGCACGAATTCCTGCATCAGGGCGACGAGGTGCTGCACATTGGTCCCGGCGGCTTTCTCTGCCTGGAAACGGCCCTGCATTGTCTTGGGTTCAGGCCGCATTCCATGGATGCCTACAGCTTTGCCGTCCATTATCCGGACGTGACCAGGCGGATGGCGCAGTACCGTTCGGTGCTCGATTTCATCCTGCGCCAGCCCGCCGTTGCGGCCGTGGGCGAGGACGTGGTGCGGGCCCGGTTTGCCGAACTGTTCTCCGAGGACGGGGAAGGGCGGGTGTTCGTGGATACCTCGAAGCTGCCCTACACCATGCCTGCGCGCTACAGCGCCATTCCGCTGCCGGATGCATCCCGGCATGCGGTCTGCTCCTTTGCGGTGCTGGAGCACGTGCGCAATCCCGAGGCCGCCGTGCGCGAGACGCGGCGTATCCTGAAACCGGGCGGGCATGCCGTGCACCGTATTCTTACCCGTGACCACCGGTCCTTCAGCGTCGTGGAAGGCTACCATCCCTTCAGCTATCTCAATGAGTCGGAAGAGGGCTGGGAGGCCGTCAACAGGGACAAGTTCTACCAGAACCGACTGCTGCCGGAGCAGTGGAAGGCCCTGTTCGAGGCCAACGGCTTTGAGGTGCTGGAGTTTCGGCCGCTGGAGATCTACCGGCTTTCCCCGGATCAGGTTGAGGCCCTGCACCCCGATTTCAAGACGCCCGACGGGAAGCTGCCACCCGACTTCACGGGGGCGGTGAGTTGCGACATGCTGGCCCGCAAGGTGCGCTGAGTACCGGCCAAACATTCCCTTGCGCGGGAAGGGCGAAACCCATATGCCTCTGGATGCGTTCCTGCGTCCTTCCGGAGGCGGCGGGCGCATATCCTCTGTCATTCGAGGTCCGCATGGTTCCTGTCGCCTTCCGTACCGCAGGGCTGCTGGTCTGCTCCAACGTGTTCATGACCTTTGCCTGGTACGCGCATCTGAAGAATCTTTCCAACCGTACATGGATCGTGGCCGCGCTGGCCAGCTGGGGCATCGCCCTGTTCGAGTACCTGCTGCAGGTGCCCGCAAACCGCATGGGATATGGCACCTTCACCCTGCCGCAGCTGAAGATCATGCAAGAAGTCATCGCCCTGGCCGTGTTTGCCCCCTTTGCCGTCTGGTACATGGGGCAGCCGCTCAAATGGGACTACCTGTGGGCGTGCCTGTGCCTGCTTGGGGCCGTGTACTTCATCTTCCGGTCCTGAGTGCCCGCTTTTCCGTTGCCGGGGTGCCGTATTATTGGTAGCAATTCCTAAAGTGGAGGAGTGATCAATGCATGGCCTTTGCCCCGCCAAGACCGACGGAACCATCTTCGCCATCAAGCGCTATGCCCTGCATGACGGGCCGGACCTGCGCACCACGGTATTCCTGAAGGGATGCCCGCTTTCCTGCTGGTGGTGCCACAACCCGGAAGGCCTGCGTCATGCCGTGGACATGGTGACTGTGGGCGATCGGTGCGTGGGCTGCGGGGAGTGTCTGGACACCTGTCCGGAGCAGGCCCTGCGGATGACTGCGGCAGGGCCGCTGCGGGATGGTGCGAAATGCCGCGTCTGCGGTGTCTGCACGGACACCTGTCCCGCTCTGGCGCACGAGGCCACGGGGGCCGGCATGCAGGTGGACGAGGTGCTGGACGCCATTGAGAAGGACCGGCCGTTTTACGAGGGTTCCAGTGGCGGCGTGACCTTTTCCGGCGGCGAGCCGCTCTCCCAGCCGGGATTCCTGCTGGAGCTCCTGCGCGAATGCGGCAGGCGGGAGCTGCATCGCACCGTGGACACCTGCGGGTTTGTCGAGACTGCGCTGCTCCTGTACGTGGCCCGGGAAACGGATCTTTTCCTCTACGATCTCAAGCATATGGATAGTGCCGAGCATGCGCGCGTGACCGGGGTGCCCAACGAGCGCATCCTGGAAAACCTGGCCTCCCTGTGCCGGCATGGGCATGCCGTGCAGGTGCGCATGCCGCTCATCCCCGGCATCAACGACAGCGAGGCCAACCTGCAGTCCACCGGTACCTTTGTGGCGTCGTTGCCCGGCATCGGGAGCATCGATCTGCTGCCGTACCATGGTTCCGCAGTGGCCAAGTACGCCAAGCTGGGCATGGAATACAGGGGCGCAACCATCCCGAAGTCCAACCCGCAGGACGTGGAGCGCGCCGCGCGCACGCTGGAACGGCACGGCCTGACGGTACGCATAGGAGGCTGACATGAATCAGCGCATAGAAACCCTGCGCAGGGAAAGCTTCGAGGCGAAGCCTGCCATATCCATTGAACGGGCCCTGCTGGAAACGGCCTTTTACAGGGAGCACCATGGCAAGCTCTCCCTGCCCGTGCTGCGTGCGTCTTTTTTCCGGCACCTGTGCGAGCGCAAGACGCTCTATCTCGGCCCGCTTGAGCTCATTGTGGGCGAACGTGGCCCCGCCCCCAAGGTGGTGCCCACCTTTCCGGAACTGACCTGCCATTCCGCCGAGGATCTGCGCATCCTGAACAGCCGCGAGATGGCCAACTACCGTGTCGCGGAGGAGGACATCGCCACCTACGAGCGGGAGGTCATTCCCTACTGGCAGGGCCGCTCCATGCGCGACCGGGTCTTTGCCCACGTGCC
>QKEJ01000133.1 GCA_003252375.1 Halodesulfovibrio sp.
GTGCACGTTACCCATCCCGATGCAAACCTGTGGGCCGAGCGCATCATCATCATGCTTGCCGACAAGAAGGGAAAACAGAAGGCCAAGCCTGCACAGGAAGGCGCCCCCAAGATGGATCCCGGCCAGATTGACCGCATCATCGCGCAAGGCAAGGTGCGTGTGGAACTTGCCGACGGCAAGGCGGGGAACTGTGAAAAGGCCACCTACAATCTCGGCACGGGCATTCTGACCATGGAAGGCTCCCCGGTCCTGCGCGATGGCGACAACAGCATTCAGGGCAACCTGATCAATTTTTACGTCAAGGAGAACAAGAGCGAAGTGCTCGGTTCTTCCGACGCTCCTGTCGAAGCCCTGTTTACCGCACCCAAGCGGCTGAAGCAGTAACGCGGCATGTCGGTACTGGAAGCGGAACTGCTCCACAAGCAGTACGGCAAGCGCGAGGTGGTTCGCGGCATTTCGCTCAGCATGAAGCAGGGCGAGGTCGTGGGACTGCTCGGCCCCAACGGCGCGGGCAAGACCACCACCTTCTACATGCTCATCGGCATTGTGAAACCCAACAGCGGCATCGTCCGATACGACGGCACGGAAATCACCGACTGGCCCCTGCATGAACGGGCCCGGGTGGGGTTGAGTTATCTGCCGCAGGAAAGCTCGGTCTTCAGGAAGCTCACCGTACGCCAGAATCTCGAACTCATTCTCGAGCACGTGGGCATGACCCGTACCGTGCAGAAGAAGAGGGCAGACACGCTGCTTGAGGAGTTCCGCATCACGCACATTGCGGATTCCATGGCCATGCACCTTTCCGGCGGTGAACGCCGCAGGCTCGAAATCGCCCGCGCGCTCATCCGCAAGCCCCGGTTCATCCTGCTGGACGAACCCTTTGCAGGGATCGACCCGCTGGCCGTGGACGACATCCAGGCCATTATCCGTGGCCTGAGCAAGCGGGGCATCGGCGTTCTGATTTCTGACCATAACGTCCGGGAAACCCTGACCATCTGCGACAGGGCACACCTCGTCTACGAAGGGCAGATCATCCTGCACGGCACTCCCGACGAAATTGTCAGTGATCCCAAAGCCAGACGTCTCTACCTGGGGGAAGGATTCTGCCTCTGACCGGTGGACCACCCTTCGGGCAACGTCCCTCCGTTACTCGCAATACAAAAAATCAACCCCGCAAAAGCCCGATTTTCGGGCTTTTCTTTGTTGCATGGTTTTTGCTTATATGGCAAAAAGAGATTGAAACATCCATTTTGGAATGCTTCTTGATAGGGGTGGCGCCTTTGACTTTGCAGATGACACTTTCCTGTCCGGAATCGCCAGGGCAGGTGAGATAACACTTCGGATAAGCAGCGCGTATGGCATTAGAATTACGTCAACAGCTCAAGCTGTCCCAGCAGCTTGTGATGACTCCGCAATTGCAGCAGGCCATCAAGCTGCTCCAGCTCTCCCGGCTGGAGCTCATGGAGACCGTGCAGCAGGAGCTTCTTGAAAACCCGTTTCTCGAGGAATCTCCTGAAAGCCTGGTCCCTGCGGATGCAACGGAAGTTAATGAGCTCCGGTCGGAAGCAGCCGACGTCTACGACAAGGAGCTGAATGCCACTGCCGACTGGGAAGATTATCTGGGCGATTTTTCCAGCACCACCAAGCAGGTCGCCGCACGCGAGACCGAAATCCCGGAGGAGGGCTCCTCCTTTGAAGCCCGACTCAGCTCCAACCCCACCCTTGAAGGCCATCTCACATGGCAGCTCACGCTTTCCCACATCTCTGAACATCAGCACGCCATCGGCGAAGTCATTATCGGCAACATCGCCTCCAACGGCTACCTGCACGCTTCCCTTGAAGAAATCGCGGAAATGGCCCACGCAGAGGTTCCCGAAGTGGAAGCCATGCTGCACCGCATCCAGCGTTTCGATCCTGTGGGCGTTGCAGCCCGCACCCCGCAGGAATGCCTGCTGGTTCAGGTGGAAGTTCTCGGATATGACAGGGACCCGGTTCTTGTGGAGATCATCAAGGAGCACCTCGAGGACCTGGAAAAGCGCCGTTACAAGCCCCTGTGCCGCAAGTTCCGCATCAACCTTGACGACCTGCGCGAATACCTCGAGCTCATCCAGACGCTTGACCCCATGCCCGGCGCCAGTTTCGGCAGCAGTGATCCGCATTACGTGGCCCCGGACGTCTTTGTGCACAAGTATGACGGCGAGTTCGTCATCATCCTTAATGAAGACGGGCTGCCCAGTCTGCAGCTGAGCGACATCATTGATACGCTGCCCACGGTCTCCGGCCCGGACAAGGAATACTTCCAGGAAAAGATGCGCTCCGCCTCATGGCTCATCAAGAGCCTGCACCAGCGCCAGCGCACCCTCTACAAGGTCATGGAGAGCATCGTCAAATACCAGCGGGGCTTCTTTGAAGAGGGCGTGACCCAGCTCAAGCCCCTTATCCTCAAGGATATCGCGGACGACATCGGCATGCACGAATCCACGGTAAGCCGCATCACCACGAGCAAGTATGTGGCCACCCCCCATGGCATCTACGAACTGAAGTTCTTCTTCAACAGCGCCATCGGCATGGACGACGGCAGCTCCGTGGGTTCCGAGAGCGTCAAGGCCCTCATAAAGCAGCTCATCGGCGACGAAGATCCGAGACGCCCCCTCAGCGACGAACGCATCGGCGAAATTTTGAAAGAAAAACTGCAATTGAATATTGCCCGGCGAACCGTTGCGAAGTATCGTACAGCTATGGACATCCCTTCTTCGTCGAAGCGAAAGTCCGCTTTCTAGCGCATCGCGGGTATGACGGCGCACACTGCGAAGAGCGCTGCACGGAGTGCCGGACGGCCCGTCCCGTCCCGGCAGCCCCCGAACAACCAAGGAGGCATATATGAACATCGCTTTCACCTTCAAGAACTTCGAGCCCTCTGATCATCTCAAGAAGTATGCCCGCCGCCGGTTTGAAAAGCTTGGCAAGTTCATCCACACAAGCGGCCGCGTTGAAATGCAGGTCGGCATGTCCGTGGACAACTTCCGGCACAAGATCGACGTCACTCTGAGCGCCGACAGCCTTAATCTTTCCGCCAATGAAAAGTCCGAGGACATGTACGCCACTGTCGACCTCGTGTTCGACAAGCTTGCATCCCAGGTCAAGAAGCAGGCGGAAAAGTCCAAGAACCATCATCGCGGCAGCGAACTCTCCCTGCGCGAAGACATCTTCAGCTACGCAGGCAGCGGCGCGGAACGCGAGCGCACCATCGTCGGCACAGACCACTTCACCCCCAAGCCCATGGGCGTGGACGAGGCTGCGCTGCAGCTTGAGTCTCTGGATTACGAGTTTCTCGTGTTCCTGAACGCGGAAACCGAACGCATCAACGTGGTCTATCGTCGCAAAAACGGTGACTTCGGTCTCATAGACCCCACCTTCTAGGATTCTGAATAATGAAACTGGGTGAATACCTGGACAAGACAATGATTCTGCCCGAGCTTACCGCCAGCACCAAGGAAGAGGTGCTGGCGGAACTCGTGGCCCCCGTCGTCAATGCCATTCCCTCCCTGGACAAGGAACAGGTCATGGACGTACTCCGTGACCGTGAAAGCCTCGGCACCACAGGCATCGGGGACGGCATCGCCATTCCTCACGGAAAGCTCGAGACTCTGGACCGTATCGTACTGGTCGTGGCACGCAGCACATCGGGTGTGGATTTCGAAGCCCTCGATTTCAAGCTGTGCAACATCTTCTTCCTGGTGCTGGCTCCCGAACAGGTCGCCGGCATGCATCTGCGCATCCTTGCCCAGATTTCGCGCCTGCTCAAGGACAGCGAATTCCGCAAGTCGTTCATGACCGCGCAGGACGAAGACGAGCTCTGGAACCTTCTGGCCAACGCCTGATACACAGAACGCCATGGAATCCGAAGCCGTCGCATCCTTTCCCATTCTTGTTGTCACCGGGCTTTCCGGTGGCGGCAAGAGTACCGTGCTCAGGGTCTTCGAGGATCTTCGGTATTTCACCATAGACGGACTTCCGGCCTCTCTGGCCATGCAGATGGTCTCCATCCTTGATGAGCGCAGCCTGGCTCGATACCGGGGCCTCGTCCTCGGCATGGACCTCCGTCACTTTGAGTACGACAGCCAGTTCCAGCAGGTGCTGGCCTCCATGCAGGAAAAGGGACTTGCCCCGGCCATCATCTACATGGAAGCCCGGCCGGACGTGATCATCCGGCGCTACAAGGAGACGCGGCGCCCGCATCCGCTGGAAAGCCTCGGACTCGGCCTTGAGCAGGCCATGGAAACGGAGCGCCGGTATCTCGATCCCGTGCGCACCATGGCCGACCTGATCATCGACACGTCCGACTATTCCATTCACGACATCCGGCGCATCATCCAGCAGAAATGGAGCATCATCGAAGGTAACCGGCGCAGCCTGCGCGTACACCTGCTCACCTTCGGCTTCAAATTCGGCACGCCGGCAGAAGCGGACATGGTCTTTGACCTGCGCTTCCTGCCCAATCCTTACCACGATCCGGCCTTGCGCCCGCTCTCCGGAAAAGACCCGGCCATTGCCGACTATGTCCTCGGCAAGAATCCCGGCAAGGAGTATCTGGCGCGGCTGACCGACTTTTTGCACTTCACGCTCTCCGAAATGGAAGCGGAAGGGCGGTACCGCATAACCATCGCCATTGGCTGCACAGGGGGCAGACACCGCTCCGTTGCTACGGCGGAGGCGTTATTTGACGCTTTGAAAAAGTTTGATTTTGCGGTATCCATCGAGCATCGGCATATGGAGCTGAGCTAGCTCCGTTCTCGCATCTCCCGCGAAGTCTGCTGCCGGTGGAGAAGTGATCCTTCATGACTGACACCAATACAGAAGAATTGCCCGTCGGCGTCGTTATTGTCACCCATGCCGACTACGGCTCTGCGCTGTTGCGCGCTGCTGAAATCATTCTTGGCCCGCAGGACGACTGCGGCACCGTAAGTGTGGACGGCACGCAACAGGTGACGGAAACTGTCGCCCGCCTCAAGGAAGTTGTTTCGCAGGTGAACAAGGGCAGGGGGGTTGTCATCCTCACCGACATGTTCGGTGGCACCCCGACCAACCTCAGCCTTTCCCTCCTGGGCACCGAAAATGTCGAGGTGCTCACCGGCGTGAACCTGCCCATGCTGCTCAAGGTATTCGGCTGCCGACGCCTCACGCTGGAAAAGCTGGCGGAAGAGGCAAAGGCCGCAGGAGAAAAGGGAATCGTCATCGCGGGCGAAATCCTGCGCCGCAAGGTCAAGAAGGGGTAGGGCACATGCAGTGGGTACGCATTGATAACAGACTCATACACGGTCAGGTCATCGAAACGTGGCTGCCCTACACCCGGGCCAAACGCCTGCTCGTCGTCAATGACGAAATGGCTGCCGACGACCTCCAGCAGCAGATCGCCTCGCTTGCCGTCCCCAGCCGCATAGCTGCGGACTTCATTCATGTGAGCGACCTGCAGGCGTATATTGATGCACACGACGGCGACATGCAGGAGACCCTGATTCTGGTTGCCAACTGTAGTGACGCCCGACGCATCATGGAAACGGGCTTCAGCTTCGCCACCCTGAATGTGGGCAATCTGCATTATTCCCCGGGCAAGAAGCAGCTGTGCGCCCATGTGGCCGTTTCCGAAGAGGATGAAGCCTGTCTGCGCTTCTTCAGCAAACGCAGCGTCGCGCTGGACTTCCGGTGTGTCCCCAATGACCCGGTTCAAGTAAAGGGGTGGTAAATGGATACCCTGCTGTCCTCGCTACTCTGGGGCGCTCCCCTCGCTTTTTTTTTGCCCTGACGACACTGCTGCGCTTTTCCGTCGGCCTGGGATTTCTTGAACGACCATTGGCCGTCGGAGTCCTCTGGGGGCTGGCTACCGGCGAATGGGCCCTTGCCGCCAACTGCGCCGTCTTCTTCGAGCTTTTCTGGCTCGACCTCTTTCCCGCAGGCACCTACATTCCCCCCAATGCCGTCGCGTCCATGCTGCTGACGCTGGGCGTGTCGCACTATTTTGGCGTTCAACAGGCCTCATTGCTGGTCATCCCCGTCCTGTTGAGCCTGCCTGCGGCCATGCTGTGCTCCAAGGTGGAATACTGGCAACGCCGCATGCAGAACGAAGGCTACAACAAGCTCATGCGCTGGGCCCGGCGCAACGAGGACACCAACGAGCCCGGCAGACTCATCCTGCGTTCTCTTGCACAGCAGGTTGCAATGCATACGGCCTTTCTGAGCCTCTGCCTCCTTGTGCTAATTGGAACGATTAAGGTTATGTATTGGTATCTAGGACACTTGCCATCCATTTCTGGAATTCAGTGGTCCCATTTATGGTTCATCGGCGGCATCGGCGGCGTCATGTCCCTGCGTGTACCCAGATTCTACGCTGTTTTCCTGATTTGCCTGGTATGTGTCGTTTTGCTGCGCACGGTATAATATTGCGACATGGAAAAAAAAGTGGGCACTTGCCCCCTTGTCCCTCTTGGCAGACTTTTGGCTTTGTGCTATTTGGCACAAACTAATTTCGGAAGAAGGCGAGAAGTCGCTTAGTCAAACCCAATTTTGGAGGAGTTTACCATGGCAGTACTCGTAATGGGTCATATGAACCCTGATACCGACTCTATCATTTCCGCCGTTGCCGTTGCCGACCTGCTCAGCAAGCGTGGCATGGAAGCCAAGGCCGTCGCCCAGGGCGACGTGACCCCTGAAACCGCTTTCGTGCTCAAGAAGTTCGGCCTGACCGCTCCTGAAGTTGTCACCTCCGTAGCCGGCCAGAAGCTGTGGCTCGTCGACACCACCGACGGCGCTCAGCTCCCCGCCGACATCAAGGACGCCGAAGTCGTGGGCGTAACCGACCACCACAAGCTTGGCGACGTGACCACCTCCAACCCCCTCGAAATGTGGGTATGGCCCGTCGGCTGCTGCGGCACCGTCATCAAGGCCATGTATGACTTCTACGGCGTGGCAGTGCCCAAGGGCATCGCCGGCGGCCTGCTCTGTGCCATCCTTTCCGACACCGTCATGTTCAAGTCCGTGACCACCACCGACGCCGACAAGAAGGCCGTTGCCGAACTGTCCGCCATCGCCGGTGTTTCCGACACCACCGCTGTGGGCATGGAAATGTTCAAGGTGAAGTCCGCGGTTGACGGCGCCACCATGGAAGAACTCGTCTTCCGTGACTACAAGGACTTCGACATGAACGGCAACAAGGTTGGCATCGGCCAGCTCGAAGTTGTTGACCTGTCCATGCTGGACGGCGTCAAGGACGGCCTGTTCGCAGAAATCCAGAAGGTGAAGGCCGGCGGCCGTCACTCCGTATTCCTGCTGCTGACCGACATCATGAAGGAAGGTTCCGAAATGCTGATCGTTTCCGACGACGCTTCCGTTGTGCAGAAGGCCTTCGGCGTTGACGGTTCCGGCAAGAGCGTTTGGCTCGACGGCGTCATGAGCCGCAAGAAGCAGGTTGTTCCCAACTTCGAAAAGGCCTTCAAGGGCTAATTCGGACCTCTTCGCCTGACGTATGTATACAAGGCCCGGTGCAGCA
>QKEJ01000064.1 GCA_003252375.1 Halodesulfovibrio sp.
CAGCCTTTTCAGCAGCATGGAGGAAAAACAATAATGCTTGTGCGACTCACCCTCATTCTCGCCTGCCTGTGCCTGCCCGGCAGCACCCATGCCGCATCACAGCAGGAGTTGACCGAACAGCTGGAACCGGTGGTGCAGCAGATCCGCCTGGCCAACTACGAAACGGCTGCCCGCATGATGCGCCCCTTTATCCGATCGGACCCTAGGGAACCCGTGTATGAGGAACTGCTGGGGCAGATATACCTCCTGTCCAACAGAGCAAAAATGGCCATCACCCACCTGCAGCGGGCGGAAACAATGCTGCAGCAGGGCAAGGCGCCCGAATCCCGCATGGCCTACCTGCGTCTCGCCCTTGCCATTGCCCACTACATTGACGGCTCCTTCGCCACGTCCGAGGCCTACCTGCACCAGATCATCAACAACCCGCACGCCATCCCGCCCTCACTGCTCTCGGACACGCTGAACAAGCTTGCAGAGGAGCATGAATCCGCCCGGGACTACAAGGCGGCGCTGGCCATCTACGCCATTTCCGCAACGCAATTCAACAGCACAACAGCCCAGCACAAGATCAGGGAAATGCGGAAAAGGCTCCGCACCGGAGACGGGAACGGGGAGAATGGAGGCGAGTCTCCCCATGACCGGACACCCGCCGGGCCCGTGAAACAGCTGCCGCCCGCAACCACCCGCGGCGGTCAGCCAAGGCAGGACACGGCCCCGCAGCAGTGAGCCTGAAGACACGTGCACCCCGTGTCGCAGCGCAAGGCGCACAATCGGTCGCCCAGCCGATTGTGCGCCTTGCCAATTCTTCCCCATCCCGCCTATAGTCCGGCAAAACAACGCCGTACTGCAAGGGGAACCGGGCCGTCATGCTGCGCCGACTGATCCGCTGGGTTAAGCCCAGATCCATCCGTTCGCACCTCATCCATATGGTGATGGTGCTGCTGCTTCTGCAACTGGCCGCCAGCTGGCTGGTCATCACCGGTCCGGTCACGGACATGCTCAAGGGCGAGATTGGCCAGAGCGCGCTCAACGCGGCCAAGACCATCGCCCGCATGCCCACCATCAAGCAGGCCCTGCTGAACCACGACCCGGACGGCACCATTCAGGAAATTGCGGAATCCATCCGCGCCAGCATCGGCGCATCCTACGTCGTGGTGGGCGATGCCGACGGCATACGCTATTCCCACCCCAAGGTGGACCGCATCGGCAAGCGCTTTGTGGGCGGCGACCTCGGCCCCGCCCTGACCGAGGGCACATCATACGTCTCCGAGGCCGTAGGCACGCTGGGTCCCTCCCTGCGCGGCTTCACGCCCATCCGCGGTGCGGATGACGCCATCATCGGCTTCGTCTCCGTGGGCTACCTCTCCACCAAGGTGCAGGACGCCATCCCCCCCCACCTGAACAAGCCCTTCACACTCATTGCGGCCATGACCGTGGTGGGCATTCTGAGCGCCCTGTTCATTGCAGGTCACCTCAAGAAAATCACGTTGGGGCTTGAGCCCTCGGACATCACCAGCATGTATCTCGAACGCGGCGCCATTCTGGAAGCCATCCGCGAGGGCGTGGTGGCCGTGGACCGTGAGGGGCGCATCCTGCTCGCCAACAGGTCGGCCGTAAGCTATGCGGGACTCGACCCGGAAGCCGTACGCAAGGACCGTCGGGTGGAAGCCTCGCTGGCCGGGGCCGGACTGCTGCGCGCGCTGAAAACGGGAGAAGCCGAACACGACCAGGAACGCACGGTGAACGGCAAGGACATGCTTTTCAACATCGTTCCCATCCTGCGACAGGGCACCATCCACGGGGTTGTGGCAAGCTTCCGGCCCAAGGACGAGCTGGACAGACTGGCCACGGAGCTCTCCCGCGTGCAGGAGTATTCCGAACTGCTCCGCGCCCAGACACACGAATATTCCAACAAGCTGCACACCATTGCCGGACTCATCCAGATCGAGGCCTACACCGAGGCGCTGGAACTGGTCACCACGGAATCGCACGGCTACGAGGACGTTATCCGCTTCCTCAACGAGGCGGTCCCCCACCCGGTCATTGCAGCCATCCTGCTGGGCAAGTTCAACCGCGCCAAGGAGCTGAAGGTGGAGTTCGCCATCGACCGGGAAGGTACGCTGGCGGATGTTCCCGCCCACATCGATCAGGTGAAGATCGTCACCATTCTCGGCAACCTCATCGACAACGCCTTCGAGGCCGTGCTGGACCGCCCCATGGGCAGACGGCTGGTGGAGCTCTCCTTTACGGACCTCGGCAACGACATCGTCTTTGAGATAGAGGACACCGGTCCCGGCATTCCCGTGGAACAAACCGAGGCCGTCTTCCAGCAGGGCGTCTCCTCCAAGGGCAAGGAACACCGGGGGCTCGGGCTCCACCTGGTCAAGCAGCGACTGGACGAACTTGGCGGACAGATACTTGTTTCCGACGGCTACCTCGGCGGCGCCCTCTTCACCGTAACAGTCCCCAAGCAGGAACGGAGCGCACGATGAGCGTGGTTCGCATACTGATCGTCGAGGACGACACCCGCATTGCAGACCTGCACAGCCGCTTCGCCATGCGCGTCCAGGGCTGCGAGGTAGTGGGCGTGGCGCACAATCTGGCTGATGCCCGCATCATGATAGAAACGCTGGAACCCCACCTCGTGCTGCTGGACCTCTACTTCCCCGAAGGCTCGGGGGCAGACCTGCTCCGCGAGATCCGCACCGCCGGGCTGGAAACGGATGTCATCCTCATCACGGCGGCGCGCGAAGTCGGCCCACTCAAGGAGGCCGTGCGCGGCGGCGTGTTCGACTACCTCATCAAGCCGGTCAGCGCCTCGCGCTTCCACGATTGCCTCGCCAAGTTTCGCGACTACCGCACCCTGATCAGCACAGGGGAATGCATCGGCCAGCAGGAGGTGGACAACATGCTCCACGCCTCGGCCACCAACGCCGAACCGGCCTACTCGGCCTGCCTGCCCAAGGGCATAGACCTGCTCACGCTCGGCAAGATCCGGGGCGCGCTGGAAGCCACCCCGCCGGAAACGGGACTGAGCGCGGAAGAGGTGGGCACCCTTGTGGGGGTAAGCCGCTCGACCGCCCGGCGTTATCTGGAATACATGACCGCCGCCGGGAGCGTCTGCGCGGATCAGGTCTACGGCACGGTGGGCCGCCCGGAACGCAAGTACTTTCTCCTGCACGGCAACGACGCGGGCTGACGCCCGCGCACGAGCGCACCCCGTTCGCGTGCAGTGCGCACAGCACAACATACAAGTTTTTCCTTGACGCAATATTGATTGCGTGTTCAAACTATAGATGTTCGGCACGGGTGCATGCGCAATGCATTGCACTTTACCTCACACTCCCGCGCCAACACCATTCCCCACGCCTCCCCATCCATGCTGCTCCTTCCGCACCGTGCCCAAAATGAACAAAATGGGCGTAATAAACAATTCCCTTTTTATTGACTAAAAGACACAACAGCGCATTTTTCATATATTCTCTTCTAAACGTCACCGAAACTGCAGGCATGGTGCTCGTGCAGTTTCAAAGCAATCACGTAATTCGGAGGAGTTATGATGCGTTTTGCCAAGTTGCTCATCGTTGCCATGATGATCGTCTGCCTTGCAGTGCCCGCATTCGCCGGCAAGGTCGTCCTCAAGCTCGGCCATATCGCCGAACCCGTGCACCCCTATGGTCAGGGTGCGGAAAAGTTCGCCCAGCTGGTTGCCGAAAAGTCGGGCGGAGACATTGAAATCCGCGTCTTCCCCAGCTCGCAGCTGGGTGGCCAGAAAGACCTGATCGAAGGCCTTATCTACGGCACCGTGGACATGGCCCTTGTGGGCACCGCCGTTCTCGGTCAGTTCCAGCCCCAGATTTCCATCTTTGACCTGCCCTTCCTGTTCCAGGACCGTCCCCACGCCTATGCCTCCCTCGACAGCGTGGGCATGGACCTCGGCAAGGCGCTTGAGCCCAAGGGCATCAAGCTGCTCGGCTACATGGAAAACGGCATTCGCCACCTGACCAACAACGTGCGCCCCGTGAAGACCCCCGAAGACATGAAGGGTCTGAAGATCCGCGTCATGACCAACAAGATCTTTGTTGAAATGATGAAGGTGCTCGGCGCCTCCCCCACCCCCATGGCCTTCGGCGAACTCTACTCCGCCATGCAGCAGGGCACCGTGGACGGGCAGGAAAACCCCAGCGCGCACATCTTCACCAAGCGCTTCTTCGAAGTGCAGAAGTACGCCTCCCTCACCGCCCATGCATACTCCCCCGAGCCCATGGTTGTTTCCATGGCCTCCTGGAGCCGTCTCACCCCGGCACAGCAGGACATCCTGAAGGCCGCCGCCAAGGAAGCCATTGCATGGCAGCGTGATCTCTCCACCAAGATGGACCAGGAATACTGGGACAAGATCAAGGCCACCGGCAAGATCGAAGTCATCGAAGTGGATCGCGACAAGTTCATGGAAGCCACCCGTCCGGTATACAAGCAGTTTGCCGACGTCGTGGGCCAGGACAACATCGACAAGATCGATGCGCTGAGAAAGTAGTTAACCGTCCGACCGGCCCGTTCATGCAGAACGGGCCGGTCCTTCCTGCGGGAGGCTCTGCATGGAAAAAATGCTCAAGTATCTCAACAAGGCCCTGTACGGCATCTCGGTTTCGGCCATGATGGTCATGCTGGCCCTTATCTTCTTACAGGTCATCACCCGGTATCTCTTCAACCACACATTCGAGTGGTCGGAAGAACTGGCCCGGTTCCTCTTCGTATGGGTTGTCTTTCTCGGTTCCGCCCTCATCATGGGAGAAAGCGGACACCTTGCCGTGCAGCTGCTGCCCAACAAGTTTGCGGGGACCATGGTGGGCAACATCATGGCCCTGTTCATCAACATCTGCAGCTATGCCTTCATCCTGCTGCTGCTTATCCAGGGCAGCAAGATGACCTCGGTCATGACCTTCCAGACTGCACCGGGACTCGGCATTTCCATGAGCTGGGTGTATGTGATCATCCCCATAAGCGCCTGCCTCATGCTGCTCTACCTCTTCCGGGACACCATCCGCATATTCCGGATGTTCTGCGGCGGCACGGGCAGCACGCCCGGCACTGACGATCTGAGCGTCACCGAACCCACAACCCGCAAGGAAGACTAGGGGGACATCATGGAAGCCGTCTTGCTCGGATCCTTCCTGTTCATGACTTTTCTGGGCGTGCCCGTGGCCTTTTCCCTCGGGCTGTCCGTTTCGCTGATTCTGTATTTCTTTCTGGACATGCCTCAGGTCATGATCACCCAGAACATCTATTCCGGCGTGGACTCCTTTTCCTTCATGGCCGTTCCCTTCTTCATGCTTGCGGGATCGTTCATGTCCGCCGGCGGCGTGACCAAGCGCCTCGTGAATTTTGCCCTGGCCATGGTAGGCTCCTTCACGGGAGGCCTTGCCCAGGCCGTTGCCGTCTCCGGCATGTTCTTCGCGGCCATTTCCGGCTCTTCCGCCGCCACGACGGCAGCCATCGGCTCCACCATGGTCAACGAGATGGAAAAGAAGGGCTACCGGCGTGAACTGGCCACCGGCGTTGTTGCCGCCGGCGGCACCGTGGGCATCGTCATTCCTCCCTCCATCACCCTGGTGGTCTTCGGCGTCATTGCCGGCACCTCCATCGGTGACCTCTTCGTGGGCGGTGTCGTCCCCGGTCTGCTCATGGGCGTCAGCATGTGCGTGGTGAGCTGGTGGCTTGCCAAGAAGGAAGGCATTCCCGCCGAGGGCGCCTTCTCGTTCCGCAATCTGTTCACCTCGTTCCGCGAGTCCTTCTGGGCGCTCATGACCCCCGTCATCATCATCGGCGGCATTTACGGCGGCATCTTCACCCCCACCGAGGCAGCAGCCGTGGCCGCAGTCTACGGCATCTTCGTGGGCATGTTCATCTACAAGGAACTCAAGCTGAAGGACTTCCCCAAGATCATCTTCGATGCGGTCATCGGCACCACGCTGATCATGTTCATCGTGGGTGCGGCCAAGGTCTTCGGCTGGATGCTCACCAACCTTGAAATTCCGCACCACATCGGCGCGTACGTTGTCTCGCTGACCAGCTCTCCCATCGTCTTCCTGCTGATGATGAACGTCTTACTGCTGGTTATCGGCACGCTTATCAACGCCTCGGCCGCCGTGGTCATCCTTACCCCCATCTTCCTGCCCGTGGCCCTGCAGCTGGGCATAGACCCGCTCTTCTTCGGCGTGCTCATGGTGGTGAACCTTGCCATCGGCTGCATCACCCCGCCGGTGGGACTGGACCTCTTTGTGGCCAGCGCCATCTGCAAGGTGCCGCTCGAACGCGTCATGCGGGCATCCATGCCCTACCTCTTCGCCCTGCTCGGCGTGCTGGCCCTTTTGACCCTGTGCCCGTTCCTCATCACCTTCCTTCCGCAGCTACTCCAGTAGCACTACCCCATGCAAAGGGAAGCCCATACAGAAAGGGGGCCGGAATATTCCGGCCCCCTTTTTCTATCGTCCTGCTCCCTTCCTGCCCGCTAGTTGCTGCGGGGTGGGGAATCCACAAGCCGGTATCGGGAGAGAATGACGTCAAGGGCGCTGCACCCGCGCGCGGGTGTCTGACGCATCTCATCCAGCGCGTTCTGCATGCGGGCGACAATGGAGTCCTCGGTCCGCAGATTCAGCGCATAATAAATGTCCACGGACCCCAGCGGATAGATCATTTCGTACGCGTCCGGGTTCAGCCCCGCACGCAGCAGCAATATCCGGGTCAGCGCCTTCCCCCCGGCAATGCAGTCCACCCGTCCGGCCTGCAGCATGCTCAAAAGCTGCGTAAAGTCTCCCACCGGCACCAGATGTGATTGCGGGACCCCCAGGCCCAGCAACATGTCCACAAAAGCGCTGCCCCTGATGACCCCGATCATGTACCCGGCAAGGGCATCCGGCCCCGAAGGCCTGAGGGCCCGGGTCCGGTCGGCTATCAAACCAGGATGCGCCGTGCAGTAGGGCCCGACCCACTTGAAGCGCTTGTCGCGCTCTTCCGTCCGCACAATGCCCACAATCATGCGCCATGGCCTGAATTCCGTCTCGCTCATCGCCCTTGCCCATGGCACATGCTTGATGCAGGTGGGGTCAAAGGCCAATCCGCTGCGGCGCATGATCTCCGCCAGAATCTCCACGGACGGCCCACGCATGCGGTGCTGTTCATCGAGATAGTTGTACGGCGGCAGATCGCCGGCATAGACCAGAAATTCACAACGGCCCGGAACGGAGCACAGAAGTAACGCAAAGAAAACGAAAGCACGCATCGCGGCGGCAATATTCACAAAACCTTCCGGTATACTGAGTAATATGAAGAAGAATGACGATTGCTCAAACGACCAACCTTACAGCTTTTGCACTGTATAGAAAAAACGTTTCCCTGTCACTTACTTCCTCAGCACACGCCACGACATGCGCCCCGTTCCTCTCCCGCAAGGCAGGCATGACAGCCAAAAACCAGAGAG
>QKEJ01000173.1 GCA_003252375.1 Halodesulfovibrio sp.
CTTTTGCCGAAACAGGAGCCCCATGCGCATTCTCATCTGCACCAAATACGACCTTGCCGGCAACCTCGCCCTGAACAGGCTGGTACGGGCCCTTGCTCCGCGCCATGACCTGCACGTCATCCTTTCCGATTACGTGCTCAAGGAAGAACGGAGCAACCGGATGGCCGCCTGTCTGCTCAGACATGAGCGGGACCTGATGCACGAAACCGTGTTCCCCTTTCTGAATGACAGTTTTGCTCCGGAACACGCACGACAGGACAGCCACTTCCTGACCTTCGAGGCACTGTCCGCCGCCTATGGCATCCCCGTAACGCTGAGAGGACGCATCGCACTGCCGGAATCCGCGGAGTACGTGCGCAGCCTGTCCCCGGACATGATCATCTCATGCCGGTACGACTATATCTTCAGGTCCAATGTCATATCCGTTGCGCCGCTGGGCATCTATGGCCTGCATCCCGGAGCCCTCCCGGGGGTCCGCGGACTCTGCAGCCCCTTCCGGGCCATGCTGCTCGGGCACGTCCGTTCGGGATGCACGCTCTTTCACGTGGATGAGGGGCTGGATACGGGAGACATTGTGGATATCGGCTGGGCCCCCATCAGCAAGGAGCGCTCCATGCTGTGGACCTTTGTGCATACCTATTTTGCAGGCATAGAGGCGCTGCGCCGCCACCTGCCGGAACTGGAACGGGGCAACCGCCTCCGGGCTGCTCCGCAAGTTGCCGCGGACCAGCACTACTACGCCTACCCCACGGAGAATGAATTCCGTCAATTCATGGACCAGGGTGGAATGCTGGTTACCCGGAAGGATTATCTGGAGCTGCTCGCACTCTACCTGCCCGGCGGCATGGCCGACCCTCATCTTGCGAGGCTCAGGGAACTGACCAGCCCTTGCGAGTGCTGAGCTTCCAGACGACCAGGAACAGCACGGCCAGCCCGCAGACCACAGCGCCCATGGCCAGCAGGGCCGTCTTCACGCCCAGCGCGGCCAGCACCACCCCCACCAGGATGGGTCCCAGCACCTGCCCTATCCGTTCCAGCGACCGGTAGACAGAAGCCGTCTTTGCCCTTCCCTGCCGCCGTGCCGACTGCAGGCCGATCACGCAGAGCATGGTGGCCGGTGCCGCAAGGCATTGCGCAACACCAATGATACCCACTGCCGCCCCTGCCCCAAGGACCGACGTGAACAGCGCCGCCACCACCAGCGAGCCCCCCGAAAGCAGGCCCGTCAATGCCGCGAACGCGCTCTTGTCCGGCATGCGGTCCACCAGCCGCCCCAGAGGGGGTCCCACCGTGATGAAGCACAGGCCGTACAGCATGAAGAGACGGCCAATGGTGGATTGCGACACCTCGGCATTACTGAGCATGATGGGCATAAGATAGTAGAGGAAACCCGTCAGGCAGATGGAGGAGGGGATACCGACGCACAGCAGCAGGCAATGCATGTGCGGGTCACGCACAAAGGCCCATCCGCTGCCCGGCACGGCATCGTCTTGCGACACCGCTGCGTCGTCCGAACGCCTGCCTCCCAGCGGCAGTACCAGCAGGGCCAGAGGGATGATCAGGGCGGCAATCATGAAGACCGCGTCATACCCAAGCCGGTCGGCCAGCATGGCCCCGGCTGCGGCACCGCAGATACTGCCGGCAAAGATGCCTGCGAACACCCCGGCAATGCCGGACCCCATGTCCGTATTCCCCAGCGTCCCAATCTGCGCGGTCATGAGCATCATGCCGAACCCGAAGCCTGCTATGCCGCGGGAAAGGATGAGCATCGGCAAGGAGGTGCTCCACCCGGCCACCCCAAGCCCTGTTGCCGCACAGAGCGCCCCGAGCACGAACGCCCACCGCCAGCCGAAGCGGGACGCGATCATGCCCGCCAGAAGCAGGGCTACGCCCGCGCAGACCATTTCCGCAGAAATGGGCAGACCGGTCAGCACCTCCCTGGAGAGCCCCCACATGGGCACATACAGCTTGCGCGCCAGCAGGGGAATGAAGGAGATGCCCATGTCATAGCCGAGGAAAAAGAGAAATCCCGCCGCCCTGAGCATGGGAGCCACATAGGAGGGATGGGCTTCTTCCTCCCCGCCGTGACACTGGTCACCCATAACAGCGGCCGCACAGCGTACCCGCAGGGCGACAAGCCCGAGCAGCCTGGCCAGTTCCATGAGGAACAGAAGACTTATGACCAACGAAGTGGCAAGGTCGATTCCCAACCCCGCCATCGGACCGCGTACAGCCGCAGGGGCCAGCGCAAACCGGATGCGCATCACTTCCAGCCGTTGCCTGTAGCGGCTCGGCCAGTAGGCCTCTACCGGGGTTTCCAGCACACTGCCGGCGCCTTCCATGATCCCGGCGCCTGCAACCATCTCACCGCCCGGAGTACTCAGCTCCGCCCCCTGCAGTTCCGGATGCCTGTCCACCAACGTATGCATGAGCATTTCGCCGCCCTTGAGCGTGGTGACGCGCACCCCCTTGTGCACAAGATACTCAAAATCGCCCTGTACGGCCTGCGCCACGACAGTGGCCTTGGTATGCACGGCCTGCTCCAGAAATGAACCGAAGAGCATGAGTGTGGCCCCGGAGTAGGCAAGCTGCGTCCCCCCCACAAGCACGACCAGCGCGCGGCCAAGTGTCCGGTGCAACTGTCCGCGCGCCTCCGGCGTGGCCGTGAGCAGGCCTATCCAGGCCGCCAGCAGCATGCCCGCCAGCACGCAGGCGGCAACCAGCAGCAGCATGATCCAGCGCACGAAGCCCCTGGTGGCCGCATCGACCACATCGCGCGAGACATCCAGCCCCACACCGCCCACCACGGCCATGCCGGCATGGCCTCCGGCGGCCTGCCCCGTGGACGCCCGGGTTCCTGGAGCATCAAAATGCAAGGGAATGACGACATGATAGGCCCCTGCCGCCTCCATGAAGACCATGCCTTCCTGCGCCAGTTGCGCCAGTTGCGCCGGTTCCGCCGAATGCAGGCCATGCACATGCTGTGAAAGCGTCTGTCGGTCGAACTGGGCGCGCCGGTCCGATACGCCGGAAAGCGCGGCTTCCCGTCCCTGCCCCACAACCCGGCCTGTGGCGTAGAGCACCTGCCCTTCGGTATCGACGATGGACACGCCCACCACTCCGTGCAGCCTGTCCTGAACGCCCTGCATGCGCTCCACCATGCCCGCGTACTGGTCCAGCGGCTTGCCGAACCGGAGACCACGCTCGATACCCAGCGCCAGATGTTCTCCCGCCCCCTGGTACCCGGACAACACGGACTGGATAACCATGCGGTCCAGCGTGGAGATGGAAAGCAGTGCATTGAACGAAAGGGCGAGCCCCAGCACCAGCAACGCCAGCGCCACAACCGCAAACCGCAAACGAAACAACCCTGGCCTGTTCATGATGCCTCCCCCTGCATGGCCTTATGGCACCTTGCGATCTTCCGGCAGTGTCACACTTTCGAACAGTTCATCCGCCACCACCAGCACGTCCAGCGGAAAGGCGAAACCGATCCGCTTGGCCGTTGCCAGATTGAGGGCAATGGAGGATTCGGCCCTGTCCACCATGGCGATGGTCTCGGCAGGCGCCCCCAGCAGCATGGCATGGGCCTGCCGTGCGAGAAACTCGCCGGTTGGGGCGAAATTCCACGTGGAAAACCCCAGCAGCGCACCGCCCTTCACATAGTCCGACCCGTCGCGGGCAAAGGTGGGTACCTGCCACGCATTCAGCTTCTCCATCAGCCTGTTCACATCACTGGCCTGCCAGTCAAAGCAGTTGAGCGGACCGATGAAAAAGGCATCCATGCCCTGCGCCTTCAGGGCATCAAGCCCTGCAAGGCACTCCTCCACGGTTTCCGCCGAAGAGAGCTTGCCGTATTCCACCAGCCTGAAGCCAAGCTCCGCACTCACGGCGCGGGCCTCATCCAGCGTGGCGTACACGCGGCCATCCTGTGAATCCTGATACATGACCCCAAGGGTGTGAAAGCGGACAATATCGTGGAAGACCCGGTACATGGTCGTCCATCTGTCCTTCACGATACGGCAGGTGAAATTGGCGGTTCCGGAATCCCGCTCGTTGCGGACCACTCCGGCGGCAATGGGATCGGACATGCCCATGCCGAGAATGGGTGTACGCCCGTTGTTGGCTGCCAGCAGCGCCCTGACCGCCGCCGTCCCCATGCCCACCACAAGATCGATGTCATCGCGGGCCATGAGACGGGCTGCCGCTTCCGGCAGCCGGCGCATGCCATCCGTATCCCAGCCGGGACTGACATGCGCATCCTCGGGATAGACGCAACGAAGGACCGAGCGCGTCCCCAACGCGGTGCGAAAGGCCTTCCATGTCCGGTCATACAGCCAGAAGGGACCGGCCTCCAGATACGCAATGCGCTTCACCGGCACGACCCCGCGCTCCACGGCAGCGGGCACGGGCAGAGCCCACAGTACGAACAGCGCGCACGCAAGCGCCGAAAGAACAATTCCATGCGGCCAGTGCCGCCTCCCGGGCGGGGCAGCCACCGCCGGTTCCGCCTGCTGTTTCGTCATACCCCCTCCCCCGTGCCTCTACTCTTCGCTCTGCATGCGCTTGCGGTGTTTCAGGTCGGAAGCAAGCACCAGCAGCAGTCCCACAAAGGGCGTCAGCAGCAGACTGGCGAAAAAGTAGCCCCAGAACCCGAACTTTCCGTTCCTTCCCACAAAGCCGATGACCAGGCTGAGTAAAAGCAATAGTGCATAGAGTTGCATGCGCCATCTCCTCTATTGTGCTGTCCGCTGAACTGACTGGTGTACGGGCTGCTGGCCGGGTTGCTGACCATGTGACGGGTTCAGCAGGGTGGCATCAAGCCGTTTGACAAACTCCACAAACTCCGATTCGGGCAGCTTCCATCCCCGGCCCGAGACCAGCCCCTCCACCGTGGTGGTCGCGCCGGTCGCGCCGGTCGCGTTTGTCGCGTTGACCGCAGATGCCGGAGCCTTTGCCGCAGGCCGTCCGGAAGCCTTCCTGGAAACGCTCTCCGTCGCCTTGTCTCCCTGACGCTGCGGCTCCATGTCCTGCGTATTGAGGATCAGGGGCAGGCCGTCCCTGCCGCTGCCCACCACCACGACCTTGGCATTGGGCGAAGCAGCCAGATTGTTGGTCGCCTTGATGCCTTCGAAACGCAGGTAGTTGTTGGTCATGTTTTCATTCACGAGGGACTGGTAGAACCGGATGCCCTGTCCTTCCACAGCCTTGCGCTTGGCCTCCTCCCTCGCTTCAAGCAACAGGTAGTGGTACCGCAGGTAGCGCTGCTCGGCGACCAGCTTTTCCTCGATGGATTTGCTGAGCACCTCGGGCAGGGTGATGCTCTTGACCACGAACCCGTGAATGAGGATCGGAATGCGCCCCATCTCCTCGATGGCGTCCACCAGCATCTGGTCCTGCAGCTCCTGCCGCGCCGTGGAATAGAGCGCGTCCGGACGATAGTTGCCGATGGTCTGGCGCACGGCGGAGTTCATGATGGGGATGACAATCTTGTTCCGGTAATCCGGGCCGATTTCCTGATGCAGGGCAGGCAGGCGTTCCCGCATGATCTGGTACCGCAGCGATACCTGCACGTTCACGGTCAGGCCGTCCACGGTCAGCACGTCCACATCCTGGGTTTCCTCCAGAATGCGGACATCGTAGACATAGAGAATGTCCCACGGCAGGATGACGTGCACGCCTTCGTCATAGACCCTGTCCAGAACCGTCCCCCCGAACAGACGCGAGTAGAGCACGCCCTTTTCACCTGGGCGCACGGAGACCACGCTGCTCGGCCACAGAAAGGCTATCAGCAGCGTGGTGACGATGCCGATGCCGATGATTCTGCCCCTGTTGCGCCGCACCATCCGCCGTAATTTTTCGTACAGTGTTTTCATCATTCCGACCGGTATTGTTGTTGTGAGTACTGAGCAGCACCGCGCCAATAGCTATCCAGCGTATAATCGATGCACTGACGCTCGAAGAGCATGCAGCGTTCCCTGTCATTTTCCGTCTGGCCGACGCACAGGTTGTACATGACCGGACACAGCCCTATGTTCTGCACGAACGGTCCGAGGCTGGGACGGGACTTGATGGTTGTGCGCGCCACGTGCAACAGGGCCTTCACATAGGCATTGTTGCAGACGCGGATACGCGGGGTGTAATCATCGTGTTCGGCGTAGCATTCCAGCCGCGTACGGATGATGTCCGTATTCTCCCGTGCATTGACCACCGAAGGGCGGGTCGTGTTCACGTGGTTGAACAGGTCACGGACCAGCTCGATATTGGTCCGGACATCCAAATCCTCTGCGGACACGCTGCGGGCCGTCAGAAGACAGAGGCTGACCACCACCCCTATCGCAACAATGCGCCATGCATTCCGGCTCATGCGTCCTCCCCGTCACTGTCGACAAAGACACCCTCGCGCATGGTCAGCACCCGGTCCGCAACATGGAAGTACCTGTCATCATGGGAGATGGCGAGAATGGTCGCCCCCTCGCCCTTCAGCCCGGGCAGCAGTTCCTCATAGAAGAACCGCCGGAACTGTGGATCAAAATCCGCAGCCACCTCGTCAAACAGGTAGACGCTGCGTTCCTCCAGCAGGGCGCAGGCAAGCGCCAGCCGCTTGCGCTGACCGGCCGACAGCTCGAGCGTCAAGAACATGCCGTCTCCATCAAGACGCACCTTGGACTCAATGCGCATGGTTCTGAGCACCTTCTCCATTCTCCGGGGAGACACGTCGAGCCCCAGAGGGCGGGCAAAGAGATGGTAATCCGTGGGCACAATGGTGAAGAGATTGCGGTAGGCCTCCATGCCCACGTCGGCAACCGGAGCGCCGTTCAGCGCCCACGCGCCTCCCTGCGGCATGAGCAGCCCGCTCAAGAGGTGCATGAACGTGGACTTGCCTGACCCGTTGCCCCCCCGGATGAACACCAGCTCACCCCGCACCAGATGGAAATCATCCACCCGGATACCAAAGGTGCGCACACCCTGCCCGTCCAGATAGTCAAAGCATACATCACGCATGGTGATGGAAGCGAACTCCGGCACCACCGGATCGGGGTGCTGCCAGCGCATGGCGACGGCCTCGCGTTCAAACGCCTCGGCACGGGCATCAATTTCCTCCTCCATGTGCGTCAGCTCCTGCAGACTCATCTCCACCTTGGTGAGCAGCGGCACAAAGCCCACCAGACTCATCATGGGACTGAGGCTGAACATGCACAGCACCAGGAGTGTGGAGGTATCCGTGGCGCTCAAGCCCATGAATCCGGGCATGAGAAAGAGGATGAGCCCAAGAATGAGCAGGTTGAACATGGCGAAGAAGGAAATGCCCAGCGCATGCCTGCGCTCCGTGGCCTCACGTGCCTGCGAGGCCCTTTCCAGACCGGGAATGATCTGGCTGCCAAAGAGATCCGTGGTCTTGGGCTTGTGCAGCTTGAGTTGCAGCAACCCCTCCTGCAGGTCGCGCAGGCTGGAGGAAAACTGCATGTCCGCCTCCCGCGCAGGCCCCATAAGAGCCTGCACGCTGCCAATGAGCCGCAGAAAGGTCCACAACCCCAGCGTCATGAGCAGAACCACGCCCACCGTACCGGGAACCGACACGGTGAGCATCTTGGCAAAAGCCACCAGAATCATCACGCTATTCGCCGCCGAGGCCATGAGCATGCGCGCGGCTTCCACCACCATTTCCCGGCCGTCCAGCAGGGCGGCCTGCACCTGTTCGGCATTGAGTCTGCGATATTCCAGCAGGGCAATGCTTCGCAGCTTGGTGGCGATGCGCATGCGCCATTCCATGACCCCGCGCAGGGCAATAAGGGCAGCACGTCCCGTAATATACTTGAACAGGACGTAGAAGGTGCCGATGCACACGAGAAAGGCCAGAAAGGTATGAAACCGGATGCCGTCTCCGGAAAGCTGTTCAAGCCCCTGCAGCACCGTGAAGACGGCAAGGCCCTGCATCACGCCCGAGGCGATGCACGCCGCCATGAGCCGGTTGCCCTCACTCCCGGCCTGTTCCCGGAGCAATGTGAGAAAATGTGACTGTTTCAGTTGCAGCATTGATTATCCGGTCCCCTGTCTTCTTGACGGTTCATCCCCGTGCACCATGACGATCCGAAATACCCCCGCAGCCACGGCGACACACAAGTCCCCCCTGCCCGCCGTTTCCGGAGGGCGGACAGGGATTTCCACGAAAATCATCCGTGCCGAGCAGCGGGAGGAACCAGCCTCCCGCTGCACCGTCACAGGCTTCCTGCCGCCAGCTGCGGGCCTCTACGCCGGTGCGGAATCGGCGTCGACGACCTTTTCCTCGGCATCGGTCTTGCGCTTGGGATTCATGCGCGAGACCAGATCCTTGCCTTCCTGCAGCTTGGTCTTGAAATAGCCCTTGGCCTCTTCGGCATTAAAGGAACTGAGCGATCCGCCCTTCCTGAAATGCCTGTCGAACACCCAGCCGATGGCATAGGTTGTGGCGCCACCGGTAATGCTGATGGTGGCAGCCCCGGTGGTTGTGCCGATGATCGGTATGCTCTTGAAGACCGACGCCAGCAGCGGAACGCTGACCACGGTAAGAGCACCGCCGCACAACGACGACAGTATGGACTTGACCCGCTCCTTCTTGAACTCCACGCCGTATGCCTTGGACAGGGCGTGAATGAGCTCAAGCTGGATTGCCGTGAGCCCTGCAAGGTCCACCAGCGGCACCGGCACGAATCCAACACCCACTGCGGCGTAAACCCGCTTGCGGATGATGGCGTCCACCTCGCATTCGCTGGGTACCGTTGCCGCTACCGATTCCGCACTTTCTGCCGCAGCCTGTTCTTCCGTTACGCCGGTAGCCTGTTCGGAATTCTTCTTTGCCATGGTAAGAAGCTCCTTTTCCATTCGGTTACACGATCCTGATACGCCTACTGCACCTCAATCGCCTTTTTGACTTCCGCAAGACTGGAGTCGAAAATCTCATCCGAAGAAACAAGAAGGACGAGCGGGATATCCATGCCCAGCTCCCTTGCGGTGACCAAATTTATTGTAATTTTTGGCTGATACTTAATGTCTGCCAACGGCTGACCGGCAGGAATCAGGGCCAGGGCCCTGCCGATGCGTTCTGCATAGAATTCCCCTGTGGGCCGGTAGTCTATGGTGGACAACCCCATGAGCACCCCCCTGCGCACATGCACGCTGCCATCCCGGGCAAACGTCCGCACCCCTGCGGCATGCAGGCGGCTGATCATGGGTTCAGGGTTACCCTGGGTCCAGTCAAAGCAGTTGAGCGCCGAGATGTAAAAGGCGTCGATGCCTTCATCCAGCAGCGCCTGCACGCCCTCCTCGCACGACGCATAGCTTTCCGCCTTGTCGAGCTTGCCATACTCCACCAGCGTGAATCCTCGCTCGCGAGCCACTTCACGGGCCTCATTGACGTTGGAGTAGGAAAGGCCTTCGGGTGAATCATGGTACATGATGCCCAGACGGGCGAAGGGAACAGCCTTGTGAAAGAGCGCAAACACCTGCCACCACTTGTCCTTCACATATTGGATGATCAGGTTCGCCGCCCCCTTGCCCGTGTCCGCATCCACAATGCCCGCCCCTGCGGGGTCGGCCACATCAATGGAGACGATGGGGGTCCGGCCGTTATTCTCGGCCAACAGGGCGGTGGTGGCCTCGGTTCCCATGCTGATGATCAAATCCACGGACGGGTCCTGCATGAGCCTGCGCGCCTCCGCCAGATACTCGGCCCTGTCCCGGCCCCAGCCCGGACTGATCCGCAGATTGTCCGGCGTGCGCACGTACTCCTTGAGGTTATGCCGTTCAAGAGCGGCCATGACCTCCTTGTACAGAAGCGAAAATTCCCAGTACGGCCCGGCTTCGAAGTAGGCCACAGTCTTCACGCCTGCTCCCGCAGCCGGTGCCGGCCATGCCGGCCCGGCAAGCAGGCAGAGGCATATGGCCGCACCGCAGACGACCCTTGTCATTTCCCGAAAGCGCATAGTGGATGTGTCCTTTTGCCCTGTCATACCCTGTTATACCATGCCATGCTATATTTGAAAACAAATAATTAGTCTCTGGTCACACTCCCGAGGCCCAACCGGAGTTCTCAGCCGGCAAGACACTCCACGGAAGCCCATCGAGCCACCAATGGCATCCGCGCCGCCATGACCGCCACGCTGCACTGGTATCCCGGCCCGGCATCAATGTCCGCCGTTGTCCATTCCGGCTCATCGGCCAGCGGGGATTGCAGCCAGTCCCGGGCCGCCGCATCAATGCAGACCACGAAACTGCTCAGGGGCCTGTTCACCAATCCCTCACCCAGCGCCTTGAGGACAGCCTCCTTGCGCACCCAGCACCGGTAGAACGCGGCGTGCGCCTCCCCGGCGGAAAGACGGGCTATGGAAGAATACTCGCTGGGATGCAGCAGGGAGGAAAG
>QKEJ01000056.1 GCA_003252375.1 Halodesulfovibrio sp.
GGGTTCCTCGCCGTCGAACCCAAGCCCGGTGCCGTTCATCATGGATTCCTTGAATCCGCTTTCGGTTTCCCCTTCCACGGCCAGTACGGGCAGCAGATAGAGCGAAATGATGGTGCCCTCGCCTTCCTTGCTGCTCAACTCCACATAGCCGCCCATTTCTTCCACAATCTTCTTGGTCATGGCAAGTCCGAGACCGGCCCCCTTGTCCTTGGTGGAGAAGAAGGGCGAAAACACCTTCTCGCGTAGGCTGTCCGGAATGCCGTGCCCCGTGTCCTCGACAGTCACGAACACGTGGGTCTGGGTCATGCCCGTGACCACGGTAAGCATGCCCCCCTCCTGCATGGCCTCCAGCGAATTCTTCACCAGATTGATGAGGCACTGCTTGATCATGCCGGCATCACCCTTGGCCACGGCAATGGAGGGCACAAGACGTACGGAGAACTTCAGTCCGCGCTCCTCGCAGCCAATGCGCATAAGCTGCAACGTCTCTGCGGTGACCAGATTGAGGTCCACCTCGCCCTCGTCCGAGTCCGTGGGGCGCGCGAAGTTGAGCGTGGTCTTGAGGATGGCGTCCAGGCGCTTGGACTCCTTGAGGATGATCTCCACCTTCTCGCGAGCCCCCTCGTCAAGAGTGGGAGAACGAAGCAAGGAATTGGCGAACCCTCCAATGGCAAAGAGCGGGTTGCGGATTTCGTGGGCAATGTAGGTGGACAGCTCGCCGATGGCGGCCATCTTCTCGGCCTGCTGCAACCGCTGCTCGATGTGCGTGCGGTGGGTAATATCGCGCCGCATTTCTATGATCCGGGAAATGCCTCCGTCCTGTCCGAACACCGGATAGGTATAGATGCGGAAGAACTGAACCTTGCCGTCCTCGGTCACCTTGCTGTGAATGCGCTCGGCCTTGCGGCCCGTTTCCAGCGTTTCGCGGAAGGTGCAGCCGCCCTTCTCCGGCGTGCAACAGAAGTTGCCGCCGTCCAGTTCCCAGCAGGAGCGCCCGATGTAGTCCTGCTTGCTTCCGCCCCGTTGCAGCAGGATGGAACGGTTCAGGTCCACGATGTGCCCCTCGGTATCCAGCAGCAAAATATCCTCGTCCACCTGATCAATGAGGGTGGCAAAGAGATCCTGGGCCCGACGCAGGTCACGCATGCAGGTATGACACAATTTTTCCGAGATCAGCAGTTCCCACACCAGCCCTGCGGCATCACCGTGCAGCACCGAACAGCCGGCCGGAGCATCCGCACGCAGGGCATCCATGAACACGGCGTCGTCGGAAAGGTCCACCACCATGTTGACTTCCGGGAGAGCCTGGAATAGGGCCGTGTGGGTCTCGAACATGGGCAGCGAGTCAAAACAGGGAACAGCCCGGAGTGCACCGGGAGGCACGTTGGCGAGCCCCGCCACAGCCACCCAGGGAAAGGATTCCGCAAAATCCGGCCTGCAGACAAGCCGGACAAGGTCCTTGAAGGGCTTCCCCGCCCCCACGAGCGCCACGACAAACCGTCGCGACACCAGCTCGCCGGTCTCGGCATTCTGGAACGTATTGCTCATTATCGTCTCCGCCAACAGGCTTGGTCTGGCTACAGCAGTCCCGAACTGGTACGAGCTGGCCCGAGCTGGCCCGGACTGGCATAGTGCAAGAAATGATATTACAACCCGAACAGCAGGTGCCTGCCTCCCTCTACAGCTACGGACATGGGGCGGACACACCATTGTTCATGACACAATAACCGGATTGCCGCATCATGATAAGCATTTATTCCATCAGCCTCGGATGCCCGAAAAACAGGGTGGATTCGGAGTGGCTGCTGGGAGCCGTTCCCGGCCCCATGCAGCCCGTGGATGATCCTGCGGCTGCAGACCTTGTGCTCATCAACACCTGCGGATTCATCCAGCCCGCCGTGGAAGAGTCCGTACGCACCATCCTGCAGGCCATACAGGATGCCGAGCAGGCTGCGCGGCGCCCCCTGATAGCCGTCACCGGCTGTCTCGTGGGCCGCTACGGCCGTGATGAACTTGCCGCGGAGCTGCCCGAGGTGGATCTGTGGCTCACCAACCTCGACATGGTCCGCTGGCCCGGCATGGTTGCAGAAGCCCTTGGGCTGCCCCCCCGGCAGGATCCCATGCGCATCCTCTCCACCGGACCTTCCTACGCCTACCTGAAGATCAGCGACGGCTGCGACCACAACTGCGCCTTCTGCACCATCCCCTCCATTCGGGGCCCTCTTGCCAGCACCCCTGCCGAGCGCGTCGAGCGCGATGCGCGGCACCTGCTGGGCCAGGGCGTGAAGGAACTCGTTCTCGTGGCGCAGGATGTGACCGGCTACGGCAGGGACAACGGGCTCAAGCACGGCCTGCGCGACCTGCTCGACCGCCTGCTGCCCCTGGACGGTCTGGCCCGGTTGCGCCTCATGTACCTGTACCCTGCGGGCCTGACCAAGGAATTCCTCTCCTATCTGCGGGATGCAGGGGCTCCCTTTGTCCCCTATTTCGACGTGCCGTTGCAGCATGCACACCCGGACGTGCTTTCGCGCATGGGACGCCCCTTCGCCCGCAACCCGCGCGAAGTGGTGGACCGCATCCGGAACGTCTTTCCCGAGGCGGCCCTGCGCACCAGCTTCATTGTGGGCTACCCCGGAGAAACAAAGGCGCACTGGGAACACCTGCGCGATTTCATCGCCGAAACCCGCTTCCATCATCTCGGCGTCTTCGCCTACCAGCCGGAAGAAGGGACTCCTGCTGCGGATATGCCGGAACAGGTGGAGGACACCACCAAGGAATGGCGGCGTGATGCCCTGATGGAGCTGCAGGCCGAAATCAGCGAGGAGATACTGGCCACCTGCGAGGGCGAACGCATGGACATTCTCGTGGACGCCGAACACGAGGAGTGGCCGGGCCTGCACATCGGCCGCACATGGTTCCAGGCACCGGAGGTGGACGGCGTAACCTACATCAGCGGCCCCGGTGTGGAACCCGGCGCCATGGTGGAGGCGGACATCGTGGAAACGCGGGAGTACGATCTGGTCGCCCTGAGCTAACTTTTTTTTGCGATTTGTTGCGACACGCACGCCACCGGGCAGACGACCTCCGCCCCATGCCGCCCCATCGCGCCGCTTTTGCTGGCTTTTTCGAAGCAACGTGTCCGCAGACCGGAAGCATTGCCGCGCAAAGGTTTTCGGGCCGTTACGGTTGAGTTTCGCGGCGCAATCTGATAATAGACCCAATCCCGTCGTAAAGGATGGGAAAATATTCGTTGGTTGGAGGATTTCGTATGGAAACCATGGAAAACAACAATTTCGACGCTGACATCAGTTTCGAAGCTGCCCTTGAAGACTACCTCAGCTCAGATTTTGGTGATCTGGACGAAGGTTCCATCGTCAAGGGAGAGATCGTTCGCGTAAGCAACGATTACGTCCTCGTAGACGTAAATTTCAAATCCGAAGGGCAGATTCCCGCTGCCGAGTTCGCAGGCCCCGACGGTGAACTGACCGTTGCGGTTGGCGACAAGGTGGACGTCTTCGTTGTTCGCAAGAACGAAATGGAAGGCACCATCACCCTCTCCTTCGAAAAGGCGAAGCGCATGCAGCTCTTCGACCAGCTCGAAGAAGTGCAGGAAAAAGAAACCACCATCAAGGGCCGCATCATGCGCCGCATCAAGGGTGGCTACACCGTTGATCTGGGCGGCGTGGAAGCATTCCTGCCCGGTTCCCACGTGGACCTGCGTCCCGTGCCGGACATGGACGCCCTTGTTAACGAAGAATTTGAATTCCGCGTTCTGAAGATCAACCGTCGCCGCAGCAACGTCATCGTTTCCCGCCGCGTCCTGCTTGAAGAAGAACGTGATTCCAAGCGCTCGGAACTGCTCGTAAGCCTTGAAGAAGGCCAGATCGTGACGGGTAAGGCCAAGAACATCACCGAGTACGGCGTCTTCGTCGACCTCGGCGGTCTCGACGGTCTGCTCCACATCACCGACATGTCCTGGAAGCGCATCCGTCACCCCAAGGAACTCGTTTCCCTGGGTCAGGAACTGGAACTGAAGATTCTGAGCTTCGACAAGGACAACCAGAAGGTTTCCCTTGGCATGAAGCAGCTCATCACCGATCCCTGGCAGGACATCACCTCCAAGTTCCCCGAAGGCGCCCGCCTGTCCGGCAAGGTTACCAACCTTGTTGACTACGGTGCATTCGTTGAACTGGAGCCCGGCGTGGAAGGTCTCGTGCACATTTCCGAAATGTCCTGGACCCGCAAGCTGCGTCACCCCTCCCAGATGGTTCGCGTCGGCGACGAAGTGGACGTGGTCATCCTCGGTGTTGACGAAGACAAGAAGCGCATTTCCCTCGGCATGAAGCAGGTCAAGCCGAATCCGTGGGAAGTGGTTGCCGAAAAGTACCCCGAAGGCACCGTGCTTGAAGGCGTTATCAAGAACATCACCGAATTCGGCATGTTCATCGGCATCGAGGACGGCATCGACGGCCTCATCCACGTTTCCGACATCAGCTGGACCAAGAAGATCCGCCACCCCAACGAAGTGTACAATGTTGGCGACACCGTTCAGGCCAAGGTGCTGACCGTGGACCAGGAGAACGAAAAGTTCACCCTGGGCGTGAAGCAGCTGACCGAAGATCCCTGGACCAAGGTGCCCACCAACTACCCCGTTGGCGCCCTCATTGAAGGTCTGGTGACCAACATCACCGACTTCGGCCTGTTCGTGGAAGTGGAAGAAGGCATTGAAGGCCTGGTCCACGTTTCCGAAATCAGCCAGAAGAAGGTGAAGTCTCCCAACGAAATGTTCAAGGAAGGCGTCACCATCCAGGCCAAGGTCATTCACGTGAGCGCGGAAGAACGCCGTCTCGGCCTCTCCATCAAGCAGCTCAAGGATGACGAAGATCGCAAGAAGCCCCGCGAATTCCGCACCGGTTCCTCTGAAGCCGGCCAGAATCTCGGCGACCTTCTGAAGCAGAAGTTCGAAGAGGATGCAGCAGAATAAGCTGCCCTTCATCCAGAAGCACCCGCTTCTGTTTGGCCTCATGCTCATTATGGCGGCCGTGGCCCTGTTCGCAGGTGCCATGGCCGCCTTGCGTCTTTCCGGCACACACGTCCGGGGCGGTCTCTTCAGGGAGAACCGCCTCGGACTGTGCCGCATAGAGGGCATGATTACCGATGCCGAGAAGGTGACATCCTGGCTCCGCGAGTTGCGGGAGGACCCGACCGTTGCGGGCGTTCTGCTGCGTATCGACAGCCCCGGCGGGGCCGTTGCGCCCTCGCAGGAAATGTATAACGCCGTGCGCAAGCTCGCTGCCGTGAAGCCCGTGGTCGTCTCCATGGGAACCGTGGCCGCCAGCGGCGGCTATTACATCGCAGCAGCGGCGGACGAGATCGTGGCCAACCCCTCCACCCTTACCGGCTCCATCGGCGTGAAGATGGAAATGGCCAACATGATGGGGCTCATGGACAAGATCGGCATCGCGCATGTCGACCTGACCAGCGGCGAGCTCAAGAATGCGGGCAGTCCCTTCAAGCCGCTCACCGACAAGGAACGCGACTACCTGCAGAACCTTGTCAACGACATGTACGAGCAGTTCCTCGAGGCTATCGTCACGGGCCGCAAGATGGACATGGACGCCATCCGCCCGTATGCGGACGGCCGGGCCATGACCGGCCGGCAGGCCAAGGCGCTTGGCTTCGTGGACAACCTCGGCGACATGGAAGATGCAGACGCCAGGCTCAAGCAGCTGTGCAAGCTCCCTGCGAACCAGGACGTGTCCTATCTGGAAGGCCCACCCGTGGAAACGAACATGCTGCGCGACCTGCTCAGCTCCGCCCTCGGGTTCGACCCCGCAGACGCTCTGCAGGGTTCCCTGCGACGACGATCCTCAGCCCAGTTCTTCTACCTCTACTAGGCTGCCTGCCCCTGCCCGCGTGACGGAACCGAAGGGCCAGGCCCCGTCGTCATCCGCCACTCGCCCGCGTATCGCGGCACACCAGCAGGAGGCCCACATGTCCGCTCACGTCCCGTATTCCCTGTCGTCCCATTCCCATTTTCCCGTTCCCTCACCAGCCGAACTTGACCGGGATGCCCTGTCCGCCTGGCCGGCACAGGAGACCGAACATGCCGGACCACTGCTGCTGCGTCACACACAGGGGTTCACCAAGCGCTCCAACAGCGCCTGTCTCCTTGCTCCCGTCATGCTCTCGAAAGCGGACATCGCCTCCGTGGAAGCGTGGTTCGCCTCCCGCGGACGGCCAGCCATCTTCCGCATTGCCTCCGGCGTGCGTGGCACGGACACGCCGCAGACCAGGGCCGAACTGGCGCTGGACTGCATGCTCGCTGCACGAGGGTATACAGTGGCCGATCCCTCGCTGGTCATGGCCCGTTCCGTGCGGGACCTCCCTCTCTTGAACACCGCCGAGGCTCCGGCCTTTCTCCCTGCAGACGCATGGCTTGGCTGCGAACAGGCGCTGAGCGGCAAGTCCGATGCGGAACGCACCCTCCTCGGCCTTATCATTTCCCTCACGCAAGGCAGGGCGCAACTCGCCGTCCGTCAGGTTGACAACGGTCCCGTGTCCTGCGGCATGCTTGTCACGCAGGGCGACGGCTTCGGCCTCTTCGACATCCGCACCCATGCTGCACATCGCCGGCAGGGGCACGCCCGGGCCATGGTCCTTGGCCTGCTGCAGCATGCCCGGGACCTCGGTCTCTCCACGGGCTGGCTGCAGGTGCTGGAGACGAATACACCGGCGGTCTCGCTGTATGCAGGACTGGGGTTCACCCTCAGCCACCGGTACCACTACCGCATCCAGCAATGATTCCGGCCCGTTCCCCTCTGGCGGCACGCTGGGCCCTGTGCTATCATGCGCATGCGGGACCTATCATTACCCGTTCCGCGCCTCTGTGCTAGCATAGGCGTCCTGAGAGTCTGCCACGCGAGACCCCAACGGGAGGTTCACCATGTTTACCCGAGCCAGCGGCCTGCTGCTGCACATCACGTCCCTGCCGTCCAGATTCGGCATTGGCGACATGGGCCCTGCGGCCTATGCGTTCGCGCGTCTTCTGCGTGATACCGGCCAGCTCTACTGGCAGATTCTGCCTCTTGGTCCCACCTCGCCCGCCATCGGCAACTCCCCCTACTCCAGCTGCTCCGCGTTTGCGGGCAATGCCCTGCTCATCAGCCCGGAAAAGCTGGTGGAGGACGGCCTGCTCTCCTGGGCGGACATAGACTGCCCCCTGCAGGATGATCCCGCGCGGGTGGACTATCCCGCAGTGGAGGCCCATCGCCACAGGGTCCTCCGGGCCGCCTTTGAGCGGAACCGGCACTGGATAGAGAAGGATTTCGAGTTCTGCCGCTTCTGCCGCCAGCACTCGTGGCTGCCGGATTTTGCACGCTTCGTCACCATCAAGCGGCACCATGGCGGTGCCATGTGGTCCCA
>QKEJ01000103.1 GCA_003252375.1 Halodesulfovibrio sp.
CTCCTGCCATCGGAGCCACATCGCCATGGATGCGGCTGCCCTCCGTCTGCGGCAGCATGAACTGCGCCCCCGGAGCAACCGACTCATGCCGCACGTGCACCACGGGCACCCCATGACGCCGACAGGCGGCCAATGCCACCCCTGCCCTCTCTCCTGCGGTCTCGGCGCCGTCCAGTGCAAAGGCGCCTCCCGGATAATAGTCGTTCTGGATATCGATGATCAGCAGTGCCGTGTGCACCATGTTTTCCGGATCAGCCATGATACGTCCCTCCCTTGGTATGTAGGCCGCGCCACCATGGCGCGACAGGGCAACCATAGGCGTACGGGCATCGGGGCGCGAGTGTCGCATTTGACAAATAAGAGGTGAAAACAGACAATATGGTATTACACAGGAGGTCCCATGCAGATTGCCATACTCGCCCTGGACGGCTGCCTGCACTCCGGCATAACCGGCCCCCGGGACATGTTCATGGTCGCCGATGCACGCCAACAACCAGCGCCCCCGGCCGCACACAGCGAAGGTCACGACGCCCCCGGCCCCTTTCTTGTCTCGGTGCGCTCCGTGGACGGTACACCGGTGCAGACGTTCGGCGGGGTGCCCGTTGAACCGGACGCCCCGCTCCTGACCACTCCGAATCCGGACGTGCTCATCCTCCCGGCCATTCTGGGCGACATCTCCCGGCACTGCCGCAACACGGCGCTCCTTTCGGCCCTGCGCACCCTGCATGCCAAGGGAACGGTCATGGCCTCATTCTGTGCCGGAGCCTTCCTGCTTGCAGCTGCCGGGCTGCTGGACGGCCGCGAGGCCACCACGCACTGGAATCTGGCCGCAGACTTCCGAGAACGGTTTCCCAAGGTACACCTCAGGGCTGAACGCATGCTGGTGGACGGAGGCGACTATCTCTGCGCCGGCGGCGTGACGGCCTATCTCGACCTTACGCTCTACCTCATCAGCCGCTATCGCTCCCCGCAGGAGGCCGCCCATGTCGCCCGCCTGATGCTCATCGATCCGCACCGGGAGCACCAGACGCCCTACAGTCTCGGCGGATACCGGACCAACCACGGCGACAAGGCGATTCTGCGGGTGCAGCAATGGCTGGAAGCCCACTATGCCGAACCGTGTCCGGTTTCCGCTCTCGCCGCCGAAGCCTGCCTTGGCGAACGCACCTTTCTGCGCCGTTTCCGGGCCGCCACCGGGGAGTCCCCCAAAGCGTACCTGCAACGGCTGCGCACCGATGCGGCCCGCCGCCTGCTGGAGTCCACCCCCCTGAGCTTCGAGGAGATAACCCCGGCCGTAGGGTATGTTGACGCGACATCCTTCCGGCGGATGTTCCGCCAGCATACGGGACTCACTCCCGGTCAGTACCGTGAACGCTTTGCCCTGCCCGCGTCCGGATAGCGGGTGGCAGAAGGCTGTCGCGACCGACCGTTCTTGCATTGTCAACACGTTGCAACACGCCCCTGTTCGTGCCATACTCCTATAGATACCGACCGGCGCCCGTCCATGCACCACAAGGAGACCAGCCATGTTTTCCGCCGCCACTTACTCCCAGCGCAGATCCACCCTCCTTCAGCAGCTTGCGGCTGAGGGGGCCCGGGGCATTGTCTTCATGCCCGGCAACGAAGAGGTTCCGCTCAACTACCGGGACAACACCTACCACTTCCGGCAGGATTCCACGTTCCTGTACTTTTTCGGACACGATCAGGCTGACCTCAACGGCACGGTGGACCTGGACACGGGTGAAAGCGCCCTGTGGGGCGACGACCCGTCCATGGACGACATTATCTGGACCGGTCCCAAGCCGGACCTCGAAGCCCGTGCCGAGCGCTGCGGCTGCACGGCGGGCGGCACCAACAGCGCCCTTTCCGCAGCCCTGCAGGCCGCGCAAAAAGCCGGAAGGACCATTCATTTCCTGCCCCCCTACCGATTGGCCACCGCCTGCTGGCTGGCCCACTGCACCGGGGAGCACTTCAACACCACCTTGTCGGAGTGCGGGTGGGGCCTGCGTGACAAAGCCTCCCTGCCGCTCATTCGCAGCGTGGTCGCCCAGCGCTCTGTCAAAGGCATCGAAGAAATTGCCGAAATGGAAAAGGCCCTTGGCATCTCCTACGCCATGTACGCCAAGGCCATGGAGCTGGCCCGCCCCGGCCTTGGCGAACGCTGCATTGCCGCAGCGCTGGATTCCACCGTGGCTCTGGGCGGTGCGCACAACAGCTTCACCACCATCTGCTCGGTGCGCGGCGAGGTGCTGCACAACCACGACTACAGCCATACCATGCACCAGGGCGACCTGTTGCTCATTGATTCGGGCGCGGAATCCGACCTGCACTACGCCTCGGACATCACCCGCACCCTGCCCGTGGGCGGCCTCTTTTCCAGCCGCCAGAAGGACGTGTACGCACTGGTCCTCGACGCCCAGCAGACCGCCATCCGCATGGCGGCCCCCGGCATTGCCTACCGCGATTGCCACATGGCCGCCGTCACCAGCCTCGCCGATGGCCTCCGGGCCATGGGCCTGCTGCGCGGCAACGTTGAAGACATTGTGCACAACGGGGCCCACGCGTTGTTCATGCCGCACGGACTGGGCCACATGCTCGGGCTGGATGTCCACGATATGGAGCACCTTGGAGAAGACCACGTGGGTTACGACGCCGCCCATACCCGCTCCGACCAGTTCGGCCTGCGCTCGCTGCGCTTTGCCCGCGAACTCTTCCCCGGCCTGACCCTTACGGTGGAGCCGGGCTGCTACTTCATCCCGGCCCTCATGGACAAATGGAAGGCAGAAAAGATCTGCAGGGAATTTATCGACTTTGATGCATTGGAACATTTTCGCGACTTCGGCGGCATCCGCATCGAGGATGACATCCTCATCACCGCCACCGGCAGCCGCGTTCTGGGACGCCCCATTCCCAAAACGCCAGAGGGGATCGAAGCGCGCATGCATGCCCGCTGCTGATCGGCGAGGGGACACGAGACACCGGCCCCGCATCGGCCATGCGATCCGGGGATGCCATTGCGCCACCGCACAACCGGGATGCGTTCCGGAATGATGCAGACAGGAGGTGCTCCATGGACTATGCAGCACAGTTGCAGGGAGTCATCCATGACTTCGCCGTGAACAACCACGGCATCTTCCTTGTCATTTCCGAAGACCCCATCTTCGTGAAGATGCTGCAGTCCGCGCTGTTCAAGCAACTGGGCATCCCCCATACCCATGTGCTCTTCCTCAAGGGCATCGAGAAACTGCTCGACGCCATCCCCGGGCATCTCGAGGCGGGCAGACAGCCCTTCATCATCCTCGAACAACGATTCCGGGGCCGTCCGCTCGACCAGTACGTCCAGAAGATCAAATCCATGTCCGCCCAGATCCGGGTCATCGTGCTGACCAACGATATCACGCGTGACGCCCTTGCCCTGCTCTTCGAGCTGGGCGTGGACAATACCATCGTCAAGCCCCTGTCTCTGAACACGCTTATCGAAAAGATCGCCAACGCCATCGATCCGCCCGCCCGGCTGGGCAAGCTCATTGAACAGGCCAAGCTGCTGCTGGCGGAAGGGGATCCCGAATCGGCCCTGAGCATCACCGACAGCATCCTCGCCCTCAAGCCTGATTCCGCCTCCGGCCTGATGCTGCGCGGTGACGCTCTCCGCGACCTCGGCAAACCCGCAGAAGCCATCCTGCAATACCAGCAGGCCATGGAGGCGGCCCAGAACTACATGGGGCCGGTCCAGCGCCTTGCCACGCACTATGCCGAACACGGTGATACGGAGCGCGAACTCTACTACCTCGAAAAACTCGATACCCTGAGCCCGCTCAATTACGAACGCAAGATCGACATGGGCAAGGCCAATCTGGTGCTCGGCCAGAAGGAGCGCGCGCATACCAACCTCGATTGCGCCGTGCGCATTGCCGGTCAGGGCGACACCCATCTGCTGGGCGAGGTGGCGACCCGACTGGCCGACTGCTGCATGGGCCAGTTTCCCGATGCCTGCGAGCCCCACCTGCGCACCATTGTCTGTCTCGGCGGCGCGGTCCCGGAATGCGTGCTGGCCGAGGTCTGGAACAAGCTCGGCATCGCCCTGCGCCGACAGGGGCGATGGCAGGACGCCGTCATGGAATATGACAAGGCCATCGCCCGCGTGCCCCGCGATGAAAATCTCTACTTCAACCGCGCCCTGGCGCAGGCCGAAGGCATGCAGTTTGCCGCAGCAGCGGAGTCCGTTGACAAGGCGCTCTCCTGCAATCCGAATTTCGGCAAGCGAAACGCACCGCTGGCGGCGCGCCTCGGACGCATCTTTCATCTTGCAGGAACGGCGGACAAGGCACGCACCTACTACGAACTGGCCTTGCGCCTGGCCCCCGACACTCCCAACGTGAAGGACTGGCTGCAACAGCTTGGCCGGTAACACGGCAGCCTGTTCCGCGCACCGACACGAAAAATTATTCATAACACAATGCATTCCGCCGCAGGCTGTGCTATGGGATTCAGAAATGACAAACAGGCCCATACCGGGGCCATGAAACCGCAACACAACACCCCGCAAGGAGTCTACCCATGGCAGACAAGGACCAGCGCAGACAGAACGTCATCGACGTACTGAACAAGGCCCGCGGCATGGAACTGCAGGCCATCTCCCAGTACATGAACCAGCATTACGGCCTGGACGACATGGACTACGGCGAGCTGGCGGGCAAAATGAAACTCATCGCCATCGACGAAATGCGCCATGCAGAAGCCTTTGCCGAACGCATCAAGGAACTGGGCGGCGAACCCACCACAGAGCCCACGGCCAAACCGCAGCGCGGCCAGGCCATCAGCACCATCTATCCCTTTGACTCGGAACTGGAAGATGACACCATCGACGTATACAACCAGTTCCTGCTCACCTGTCGCGACAACGGGGACAGCGTCAGCATGAAGCTCTTCGAACAGATCATTGAAGAGGAACAGGCGCACTTCAACTACTTCGACGCCATTGCCGGCCATATCAAGGATCTGGGTGATTCCTACCTTGCCCGCATTGCCGGCACCCCCTCCGCCACGGGCCTGCAACCCCAGGGCTTCGTCATCACCGGCAAGGGCGCCTAGCCCTCTCCTTCCCAGCCCCAAAACCAGCGCCCGGCTTCCTGCAGGAAGCCGGGCGTTCTCTTTGCATGCCCCCGCCCAAATGGAGAAAATGAGAGCAGGTACAGCATTTCCACGTGACACGGTTTTTTGTTTCGTGTAACCAAGTGCTACCAATTTTTATTTTTTATCCAATTCAAACTCACCCAAAGGAGCCGTCATGGAGCGCATGCGCCGCAGTTTCACCGTCCTGTCCGTCACAGTTCTCACCCTGTGGGCCTCTGCCGCCATGGCCCATTTCGGCATGGTCATCCCGCAGGGTAATGTCATCACCCCGGAACAGAAAACCGTCTCAATGGAACTGTCCTTCTCCCATCCCTTCGCCCTCATAGGCATGGACCTGGTCAAACCCAAGGCATTCTTCGTGGCCACAGAAGGCAAGAAGACGGATCTGCTCCCCTCGCTCTCGCCCACCAAGGTCATGGACCACGAAGCCTGGAAGGCCAGCTTCACGGCCAAGCGCCCCGGCGTTTATACCTTCGGCATGGAGCCCGTACCGTACTGGGAACCCGAGGAAAACTGCTTCATCATCCACTACACCAAGACCGTGCTTGCCGCCTTTGGTGATGAAAGCGGATGGGATGAGCCCCTCGGCATGAAGACGGAAATCCTCCCCCTGACCCGCCCCTTCGGCAACTACGCCGGCAACAGCTTCACCGGCCAGGTCCTGCGGGACGGCGCCCCCCTGCCCAATGCCGAAGTCGAGGTCGAGTACTACAATCGTGACGCCCGTTTCGCCGCTCCCACCGACTACCACGTTACCCAGGTCGTGAAGGCTGACGCCAACGGCATCTTCACCTTCACCTGCCCCCTTGCCGGCTGGTGGGGCTTTGCCGCCCTCAGCACCGCCGACTTTCAGATGAAGGGACCGGACGGTCAGATGAAAGACGTTGAACTCGGCGCTGTCCTCTGGATGCAGCTGGACGGCTGGAAAAAGAAATAACCCCTGCCTGCCTCTTCTCCCTGCCTTCTGCCGCCAGGGCCCCTGCACACGCAGGGGCCCTGCTTCGTTCCTGTGGCCCGACAGCACCCGGTAGGCGTATAAATCGAACAGCGCACCTGTATTCACTTGAAAACGATGCTCCATCTGCTATGATGCCCCCAAGCCGCTTATACAGGAGTATCCATGCGCTTTCTCATTGTTGAAGACGATTTCACCAGCCGCCGGTTCATGCAGAGCATTCTTACCCCCTACGGAGAATGCGACATCGCCGTTAACGGCGTTGAAGCCGTGGAGGCCTTTGCGGCCTCGCTGGATTCCACGCCGTACGACCTGATCTGTCTGGACATCATGATGCCGGAAATGGACGGACAGGAGGCGCTCAAGCGTATCCGCGAAATCGAGAAAGCCAAGGGAATCCGCTCCTCAGCCGAGGTGAAGGTCATCATGACCACGGCACTGGACGACCCCAAGAACGTGGTCGAGGCCTACTACAAGGGGGGGGCGACCTCCTATGTTCCCAAGCCCATAGACCGCCAGCTATTCCTGCAGCTGCTGAAAAGTCTGGCCATCATCGCCTGATCTGCGCAGGGCGCACCTGATGTGCCCCGCTCCCCTGCCGCGGGGTTGACTCGGCCCGCAATATGCGTACAGATGCAGGCATGCAGTACGCACCACTCATCGTCTCCCGACGGCGTCGCCCTGCCTCTCCGCTGGCGACCGTGTTTCTGGCAGCCTGGATGCTCCTTCCCCTTGCCTGCCCCGCTTACGCACTTCCCTCCAGTCCGGATGTCCAAGCCCGGTCGGAATTTACGCAAGACATGACTCCCATGCCTTCGGCCACGGACAAAAGCCAACAGGACCAAGGCATGCAGAGGCTTGACGTTCCCGAAGACCGGGGCCTTCTGCACGGACTGCTCTCCGGCACCCTGGTAGGCTCGCTGGTGTATGGAGAACCCTTTTCGGGTATCGGTGCCGCGGACATCCTGCTGGTGCTTCTGGGCGTTTCCGTTGTCCTGCGCCTGAAGCGCAGCGGCAGCGCCACACAGCAGCAGGGCAGAACGGACGGCAGGCAACGCAACGGCACGCCACGCCCCCCTGTGGACATGCAGAGCCATCCCGCCACCCGCAACGCCAGGCAGCATGCAGCCTCGCATGACGAAGATGATGCCCGGCAGCCGCAACGCCCCCCCAGGGTACTGGATATCCCGGAGGACGAGGCAAACCCGCAGCTGTACGAACGCGCTGCCAGCATGTGGGACTATCTGAGTAGTGATACGGACACTCCCGCTCCCGCCCGCAAACTCTCCGAGGGCATCGCCGCCCCGACACCTGCCGATGGACGGACTGCGCGCGACGCCTATCGCGCCGACGCCGAAATCCCGGAGGATTTCGACAGTGAGGATTTCCTCAAGGGGGCCAAGCTGGTGTTCTCGCGGTTGCAGCACAGCTGGGACACACGGGACATGAACGACATCGCCCAGTTCACCACGCCGGAAGTGCTGGATGAAATCAGCCGCCAGGCCGCGCAGACGCCTGCAACCTCCGTCTCCGAAATCCTGCTCGTGAATGCGCGTCTGCTGGAGGTCCGCGACGAAGACAACGGCCTGCTGGCAACCGTCTTCTTCGATGTCCTGATGCGGGAATCAACAGGTGGGGCAAAGACGGAACAGGTCCGCGAAATCTGGCATTTTCTCAAGGGGGATGTCACCGGCGGCATGTGGCGCCTTGACGGTATAGAGCATCTCGCGGCCTAGGTTCTGGACTCCGGCCATGGAGCGCATCATGGGCAGTCGGAACATAGGGAACAGGCGGCCAGCTCAGCGCTCCCGCCGTGCGGCAACCGGCGCAGCCTCATCCGCGCCCCCGTCCCGATAGCGCTCGCCCACCTGCAGGAAATCCCGTTCACAACGCAGAAAGGCATCCACCACGGCCGGGTCGAAGTGCGTCCCCCGTCCCTCCAGAATAATGCCCTTGGCCTCCTCATGGGGCATGGCGGCCTTGTAGCAGCGCTTGGACGTCAGGGCGTCGTACACATCCGCCAGCGCCATCAGCCGCCCGGAAACGGGAATCTCCTCTCCCTGCAGCCCCTGCGGATACCCCCTGCCGTCCCATCGTTCGTGATGGGTAAAAATCACTTCCTCCGCCACGGTCAGGAATGAGTTCATTCCCAGCAGGCCCGTGGCGTTGGCCAGCACGTCCCTGCCGTACAGGGTATGCTTCTTTATCTCCTCAAATTCCTCGGACGTCACCCTGCCGGGCTTGCAGAGAATGGCATCGGGCACCCCGACCTTGCCTATGTCGTGCAGCGGCGCCGACTTGTACAGCTGCTCTATGCGCCGGGGTGTCAGATATTCCCGGAACCGGAAATGGCCGCTCAGCTGCAATGCCAGCAGCCGTACGTACTCGCGGGTGCGCAGGATATGGCTGCCGGTTTCGGGATCGCGCGTTTCCGCGAGGGACGCAAGGCTGAAAATCGCCGCATCCTGCGTGATCTGGAGCGAACGGACCGCAAGTCTGTGGCTTGAGGCCGTGGCATGCACGATATAGGCGGTGGATGTCAGTACCAGTATGAAGACCTGCAGAAGCAGAAGGGAATCGGGGTAGCCCAGCCCCACAAAGGGACCTGCGCCCTGAAGGGTGGCCCATACGGCATAGCCGCTGCCCAGAAGGACAACGGAGACAAGTTCCCGATGGCTCATGGTATAGGCGGCCCAGGCGAGCAGGGGCGCCATCACGAAACCGAGGGGCCGATCCGACGTCATCCCCGCCTCGGAGGAACCAAAAATGAAATAGGCGGCGCACAGCAGGAGCGCCCATATGCCAAGCCGCTCCAAAGTGAGACGACCGATGCTCCGCCAGCCCTCCGCCACCCACACGAGAATGCACGAGGAAACCGTCATGGATCCGGTCATGCTGCCCAGCATCCAGATACACCAGGCATGTCCGGCCTCGGCAGGGCTGATCGCCCCGGACAGCTGCATGACAACGACCCCCACGGAAGCCGAGATTACGGCGGGCAGGCAAGCGGTACACACCATGAACAGGACCGTGTTGCGTGGCTCGATGAAATATGGCGCGTCAAGGCGCAGGCGACGATACCAGACCACGCCCAGCCATACCCCCAATACGTTGCCGCATGCCAGGGTCACGGCACCCGGCATGGAATACAGCGGCAATGCCGTGGCCAGTTCCGCCAGCAGCAGAAAGGGCACGGCAACGCTGCCCAGCAGCCAGGTGGCGGCAACGGCGACACCCGTAGCAGGCCAGACAAGCCCCATGGGCAGGGCATACTGTGCCATGTGCATGCCAAGCTGCCCGAAAAAGTAGTAGAGTGCTCCGAAAAAGGCGGCGACCACATATCGGTCCGTTACCGACAGCCTTCCCGGCAGAAACGAGGAACAGGCTGCCGCCACAGGCCCCCTGCCCATGCAGCGCGCTCCCGCACCGCCGAGTTCCATGGATTCAATCATGTCGTGTCCATCCTGATGCTTACGCCCCCGCAGGGAAATACCTGAAAGGGCTCGCATGGTGTGCCGGACACGTGACATTCTCATGTGAAGTCCGTGACGACAGAAGGCCGCAGCATGCCGGCGCACGATCACGGAATATGGACGGGAAGGGGAAAAGGAGGATCAGCCAACGGTGCGGCGGCGCAGAACCATGCCCCGTTCCATGGCCAGGGCCCGCAACTCCGCGGCGGAATGCAACCCTAACTTCTGCATCAGGTTCGATCGATGCTTCTCTACCGTCTTCACGCTGACAACAAGCATTTCCGCGATCTCCCGGTTCTTGTATCCTTCGGAGACCAGCTGGAAGATTTCCTGCTCACGGGCCGTCAGCTGCATCCATTCCCCGCCGCCTTCCTGCGAAACGGCACCCGTGAGATATCCTTTGACCACATCCCCGGCGATGCCGGGGGAGAGATAGGATTTCCCCCGGAGCACACTCTGGATGGCCAGCGAAAACTCCTCGTTGGAAGCATCCTTAAGCATATAGCCGTCCGCACCGGCGGAAAGCGCCGAATAGACATACTCGTTGGCGCCATGCACGGTAAGCACCAGCACCTTGACTGCAGGCCAGCGTTTTTTAATGATTTTTGTAGCCTTGAGGCCATCCATGCGGGGCATGGAAAGATCCATGAGCACCATGTCGGGCTGGATGCTCTCACACAGGTCCACGGCCATCTGCCCGTCGCTGACCTCTCCCACCACCTGCACGTTGGGAAGCGATTGCAACAACGACTTCAATCCTTCCCTGAGAAGGGTATGGTCTTCCGCGATGATGATGGAGTGCTGTCTGGTCATTCCTCGTTCCTGCAAAAAAAGGATCCTTCCCTGATGAACGATGACAGGGAGTGATGCAATACGGTCCCACCTACCATGCGGGGGATATTCCCAAAAACCCTACCATGGAAATACGGGGAATCTCAATCCCAAAATACAGTCCTCACCTAATTTACGGGTGTGCATACTTCATGGTCTATTCTCATTCAAGCTGGGCGGGTTTCCCCTCCCGCTTACAGGGTGCAACCAAATTCTATCCGGAGGGTGGAGACATGAGAGAAACCGTAACCCGCGTTACCCAGAACATGGTCCTTGGTGCCCGTCAGTCCAAGTGGGTCGCCGAACAGATCGGCAAGCCCTACCCCACAATGATGCGCGAGCTCAACCCCTATGACCAGTCCGCCAAGCTGGGTGCCGACACGTTGCTCGAAATCATGCGCGTGACCAAGGACATTTCCGCCCTTGAGTTCATGGCGCAGGAACTCGGCTACCAGCTCTCGCCCGTGGAGTCCCGCAGGGCCTCCGGCCTGGTACCCGAATAGTTCCCGCTATCTTGCAGCACGCCGCGAGGTGCCGTCCCTCTCCCCGGAAGTATCCTGATTCCGTGGGATTTGGTCTCCCATTCTCACGCTGAAACCTCGACAGGACCCGGAGCTCAGGATGAAAACCATACTCATCACCGAAGACAAACTCGAGGTGCGAGAGCTCATCAAGGTAACCCTGCGCTCCGAGGAGTACACGCTGCTCGAAGCCGAAAGTGGCGAGCAGGCCGTGACCATGTGCCGGGAGCACAAACCGGATCTTGTTCTCATGGACCTCATGATGCCGGGGACGATCGACGGACTCGAAGCGACCCGGCGCATCAAGAAGGACCCCGAGCTGCAACAGACCCTTGTCGTCATACTGACAGCCCGTGGTCAGCTTGAGGATGTGGCCGCCGGCGAAAAGGCCGGCGCCGATGCTTATTTCATCAAGCCGTTCAGCCCGCTGGAACTCATCCAGCAGGTTGAGCGACTGTTGCAGCACGAGGAGGCGGCATGGGATACGGAGATATTGACCGCGCCGTAAGCCAGTCCCAATTCCTTCGATATGCCGAGGATCTTGCCGCCGTATATGACATGGAGCGGCAGCGCAGGACGCAGCTCAAGCAGGTGTACGAGGATATCGCCAACATCGTCCACATGATGCAGGAAGGGGCGCTCATCACCAACAATAAGGGGGTGGTCCGCGAGGTCAACCAGGCGGCCTGCGACATGCTCGACATGCCCCGTGCCCGCATGCTCGGCGGCAACCTTGAAGAACTGTTCCGCAAGGCCGGCGCATCCCACTCCGGTACAATCCATCCTGCGCAGACTCCCTTCTCGGCCAATCAGGTACAGACCATCATTCTTTCATCCGGGCGCATCATCAGATCCACATGCTGTTCCATGAAGAACAACTGGACGCTTTGCATGCTCCGTGACGCCACCAAGGAAGTGCAGATGGAAAACATCAAGCAGGACTTCTTTGCCCTGCTGTCACACGAACTGCGCACGCCATTGACCGGTGTCCTCGGATTCACGGAATTGCTGATGAGCCAGCAGGGAAGCAACCCTGCCCTGGAGGCCGAGGCTCTCAAAAGCATCCATGAATCAGGTCTGCGCATGTTCAAGATCGTGGACGAGCTCCTGCGCTTCGCCTCACTGCAGGGCGAGCGGCACGAAATGCAGCAGGAGCCCCTGCAGGTTCCCCTGCTCATCCGTAGCGTTTTCGAACTGCTCGAACCCGTTGCCGAGCGTAGAAACATTTCCCTGTTCATAGACCACGACCAGTCCAATCCGGTCATCCTGCGCGGCAATTCCGCCATGCTGCGCGAGATGCTTCGTCACATCATCCAGAACAGCATCGTGTTCGGCAAGGAAAACGGCAACGTCGCGATCAGAGTCCGCCAGTCACAGGGAAAGCAGGCTGTCATTGAAATTGAAGACGACGGCATCGGCATCCCGAGCAACCTTATGGACAAGGTGTTCGACAGTTTCTACCAGGTGGAGGATACCCTGAGCAGACGGCATCAGGGACTGGGACTGGGACTTTCCATCGCCCGGATCATCGCGCGCATCCACGGCGGCTCCATTTCACTGAGCAGCGAGGTTGGGCAGGGCACCACCTGCACCATAACGCTCCCCATGGGGAACCCCGCCCCCGAAAGGAACGCACAGCAGGAGGTGAAGGCATGAGTCCGCTTTCTGACAGGAGCATGACCCCCGCCCTGCTGGGTGAACAACCCATGCAGCATGCCATGCGCTACGCGGACACGCTTTCAAGGCTTCACCGGCTGGAATCGCAGCATGCACGGGACCTGCATTCGGGGGCCATGATGCAGCAACGGTTTCTCACCCCCGCCGAGACCATCAGCACCATGCTCCGGCCCCACGGATTCGAAACCGCCATCTTCACCCATTCGCCCCACGCCGTGTCCGGCGACTTTCTGAGTTCCCGCAGCGTGACGAACGGGCAGGCGGCACTGTTGCTGGGAGATACCACAGGCAACAGTCTGGCTGCAGCCATGCTCTCCATGCGCATCTCGAATCTGGTGCAGACGCGGGCCGTTACCAGCCCGAGCGACTTCCTCTCCTACATCCACAGCGACATCGATGGCCTTCTCTCGTCCGGCCACTTTGTCACGGCAAGCTATGCCCTGATCGCACAAAGCCGCATTGTTCTCGCCAACGCCGGACAGCCCATGCCCATCCTGCTGCGAGACGGAATCACCACGGAAATCGGCGCCAGCGGCATTCCCCTCGGCCTGCCGCTGGGAGCAGGACAGTATCAGGACATCTGCCTTTCCCTGCGCCCGAAGGACCGCATCATCATGTACACGGACGGAGTCACCGCCATGCAGAAGCCGGACGGCAGCCCGTTCAGCCGCCTGCAGTTCAGGGATGAGCTGGAACGCTTCCACACCCTTGGCGTGCACGAAATGCTGGCCTGCATATCGTCCACCCTTGATCAGATGCTCTGCACCACCCCCTGCCGCAACGACATCTCCATCCTGATCATGGAGTATCAGCCATCTCCCTTCTGATGCATACGGACACATCCGGTTCGTGACGGCAGACTTGCGCATTCCCCTGAAATGACGCAGTGTCTCCTCCATCCATCAACCGGAAGCAACACGTCCAGCGCACAATGCCCACAGACCAGCCCGACATGCCAACCACCATCGTCCCCCCGGACATGCACGGCCAACGCCTTGATGCAGCCCTCGCCCTGCTCCTGCCGGATACCGGCATGCGCCAACGCCGCCGCTGTTTCGAGACGCACGAAATACTGGTCAACGGCATTCCCAGACCCAAGGGGTTCTGCGTTGCCCACGGCGACGAGCTCCGGCTTGTCCCGCGCCCGGCGCCCGACCGCCCGTCCGGTACCACGCCTCCCGTCAGCATCCTCTGCGCCACCCCGCACTTTGCCGCCGTGTACAAGCCGGGAGGCATGCACACGGCCCACATCGCCGGCGGACCGGATGATTCACTGGAAATGCTCCTGCCCTCCCTCTTCCCGCAGGCTGAGGACACGCCGATACTGGTGAACAGGCTGGACAGGCTGACCTCCGGCATGGTGATCGTGGCTTTCGGGCAGGAGCAGGCGGACCTGTTCCGACAGCTGGAGGATTCGGGCGGCGTGGAAAAACTCTACCTTGCCGTGGTGCACGGAAAGCTTGCAACTCCCTGCAATCTGGACAATGTCCTCGATACGGCCAAACGAAAGACAACCCGGGTGCTGGACATGCCCAACGGGGACGCCCTGCGCCACACCGCGATACTGCCCCTTGGGGGCGTCTCTCTGCCGGACCGGGCGGACAGCTTCACGCTGGTGCTCGCCTCCATACACAAGGGCGCCCGTCACCAGATCAGGGCCCACCTGTCCCATGCAGGCTTTCCCATCGCCGGTGATCCGCTCTACGGTCCCGAGCCTGCGCCGGACATGCCGCTCTTTCTGCACCACTACCACATTGAATTTGCCGACATCACGGCCACCTGCCCTCCTCCGCCGTCATGGACCGAATGGGATGCATGGCAGCGAGAGGGACTGGTGCTGCTCCCCCGACAGGCATAAAAAAACGGCGGAGAATCCCCGCCGTCCTTGCGTCAACGTGTGCCACTGCTGTCCCGCCTTCACGGACAGCCAGCCCTATGCGTCGTCCCTGCCTGCATCCGCCTCGGATGCCGCACCCGTTGCAACCTCGGGAACTCCGGCCTTGTCAGCCAGCAAGCGGACCTGACGGCATATTCCCATGAGCATGGCAAACTCGTGCCGGCGCAGGGCCATCTTCTGCAGGAAGCGCCGTACGGGCAGCATGAAATAGTCCGGATTGTCCCGCCGCAGAAAATCTATGCGCAACAGGGTGTCACGCAGGGTGCGGATAACCGTCTCCTGCTCCCCATGCGTACACAACGGCGACTGGGCCCCGCTGGTTCCGGGAACCAGCGGCGTACGCACCCCGGACTTGAAGCACTCATACAGGACAATGAGCACGGCCTGCGCCAGATTGAGCGAACTGGCCTGCGGATTCACGGGAATGGTCAGCAGCTGGTTGCAGATCTCGGTTTCCTCGTTGGTCAGCCCCTTGTCCTCGGGGCCGAAGAGCACCGCCACCCGGCCCCCTTCCGCAATCTGCCCCGTGATCAGGGGAGCAGCCTTCTCGGGCGAAAGAATCTCGCTGCGCCAGCCGCCCGTGCGGGCCGTGGTGCCGTATACGTGATGGAAGCCGCTCAGGGCCGCGGCAAGATCGTCCTCAACGCGGATGGCGCGGGCCAGCTCGGTTCCCTTGGCCGTGGCGAGCGACTGGATGCGGTCCATGTCCCATCGTTCAGGTTGCACGACCACCAGTTCACCCACGCCCATGTTCACGCAGGCGCGCACTGCCATGCCAATATTTTCGGGGAACCGCGGCTTCACAAGCACAACGGCAAGATTGTCCAGCATAGGTCCATCACTGTTTCGGTCTTGAGGGAAAAGGAAAGGAAGCGGCCGATCCGCGGCCCGTGCATACAATTCCGGGGCCGGACTGTCCAGCCTGCAGGGATCGGGAAAAGATGGTCAGGGCCAGATCTGGGCAGCACCGAGTCCCACGAGGCAAACCCCGATGCCGAACTTGATTCCCAGCCCGAGAAACTTGCCGAAAAAGGCACCCTTGGCAGCCCGCGCCGCCACGTCAAAGGGCCGCCCCTGCCCTATCTCGAGCAGCAGACAACCGGCATAGGCCCCGCCCAAGGCTCCCGCAAGGGCGCCCAGTCCGAAAAAGAAGGGTGCTCCCAGCACGGCCCCCACAAGGGCACCGATAATACCCCCCACATTGCCTTTGCCGCTGCCACCGAAACGCTTGGCACCCAGCAGCTGCACGCCGAACTCGAGCAGTTCGCCCAGCAAAGCCAGCCCGCCGGCAATGATGAAGAACGTTGTGTCCATTCCTGCGGCGGCTTCGGGATGAGAGATGCGCCACAGGACCATGAGCCCGAGGATAAGCCAGTTCCCCGGCAGGGAAAAGAGATGCAGGCCCAGAGAAAGGGCCATGAACAGTATGAAGACCGAACCGATGAGCAAATCCACGTTCTATCCCTTGGGCCTGTTATCCACCACGCGCTGAGCCTTGCCCTCGGCCTTGGGCAGGCTGTTGTGCTGCACGAGGTCGATGCGGGGCGTAATGAGCACTTCATCACGCAGCTTGCCGGTAATACGCTTCTGCAGGTCACGCAGCACGCGCATGTCCTCAACGAAAAATTCTTCCTTCAGCTCCACCTTCACGCGGATCTGATCGATGAAGTTTTCCTGCTCCATCTCAATCTGATAGTTCTCGCCCACCTCGGGGAAGCCCATGAGCACCTGTTCGATCTGCATGGGATAGATGTTCACGCCCTTGATGATGAGCATGTCGTCCGCACGGCCAAGGATTCGGTCCATGCGGCGGTGCACCCTACCGCACGCGCAGGGGCCGGGAATGAAACGGGTGAGATCCTTGGTGCGGTAGCGCAGAATGGGCATGCCCTGGCGGCACAGGGTGGTCATGACCAGCTCGCCCACCTCGCCTTCGGCAACGGGTTCCAGTGTTTCCGGATCCACGATCTCGGCAATGTAGGCGTCCTCCCATATATGCATGCCTGCCTGCTGCAGGCATTCGAAGGCCACTCCGGGGCCGTTCATCTCGGAAAGCCCGTAGGAGTTGTACGCCTTGACGTCCAGCAGTTCCTCGATACGCCCGCGCGTCTCTTCCGTATGCGGCTCGGCCCCGATCAGGGCGATGCGCAGGGCAAGATCCTTCGGATCCTGTCCGCTGTCACGCAGGGCCGCTCCGAAATAGAGTGCATAGGAAGGGATGATATGAGCCACGGTGGTCCTGAAGTCACGCATGAACTTCAGCTGGCGCGCCGTGTTGCCGGGACCGGCGGGAATGGTGAGGCAGCCCAGCCGTTCCGCTCCGTAGTGCAGCCCCAGACCGCCCGTAAACAGACCGTAGCCGGTGATGTTCTGGAACACGTCCTCCCGGCGCACCCCGACCATGTGCATGCTGCGCGCCATGAGATCCGCCCACAGGTTGATGTCGTTCTGGGTGTAGTGAATGACCGTGGGAGACCCCGTGGTACCGCTGGAGGCGTGCATGCGCACCATCTCGCTGACCGGCAGGGTGTTCAGGCCGTCGGGATACTGGGAACGCAGATCATCCTTGGTGGTGCAGGGAATGCGCCGCAGGTCATCAAGACTCCTCAGGGAATCTGGGCTAACCCCGGCCTCCCGCAGACGGGCACCATAGAACGGAGACCGCATGGCCTGCGAGACCACGTTGCGCAGACGCGCCAGCTGGACGGTTGCCAACTCTTCCCGGGACAAAAACTCGGCCCTGTCAAAACACTCCATGCCAAACCTCGTATTATGGAATCATGTCGCCGCCACAGCCACGTGTCTCACGGATGCCACCTTCAGGCAGCCTCCGGCAGAGTATCGGACGCGGTACACGGGATGGAAAAAACGATCGCCGATTGTATCCGCCCGCACAATAATGTCAATTTCGGATCAGGCCGTCGCAGCCCCGGAAATCAGCCCGTAGCCCTTGAGCAGGCCGAAGCATCCGGCCAGCATCATGTCGCCGCCGGGCGCGATGAACTGCCCATGGCCCCGCAGCAGTTCACGGCGCGGTCCGAGAATGAAGGCGGGACGAAATCCTTCCGCCTCTTCGGGCAGCGGCAGGTTCATGCACCCGTGTCCACCCGAGGCGTGCACCATCTCGTTGGTCAGCCATCCTCTGCGGAATTCCACCAGATCCTCAACCAGCTTCTCCTGCTCGATCATCCCGGTATGATGCTCATACACACCAAGAACGCGCTCACGGTACACCAGGAAGGCCACGGTATGGCTGTTGCCCACGTTGACCACCAGCACCCCCTCACGATGGCTCCGGGAGGCGATCTCGGGCATGAACAGGGCCCCCAGCAGAGCGGCAGCAGCCGAATCGGCCACGGGCCCGAATCCGGTTGCCCTCTGGATGGCAGCCAGCCGGGTCATCGGGGCCGGGGCTGTCTCATACAGCAGGGAGGACAATTCGCCGTCATGAGTGGTCAGCAGGTCCCGCCACAGGGAGAAACGGCCGACCCGGTTGCCTCCGGAAAAGATATCAGGATGGTAGCCGTGGTCCTGCGCAGCCGCGATGACCAGATCGGGATACGCAAGCCCGGCCATGCCCAGATAGGCCCGCCACCATGCGGGATCAAAATCGCTCAGCGCCACGGGAGCAAAGCCGCGGGGACAACGCTCCTCTATGGCAATGCCCCAGCTGCGCACCTTTTCCGGGTTGTCATGCAGGGCAAAGGCGGCATCAGGGTGCACGGCAACCTGCAGGCCCGCCTCCATGTGCAGCTTCAGGGCGCGGAAGAACCCTCCTCCCATGTTCGAACCGTGCAGGTACACGGCCCTGCCGTTCCGGGTATGGTCCTCCACCTGCTGCGCCACCAGACGGGCCGGTGCGGGCAGGACGAATTTGGGGCAGTTTTCCAGTTCCCTGCCTGCAACATGATACAGCACGTCCTGCGTGCCGCTGCCTATATCCAGCAACAACATGGTCTGGGGCATGAGCATTCCTCACGGATTGGGGTGATCTTCGCATGCACGAGCAGTGCATGTCGGCCTGCATACCCCGAACACGCGGCCTTGGAAAGCCCAATGCAGCCCGAGGTTGCAGGCAAACGGAACGGCAGGAGGTAATTTCCATTTTTTTAAAAAAACCGCTTGCCAAGCCCTGCCGCTTTTGCCTATATATCGCCTCCGCGCTGACACGGAAAAAGTCAGCCGAATGGAAACTTGCCGGGGTGGTGGAATTGGTAGACACGCTATCTTGAGGGGGTAGTGGGAGAAATCCCGTAAGGGTTCGAGTCCCTTCTTCGGCACCATTTGAACGCAAAGCGTCACATTCTTTCGAATGTGACGCTTTTTCGTTTGTCGCAACATGACCGGGCAACACATCTGCCCATTGTATCTCGACTACTGCCGCCGAACCTGCCCGGAAAGGATGACCAGATAACTGCCGTCCAGCTGGTAGCCCTTGTCGATAATCTGGAATCCGGGCATGAGCACGGCCTTGGCCCTGCTCTCGATCAAATCCTGCTTGAGCACAAAATTCTCGGTCCGTGTAATCGACGAAATCTCAACCCCTGCCCGCTCAATGGCCTGCAGCTTGGCGTCCATGATCGCCTCGGTACGATCCTGCCCACGGCTTGTCTGCACGCCGTCATCATAGCCCTCTATCAGCACGTCCTGCACAGCCGACTTTTGCGCCGCCATGGCGTCGTAAGCGGCCTCATTGCTGGCCATGCGTTCCCGTTCGGCCTTGTACTGCGCATACCCATCATTGTGCACCACGGGAGGCGCAGGCTGCTCCGCCTGCTTTCCGGTCGTGGCACAGGCACACAGCCCGCATGCCAGACCAAGCACCACCATAGTACGGATGAATCGCATCTTCATGCTTCCTCCCTGAATACCCCGTTGCGGCTATTGGCCGTACAGGAGACTGCTGAGAAATGTAGCCCGCCCCAGAAACCCGTTGCCCGCAGGCAGCAGTCGCACGGTTGTCGCGCCTCCCTGCACGACGCTGCCGGAACCATCCCGGAACACAACGGGCAGGGTCGCGGCGCACGGCACATGGGTGGTAACCACATGTATCCGGTTCGGCAGGTTGCGCCAAAACCGGGCGTCCACCCGGGCGTCCACGTTGGCGGCCATCACCATCTGAGAAATGCCTATGAGGGTCAGCGCCGCCCCCACATATTTCGTTTCCTTTCGTGCGTCCTTGCGCATCCCGCTGGCCATCACGGCGGTTCCTGCCTGCGTCATGACCTTGCCCACGGACTCCTGCACCACCTTGAACTCGGCCTTCCCCCGGACGATCCTGTCCACCTCGCGCCCTCCACGGGTCGAGGCCTGCCAGTAGATATCCTCCATGGGATAGGCGGGCAGCCCCCGGACATCAACCCGGCTCACGCCCTGCGTTGCGCCCCGTCGAAACCGCAGCTCGGACATTTCAAGACCGGCAGCATACTTCTGCGGCGCGCCACCCGTTTCCAGAATGACCAGTGCGTTATCGTCCCTGGAAGGCGTAGCGAAGTCCGGCCGGAACTCCCTGAGCTGTCCGTACGCCTCGTCCGCGGCAGTATAGTCACCCAGCATCTGGCAACACCAGCCGATCATGAACATGTGCAGCGCAAAATCGCTCCGATTCTGCTGCTCCTCTGCAAAGGCATCCTGCTGCAGACCACTCTTGAACATGGCCCGGGCGTTTTCATAATCCCCGTCCCACATGTCCACGAGACCACGGTAGAAAAAGGCCATGGCCCGCTCGTAGGGCTCACCCTTGAAATCCTTGATGCTCTCCGCATACCATACGCTGCGGGCCTTTGCCGCAGCCTCGGTATCGGAGAAAACGCTCTCTATGCGCAGCAGCGCCTCATCAAAGGCGCTACGGGCCGTATCCGTATCCCCCAACTCAAGAGCGGCCAATCCGGCCTCCTCCCAATTGAGCACGGCGTTGCGCTCCCCCCCGGTCCGCACCCGCTCCATATACACCTGCAGGGCAGGAGCAACCGAGTCATACCGCGGATCAATAGCCAGGCGTTCGGGCTGGCCGGCGACACACCCCAGGAGGACAAGACACAGGCATGCTGCGACTGTCCTACTGATAAATGACATCATGCTGTGCGGATTTCTTGAAGTCGTACAGCCCGCTCCAGGGAATGAGCCCCGTCTCCAGATCCACCATTTCGAAGAGTATCTGGTGGTAGCGTGACTGCGCGCCGGATTTGGGAGCAATGGCGTCGATGGTGGAAATCCGGCCGCCCAGGCGATAATCCGCTCCGGCCTTGGTCCGGGTCATGGGCAGGGTACCGGTGTCCACTTCGCCGGCCCGCTTGCTGGCGCGCTCCGAATCGACCATGTCTCCGTAGTTCCGGGCAACAAACATGATACGTCCCGCCGCAGCCTTGTTCAGTTCGGCACGCAACCGGTCCGTGATCATGCGCTTGTCGATGCGCGAACTGCTCTCATTGTAGAAATACTCGGAGTCCATGACCACCCTGGGAGGACGGGGCGAATCCATGAGCACGGGATTGGCCAGCATATCCGCGACCATGGCCTTGGTCATCCGCACCAGGTCCTGCGATTCGAACCCAATGCCCTGAACCTTGCCCTGCTCGGCGGTATCCTCATACTGGACGGATGGCGTGTAGCCCTTGCCAGACGCACAGCCCAGCAGGGACACGGCGGCAAGTACCGGAAGCAACATCTTGAAAATCATACGCATTGTTCACCATGACCATGTCTGGCGGAGAGTCTCTCCGCAATGAAACCAACGCAGCCCCTTCACGGGGGGGCCGCTTACTTGTGCACTGCGTGCGCACATCTCCATGCATCATGGGTACCACCATCCACGCGACGCAGGCAATGACATTTCCATATGAAAGACGCTGACGGGCGAAAAGATGTTACACCCCGAAGACACCGGGATCAGGAGTTCTGCACCTTCAGGTACAGGATCAGCCCGAGCAGGGTCAGGGCTATGCCTGCCCACCCAAGGGCATGCGGCAGAACGCCGTCCAGCAGGACAACCTCGCCGACCAGAGAGAAGACCACTTCCATGGATTGGGTGCAGTCCGCTGCGGCAAGTTCCGCCGGGGTGCGGGCCATGTGCCGGGCACTGAGAAAAAGACTGGTCGCCGCAACGCCGGAAAACACCGCCACCAGCAGGGTCCGCACCACCTGCCCCTCGGAGGGCAGCGACGGGGCGAAGACAGCAAGCAGGATCACCCACAGGGGAATGGAGCCCAACGTGAGCAGCAGCACTCTGCATATGGCATCCTGCATGGCGGCATCATCCAGCGCAGGAATAAACCGCCGCAGCAACGGCAAAGAGCCTTCGGCATCCCTCTGCCCTGAGGCAGCCTCGCGGGCTTCCCAGACCAGCTGGTTGCCGAACGGATAGGCAAAGGCCGCGCCCAGCACGGGCAAGGCTCCCAGCAAAACGTCCCCCAGCGGCGTATTCGATGCCTGTTCCGCATTGATGCACAGCACGCCCGCAAAGACGAGAAGGGTCAGCATGAGCGCCCGGAAGGATACCCGCCTGCCGAACCCCAGCAGCACGATGGGGGTGGCAAGGATGGTCATCTGCCAGGTCGCGGCCATGACCCACCCAGGCGCATAGGACGCACTGAAGCTGACAAGCGCATAGAACACGCCAAATCCCACACTGCCCGCCACGGTCCAGAACACCCAGTGCCGCAGATAGAGGCGCAAGGCCTGCATGCCGAGGGCACGCCTGCCCGTACAGAGCAGCCACAACGCCAGCAGCACAAGCATCCATGCATACCGCAGCGAGGCGGTCCAGACCCAGTGGCCGCCATCAAGGCTCATGGCCCTGTTGAGCACGAAGGTGGAGCTGAAGAACAATGCCGCAAGAATACCGGTCGTCACAATCCTGAACATCCGTCCTCACCCATGGCTGCAAACACGTTTCCGGACAGGCCGCTCCGGCACTGCCGGGCAGACGCAAGGCCAAATGCCAACACCTTGGGAATACAAACATTCACACCCATTATCCAGTAATCGTTTCCGCATTTTTCACAGCCAACTCTGCCCGATATGGCAGCCCCCTTTCATTTTGCGGGACGGCTCATGCCCGCCTCTCCGGAAGAAACGCACCACCAATCAGTTCAGCAAATAGCTATTTAACAAATGGATACAGATTACCTATGCGACAACCTGCAGGCCGCACGGTATGTGTAGGACATGCGAATGCACGGTTTCCAGTCCACCCCGGCCATTTCGGTCCATCCCCCTGCCACGCCCCCCGAGGTGACCACCCTGCACGAGCAGGGATCGGGGGCCAGCAACGAGGACGCCCTGCTGTGCCAGGGGACTCTTCATGCCGTTTTCGACGGCGCTTCCAGTCTGTGCAAACGCACCTATGATGGACAGAGCGGTGCATGGCGGGCAGCCAACACCGCACGGGAAGTCATGCTGCGGCACGCCCGGAACGAGGAAGCCCTTGCCCCGCTGGGCACCATGACCCTGCAGGCCAACGACGCCATACGTGACGCCATGCAGACATACGGTGTCGCCACGGAGAATCCGCTGCATCTCTGGTCCACAAGCATGGCGGCAGTCCGACTGATCGGCGATCGTCTGGAATATGCCCAAATCGGGGACAGCCTCATCCTGTGCATCACGAAGCAGGGCTTTTTTCTTCCTGCCCCGTACATGAACCACGACCAGGCGACCCTGTGCGCATGGAAGGACGCCAGTGATCGTGGCGTGCCGGACGTACGCGCGGCCCTGCACGAGACGATATGTGACGTGCGCAGGAAAATGAACAGGACGTACGGGGTATTGAACGGCATGCCCGAGGCGGCGCGGTTCCTCAAGACGGGAATCGTCGACCTTTCCGGAGTGGAGCAGGTGGTGCTCTTTACGGACGGGCTTCAGGTGCCCTCGGCATCACCGGAACAGGAACACGATTTTTCCCCGGCAGTCCGCGCATTGCGACGCGGAGGCATCCACGAGCTGCATGCCATGGTCCGGAAAATGGAAAAGGATGACCCCCACTGCCGCCGCTACCCGCGTTTCAAGCAGCACGACGACATCGCAGCCATCCAGATATCCCTGTAACCGCTGCTATGCAGACCTGGCGCCGGCACGGGGAGCAGATTCCAGCTGACCGTACACCTGCTCCACACGGCCGAACACGGCTGCCCACGTGCAGCTGTCCAGAACCGCCGCCACTGCCGCTCCGGACGGCAGCGAGACGGCCACGCGGCATTCCCCGGCCAGTGCGGCCAGCGCGTCGGCCAGCTGACCGACAAAGATCTCCTCATCCTCCGCAAAGGGCGAATCAACCTCGCGCAGGCGCGGGAGTTCCACCATGCGCATCGTTGAGGCCGGCAAAGCGGAAAAGACTTCCTCCACCCCCGGAAGCCGCGTCCCCACCAGCCTGCAGCCGCAGGCAAGCGCCTCCAGCATGACCAGGGGCAGTCCCTCGTAAAAGGAAGGCAACACGAAGACGTGGGCCTGCTGCATCACATGTGACAACGCAGCATGGTCCAAGTTGCCGTGCAGGGTCACACGCCCCCCCAATCGGACGGCATGCGCCACGATGGCATCCCGCTCCGGCCCTGCGCCGCTCCCGCAGAGATCAAGATGCACATCCGCCTCAAGCCGCTCGAAGGCCCGCAACAGCCAGGGAACCCCCTTGGCGGCGGACAATTTACCTGCATAGCAGATGCGGACCGGCGCGGCAGCTGGTTTGAGCTCGCAGCTGAACAGTTCGTCGTCGAATCCCACCCCCGTAACATGCACCCGCTCTTCCGGCAGGCCGTAGAGCTCGCAGATTTCCTGCCGCTGCAGCGAATGCAGGGCGCACACGGCATCCACGCTCCGGCACCCGGCCAGAACCCTATCTCGCAGGTGCGGATTGGTGCGAAACTGCCGCAGGTCGGAGCCATGGGACGAGACAACAACGGGGATATCCGGAAAAAGGCGACGGACAAGCGAAGACGCCAGCCACAGGTGATTTGCATGAATGATATCGGGTCTGAAGCAATGCACGGCGTCGCGCATCTGCGCGGCAAAACAGGCTTCATAGCTGGCAAGCTGAGAATCGGAAAGGTCCCGGAACCGTGTGGAGGGATAGGGCATGACGTCGCTCATGCCCACCACGTCGTGCGGCAGGCCGGCAGGGGCATCCGTTCCGAAACGGACCAGCCAGGTCCGGCTGCAGAACGGGGAGACAGGATGGCAGTAGTCGGCGGGCACACCGGCCAGCAGGGCGTTTTCATGCCCGGCGGCATGAGCATGCCGCATCATCTGGGTGATGTAGACCCCACTGCCTGTCTGCTCGGGGCGCTGAGAAAGAATATGTAATATCTTCACGGTACTGGCTCCCGCGGTACAGTGCACGTTTTGCAGGGAACGTGCAACCGCCATACGCATGGCAGCCCACCGGCCGGACCGCCGGGTTACTTGAAGTCCGTCGCGTCTATGTCCAGACGGGAAAGAATCTTCTGCAGCGCCACGCGGGAGAGGTCGGAGATGCGGGCCGCTTCCGAAATATTGCCCCCCGTCGCGGTCAGCAGTTCCCGCACGTATCGATCCGTAAAGGCATCGGTGATCCGGCTCTTCGCCTCCTTGTAGGCTTCCAGCCGGAAATGCGGAATACCGGGCTCCTGCGCGGACAGCCCCTGCGCCTTGGCCCCCTGCTCCAGCAAAGCCACAACATCCATGGTCAGTTCATCATGCTGGCAAAAGACCACGAGGCGGCGAACATAACTCTGCAGCTCGCGCACATTGCCGGGCCACTGACGGGACTTCAGATACCCAACCACCTCGGGAGACACGCCCTTCTCGCCCAGGCCCATGTCATGGCAGGCAAGACGCAGGAAATGCTGTGCCAGCAGCGGGATGTCGTCAATGCGCTCCCGCAGCGACGGCACGGTCACCGACAGGACATTGAGCCGGTAGTACAGGTCCTCGCGGAACTGCCGGCTGGCGATGCGCCCTTCCAGATCCTGGTTGGTCGAGGCCAGCACGCGGGTCCGCACGGACAGGTTGGCGTTGGATCCGACCGGACGGATTTCTCCTTCCTGCAGCACGCGCAGCAGCTTGATCTGAATATTGGGGGAAATGTCGCCAATCTCGTCCAGCAGCAAGGTTCCCTTGTCCGCCGTGGCGAAGAGCCCCTTGCGGTCCTGCTCCGCCCCCGTAAAGGCGCCCTTGACGTGGCCGAAAAGCTCGCTTTCCAACAGGTGCTCGGGAATGGCCGGGCAGTTCACTGCCAGAAACGGGTGCGCCGCACGCTGGCTGGCCCTGTGGATCATGCGGGCCACCACTTCCTTGCCGGTTCCGGACTCTCCCCGGATAAGCACCGTATATTCGGAATTCGCCACGGCCTGAATGGCAAACCGCAGGCGCTGCATCACGGCCGATTCGCCGATCATCTCCCCTGCCTGCACGCTGCCGACCAGCTCCCGCAGCCGCCTGTTCTCCATCAGTAACGCCGCCCGTTCGAGCCCCTTTTCCACAATGCGGAACAGGTGCTCCGGTTCCACGGGTTTGGTCAGAAAATCGTACGCTCCCACCTTGAGCGCTTCCACGGCTGTCTCAATGGTGCCGTGTGCGGTCAGCATGACCATGGATAAATCGGGTCTGCGCTCCAGCGCCTCACGCAGCAGGTCCATGCAGGTCCATGCCGGAAAGCTCCGGCATGCGCAGATCCGTCAGCATGAGGTGGTACTCCTGACTGCCGAGCATGGCCAGCGCCTCGGTGCCGCTGTGCGCCATGTCCACGCGCAGCCCCTTGAACCGACCTGCAATAAGGCGCGTCAGGCCGCGGGCAAAGTCCCGCTCGTCATCAACGATGAGGACACTGAGCCCTGTCTTGTCACTGGTTGCAATTGCTTCAGGCATGCGAATTCGTCTTCCCTCTCATCATTATTCCTGCTGGTCTCCCGCTACCGGGACAACGGGCACACGCATCACAAACCGTGCACCGCCGAGAGACGCATCACGCCCGACGTCGATGGTCCCGCCCACTTCTGCCAGCATGCCATACACGATGGCAAGCCCCAGTCCGGTCCCTGCCCCGGGTTCCTTTGTGGTATAGAAGGGGTCGAAAATCCTGCTCCAGTCCGATTCGGGAACTCCGGGGCCGTTGTCCCTGACGGTGACATGCACGCCATCACCCTCCTCCTGCACGTCCACAACCACCTCGCCCCGGCGGACAGGAACGGCATCCAGCGCGTTGAGCACCAGGTTGGAGAGCGCCTGTTCCAGTTCGTTCTCCCCTATGCCCGCCATCACCGGCTCGGACGGCGCCCTGCTCAGCAGGGATACGCCCTTCTTTGTGGCCTGCACCGAAAAGATCTCCGCAATCCGCGTCGCCACGGCCCCGACATCACATGCCCCATGCGAAGACGACTTGGGACGGGCGAAATTGAGCAGATCCTTGAGCACCCGCTGGGCATGCCTCGTATGCCGCAGAATGACATCCAGGTCCTGCAACGCTTGATCGTCACCAAGGTTCTGCCGGAGCAACTCGGCATAGCACAGGATGACTCCCAACGGATTGTTGATCTCGTGCGCGAGCCCGGCGGCCAGCTTGCCCACGGTGATCATTTTCTCGCTCTGCTGCATCTGTGACAGCATGCGCTTTTCACGCGTGGTTTCCCGGGCATAGACAACGATCCGGCCAAGGGGACTGCGCGCCTGCCCGCTGGCCAATTCATCCAGCAGGTCACCTGCCTGCGGACCGTCCTGGCCGGGCATCTGCGAGACAATGGGATACATGTTCAGGGCAAAGCTCCTGCCGCTTTCCAGCACCACCTCTTCCACATGCGGCATCCCGCTGGCAAGAGTGGCCGAAATATGACAGTCCCCATGCGGTCGTGAACAGCCAAAGAGCTCCAACAGGGCCCCGTTGGTGACCTGACCGCCGGAAAGCTCCATCGCCAGATCCCGGGCCGCCTGATTGGCCGTAACCAGCCCGTACCCGGAATCCATCAGCACCAGCGGGTCGGTAATCCCCTCCACGATGGACTGCAGCGTCCCCTTCTGGCGCATCAGGTTATCAAGGGCGGTCATGTTCTCGGCAGCCATACCCAGCTGACGCCCCAGCGCCTGGAGCAGGCCGTAGTCCTGCCTGCGGGCCACCCTTGCATCATCCCAGCAGATGCACAGCAGGCCCTCGGCGTTCCCCTCGCTGGATTCCACGGGAATGACCGCCCTGTCGGCAGCCAGAAGCGTGCGGCTCTCGGTAAGCAGATCCACCCAGTTGTCCGGCAACTCCGGCATGATGGACTGCTCCGGCCAGGAAAAATGATTCTGGGAGGCAAAGGTGCAGACATAGGAAACGCTGGAGGCCCGGAATCTCCGGCCGATCTCGGGCAGGGTCGAGCGCCACAGGTCGGCGCGGGTATTGCTCGAACGCATGTCCGCCAGCAGGTGCACAAACAACTCCACGTCGGCACGGCGTTCCTGCGCCTCGCGGAGCAGTTCGCCGGTCCGGTCCTCCACCATGCCGCGCAGGTTTTCCGCGTAGCCCTCCAGCTGGCGGCGGGCGTCCAGCAGGTGGCTGTTCAGCTCCTGCATCCCTGCTTCCAGCTCCTCTATCTCATCCCGCTCTACCAGCTTGTTCAGCAGTTCGGTTCCGCCGGTTACCTCAAGGTTGTCGCTGAACATGGCCGACAGACGCCGGATGTTGTTCATGACCAATACCTTGAACAGCAGGTTGGTAATGGAGAAGAACAGGACGGCCCCAAGGGCGAAAAAGCCGAAATAGCCAAGGATGGTCCGCTGCAGGTTCGCCACGCTGTTGGTCACGGACAGGCCCACCAGGTCCACTCCGCCGATGGTGTCCTGCACATGGTTGAAGCCCCGGTCACCGTAGAGGGCCAGCAGTTCCTTGGGGGCATCGTCCCGTGCGCCGTGACAGCGCATGCACCCCTCTTCAAACACCACGGGGCGCGCCATGATGTAGAACTCGGCCCCGTCCACGTCGCGGTATCCCTGCCAGAGGGATTCCCCCGCATGCGTGCGGAAGTGATCGATAAGCTCACGCTCCAGCAGATTGGCTTCAAACTTGGGATTGCGTGCGGAGATTGCCACACGACGATAGATGTGCCCGTCGTCTCCGCCCATGCCATCCATGATCTCCCGGGAGATATAGGAGGAACTCATGGCCTCGATGACGAACTGGTCCGGCAGCACCTCGAACATGCGCGGGCGCAGTGTTGAGCGGACATACCGCTGCACGGCATCAACCTGATGGAAGATGAGGCGGGCCTTGCCGCGCACTTCGGCTTCCAGCACCGTACGCATGTGCAGGTAGAAGCCGACGGCAAAGGCGACGCCGAGAACCATGGTCGCCGTGGCAAGTCCCGAAAGGAATTTGGCCTGAAGTGTCGAGGGGCGGGGAAACTGCATGTCTCTTCTCTCGGCATCGTGCCTTCGGCGAGCCGGACGACCGAACGCCCCTGTCGGTCATGCCGTCAACGCGGAGGGGCTACTGCCCTTGGGCCATCCCCGGCACCGGGCCGGGACCGTGCGGCATATAGCGAAGGGTGTTGCTGATCTCGTGGTTGGCGTCGCCCACGGCCTCAATATCCGTGTAATAGTACCGGCTGGGATCGATATTGTCCTCTTCAAGCACCTGCGCCATATACTCCAGCTTGTCGCAGGACCGGGTCAGCGCCGGCAGAAAGACAATGGCAAAGAACAGCATGGCTATGGCGCCGATGATCAGCCTGCGAACCCGCACACGCAATGAAATCTCGTTCATGGTTCCCCCGATCGGTCCGAAGGACCGTTTGGATGTATCACGCACCATCTCCTGATAAGGAGGGGGAGGCCGAAGCCTCCCCCCACATTCTCAGAGAAGCGCTACTAGATCTGCGCGGTGATCTCGGGGAACACCAGGTAGAACATAATGTAGGCCATGGTCAAGGTCAGCACGAGGTTGAGAGACTGGCCGCACACGTACAGGATGAGCGGCTTGCCGCCCTTGAAGTAGTGGGCCAGCTCGCGGAAGTTCGTAGCCAGACCGATCGCAGCAAAGGAAAGGGCGAAGAACCAGCCGCGGAACAGGCGAGTGAAGCCGCGGATGACGCCCTGATCAAGCAGGGAGTAGCCCATGTCGTGGCCAAGGCTGCCGTCGACGATGGAGAACAGGACCGAAGCGGCCAGGAAGCCGAGCACGAACTTGGGGAAGCGGTGCCAGATTTCCATCCAGCCCACGGTCTTGCCGGCTTCGCATTCCACCTTGGTGCACCAGTACACGGCCACACCAAAGGCGGTCACGCCGATGAGCACGTTCTGGATCATCTTGATGGTGGCGGCCACATACAGGGCCTTTTCACCCAGGAAGGCGCCGGCTGCGGCAACGGCACCGGTTGCGTCGATGGTACCACCCATCCAGGCGCCGCCCAGAATTTCCGGAATGCCCACGGCCTTGATGAAGGCGGGCATGGCGATCATCATGATGGCGGTGAAGACAAGGGACAGACCGACGGACAGGGTCAGTTCTTCCTTCTTGGCGCGGCAGGCGGCTGCCGTGGCAATGGCTGCGGAGGTACCGCACACGGACATGTCAGCCGAAATGGTGATGTTCAGGGTCTTGGAAGGAATCTTCAGCACCTTCTGGCCGAAGATGAACGTGGAGATGAGCACGATGGGCGTCACAACCCAGGCAACAAAGATGCCCGGCACGCCGATGGCCACGATCTTGTTGAACATGACTTCCGCACCAAGCAGCACGAGGCCGGTCTTGATGTAGTATTCAACCTCGCACCCCTTCTTGGCGAAATTGGGGGTACCCACGGTATTGGCGATGAGCATGCCGAGCGCCACGCCCCAGGCTTCGGCGCCGATGCCGTACTGCTTGGAGAAGGGCATGCCGCCCATGATGTACGCCAGTACCGAAACACCGAAGACAAAGACAAAGCCCTTCATGAACCCGAAGGTATCCTTGCCCATGAACTTGATACCGATGCTGAAGAACAGCGCCAAGCCAACGCACAGGCCCAGCAGGGAAGGAATGTGGTTGTAGGGCTTGTGTGCGGTCTTGGACTTGGCCTTGCTGGCCTTGGAATGAGCGGCACGCCATTCGCCGATCTTGGCCTTGGCGTCCTCGTTCAGGGTTGCGTCCTGGAAGACCGCACCGGCGGCAGCGGCTTCGGCAGCCTCGGCTGCGGCGAAGGTTGCAACTTCCTTGGCCTTGGCTTCTTCATACTTGGGCGTAGCCTTGGCGTTCAGCTCGTCCGCACGTTCCTTGGACATGATGAACGTATCAAGCGGGTTGCTCAGCTTCCAGGAAGCGGGCTTGCTGGTCCAGTACTTGACCACCTTGCCCACGTGGCTGCCGGATGCCTTGAGTTTCTTCTTGGCATCTGCGGCCTTGTACCATGCGATGGTCTTGAAGGGCGCGCGAGCCGCTTCGGTTTCCATCAAGGCGTTTTCCTTGGCGATCTTTTCCTTGAACTCCCCTACGGGAGAAAAGTTGAGATACAGGAAAAAGGCTGCGGCAATAATGAAGAACCCGAGCCAGATGGCCCAGTAGTCCTCCTTAGTCCACAGATCCGACCATGACGACTGCCCATGGTCGACAACAACGTTTGATTCCTGAGACATAAATGACATCTCCTCCTTTACACAAACAATTGTCCGGCTGACCACAGGATCGCCCACTCCGCAGCACGCGACGTCAGCCAGTTCACACAGTGTTGCATCGAACGGAGCAGAATCTACAAAACCTGTGCCAAGCAGCTTCCATAGACTAACCCACTGATACAACAGACTTTCCCCAGCCACCCTTCGTGTACAGGATGTAAACCACACATATCACTGATAACTTGTCTTTGCATCAAAAAATGACAAAAAAAGTTGGCACATTGCAAAAAAATTACGGAGGCGTGCACGCATGCCCCCTCACGAGGCACGAAAAAAACACGCTGATGTAAAAAACAGCTTGCCAAGAGCTGACCCTTTCGCTTATCAATCCTCCTCGACGAACGGCACTGCCGTCCGCCCATCCCGTGCCCAAGTGGTGGAATTGGTAGACACGCTAGGTTCAGGGTCTAGTGGGGGTTCCCCCGTGGAGGTTCGAGTCCTCTCTTGGGCACCATGGCACGCAAAAGGCTTCAGCACATGCTGAAGCCTTTTTTTGTTGCATGATTCTCCTTCAACGGCCGTGCGACCATTGCCTCAGAAGCCCTACTGATCCATGAAGTGCTGACAAAAAAACGCCGTCCTCGGGACGGCGTTTTCGTTTTCTCGGCACGGTCGCACGCTACATGGTGAACATGAGCATGTTGGGCCGTACGGAAACCTGCGGCACCTGGGCGAACTCTCGCTCCGCATTCTCGCGCATGCGCTCCATGGTCTCCCCGGCAATGAGCCGCCCAAACAGGCGGTTGCCATACGTGAAATTGGCGGCGTAGTAGAGCACGTACTTCTTGTACAGCTTGATGGCGCGGCTGGGGATATTCCATTTTTCAATGGCATCCAGAAAGGCAAACAGGGTTTCCCGGTAGGTTTCCTCGGTGGGGACAAAGCCCCCGGTCCATTCGGCGAACACCCAGGGACGGGCAATGCCGATACGGCCGAGCGAGATCCCGTCGCACCCGGTGCTGTCCAGCACCCGCACGCAGTCCTCGGGCGTGAAAACGTTGCCATTGCCGAAGACCGGCACGCCCACGGCCTTCTTCACCAGACGGATATGATCCGTCCGGGGGGGCCGGCTGCGCCGGTCCGGGGCCACGCGGGGATGGAAGGTCAGGGCATCGGCTCCGGCCTCTTCCAGCATGCGGGCAAAGGCGACCGCCGGTTCCGGTTCCGGCTGCCAGCCGGTACGAAACTTCACCAGCACGGGGATATCCACGGCAGCCCGCACCCGCTCCACCATGCGGCAGGCCCTTTCGGGATCACGCATGAGATCTGCCCCGCACCCGCGCAGGACTATGGGGGAAACCGAACAGCCCATGTTGATGTCCACGCCCCAGAACCCTTCGGCCTGAATGCGCTCCGCCGCCCGGGCCATATCGTCCGGGTCGGCACCAAAGATCTGGCATACCAGGGAGGAGAGTTCTTCGGGACGCCAACTGAAAACAGGAGATACCGAGGGCTTTTCCGTGGGCACGGCGCGGGCGCTGCACATACCGGTAAAGGCAAGGCCGCAGCCACCGAAGCGAGCCGCAACCTCGCGGAACGCCACATGGCCCAGACCGGCCATGGGCGCCAGCCACAGACGGTTGGCAAGGGTCTTGCCCCGGATGTTCAACGGCCGGGTAAGCCGTTCGGCCAGAGACGGGGCAGCCTGCGACGATACGTTCTGCACGGTGCAGGCAATGGGGTCCGGGCAATTGCTCATAGGGGCCTACGATAAAGAGGATAGCGCGCTAGGCGCAGAGCCCGTACAGGCAGCGTTCCAGCACGACTTCCCCGGCAAGCGTGATGACGCGGAAAATGCCGTCTTCGAAAAGACCGTAGGATGGCTCGTTGCCCTCCTTGGGCAGCGAAATGGAACCGGGGTTCCACACGCCGATGCCATTCACGACATGGGCACGCGGCACATGGGTATGCCCGTAGACGAACACATCACCTTCGCACAGGGGCGGCATATCCGTCTCGCTCCACAGATGCCCGTGGGTCAGGAAGAGCCGCATGCCGTCAATGAACAGCCAGGAGTAGTCCGTGCGCATGGGGAACTGGAGCAGGGTCTGGTCCACCTCGGAATCGCAGTTGCCGCGGACGGCGATGATGCGGTCCCGGTACATGTTCAGAAAGGCGGCCGTGGATTTGGGGTCGTACCCCTCGGGCAGGGGATTGCGCGGGCCGTGGTAGAGAATGTCCCCCAGCACGACCACAGCGTCGAGCGTTTCCGGCTCGGCGGCGGCGAACACGGTCTGCACGCGGGGCAGGGAACCGTGAATATCGGAAACGAACAATATCTTCATTGGTCTTGTCTCCCAACAATGACGCCACCGCCCATGGGGCGCGGCATCCTCTCCATTAATCTCTCACCGGAAACAGACCGGAAAGGAACATTGCCGCACGACAGCGGCGCAGGCGGGTCTATACCCATTGCCGCCGTAAGGCAACCCCCGGATCCGGAGCGGCGACGAAAGAGAAAGGGACGCCTACAGCACCTCTATTGTGATGCGTCTGGGCACCTGCTCCTCACGGCGGGGAATGAAGATGACGAGCACCCCGTTGGCAAGCTGGGCGGCAATGCGCGATTTGTCCATGGTATCCGTCAGCGCGAACTGGGCGCTGTACTCCACATCGCCGAATTCCATGGCGTGTACCCGTTCGCCGTTGCACAGCTGGTGGCTGGTGCGGGCATTGATGGTCAGCTCGTCATCCTCAATGTGCACCACGAGATCCTCGCGGCGCACACCGGGCATGTCGAGATACAGGTGGAAGCCGTCCTCGCGTTCCACAAAGTCTGCGGCGGGACGGATTCGCGGAGCCATGCCGCATCGGTCAGGCATCTGATTCTGGTGCATGCAATCACCCCCTGCGGCGTTACCGGGATTCTATGTGGATTGTCTGAGGACGCTCGGCAGTTGCCTTGGGCAGCAGCACTTCCAGCACACCGTCCCGCATGGTGGCGCGGACCTTTTCGGCACTGACGGGCATATTGATGCGCACCACCCGCTGGAACGGCCCCGTGGGACGTTCCTGCCGATAGTACTTCCCCTTGGCGGGCTTGAGCTCACCCTTCAGCACCAGCGTCTTGTCGGTCAGGGTAAGCTCCACGTCGGCAAGATCGGCGCCGGGAATAAGCGCCCGGACAACCACTGCCGCCTCGCTTTCACCTATGTAGAGCGGGGGAAAGGCCACCTGCCTGCCGCCAGCCGTGTACGGCTGGGACATTTCGCCCATCATGCGATCAAGCAGATGCGGGAAATCGTAGAACGAGCCGAAATCAATGACCATGCTTCATTCTCCTGCCTGTTTGCGGGCCAGCCGCCACCGGCGGCACCCGCCCGCGTGCATACCGGAGCTACTTGACGCTACGCTCACCCTTCTCCCACCGTTCGACGGGCACGGCTTCCTCGATGAGCATCACGGGGATCTCGTCACGGATGGGGTACACGGTCTTGCAGGCGGCACAGGCAAGGCCGTCCTTGCCATCCACCAGGGTTACGGACTGCCTGCACTTGGGGCAGGCAAGAATGGTCAGCAGATCGGGATTTATGGCCACGGAGAATCTCCTTGTCGTTGTATGGGCAGCACCGCCGGGCGGCGCAGCAACTCCTTCCATCATATACACTTGGACGGGATTTCTCAAGTCGCCCGCTCCTGCAAATCCCCCACGCATGCAGCACCGCATTTGACATGCCCGGCCCGAAAAACATACATTTCCATCATGGCACGCACCTACATTGATCTGCACACGCACTCCACCGCCTCGGACGGCAGCGACTCTCCGGAAGACCTCATCCGGCAGGCCAGGAAGGCGAACGTCACCACGCTGGCCCTCACGGACCATGACACCACCGCCGGGGTGGAAGAAGCCATGGAGACAGGGCGCGAGGTCGGGGTTGAGGTCATTCCCGGCTGCGAACTGAGCGTGGGCACCGAGTACGGGGAACTGCACATCGTGGGATTGTGGATCGCCCCCAAGGCCCCCGCACTGGCCGAGGCCATGCAGCTGCTGCGGGACCACAGGGCCACGCGCAACATCCGGATTGTCGAAAAACTGCAGGAGCTCGGCTACGCCATCACCTATGACGAGGTGCTGGAGCTTGCCGGCGAAGGCTCCGTCGGCCGCCCGCACATTGCACGGGTCCTTCTGAACAATGGCTTCCGGGGCACTCTGCACGACGTGTTCTCCAGCCTGCTCGGCGATCATGGCAAGGCATACGTCCCCAAGCGCATCCTTTCACCCGAGGAAGGAGTACGCCTGCTCAAGCAGGAAGGGGCCACGGTGTCACTTGCACACATGTACCTGCACGGCTATCCCGACGAATGGCTCCAGGACATGGTCGCCACCCTTGCAGCCCAGGGAATGGACGCCATCGAGGCCTATCACAGCGAACACGACAGCCGCTCCACGCGGCGCGCCGTGGACCTTGCCGCACGACACGGCCTTGCCCTGACCGGCGGTTCGGACTATCACGGCGCGGTCAAGCCGAACATCATGCTCGGACGCGGCAAGGGCGGACTCTACGTGCCCCCCTTCGTACTCGACGACCTCAAGACCCTGCGGCGCTCCCAGGGCCTGCCGGCCTGACCCTCACCTTTCACCACCGGATCTTTCTGCTCATGCCTATTTCCCTGCCGGAACTTCTCTGTCCTGCCGGCGACATGGATCGCCTTGACGCCGCCCTGACATACGGGGCCACCGCCTGCTATCTCGGCGGCAAGTCGCTGAGCCTGCGGGCAGGAACCGGCGGCTTCGACTGGCCTGAGCTTGAGACGGCCTGCAGCAAGGCGCACGCACAGGGCGCATCCATCTATTATACATTGAACGTGCTCCCCCACGAGACCCACCTTCCGGGCATTGCCGAATCCCTTGAGCGGCTCGCGGACTCCGCTGTGGACGGGCTGATCATTGCCGACCCCGGCGTCCTGCGCATGGCCCGGCGCTATGCCCCGGACAAGCCCGTGCATCTGAGCACACAGGCCAACACGGCCAACAGCGAAGCCGTGGGGTTCTGGTACGACCTGGGCATCCGGCGGGTGAATCTTGCCCGGGAACTGGGCGTACGCGCCATGCGCGATCTGCTCCGCACCTACCCCGACATGGAATTCGAAATCTTTGTCCATGGCGCCATGTGCCTTGCCCTGTCGGGCCGCTGCCTGCTCTCCGCATGGCTGAACCGTCGCCCGGCAAACCTTGGCGAATGCACGCACCCATGCCGTTTCGAGTATCGTGCCACCGAACTCTCCGGCCGCTGCCACGACTGCGCCGACGGACTGGGCGAACCGCACGGACATGCGGGCGAAATGCGTCTTGGGGTCGAGGAACGTTCCCGGGACGAAGGCACCATGTGGGAGATCACCCGGGAGGAACCCTACAGCGCTTTCTGGGCTCCGGAGGATCTCTGTCTGGTGCGCTACATGCCGTGGTTTGTCCGCAACGGCATTGCCTCGCTCAAGATCGAGGGGCGCATGAAGACGCCGAGCTACGTGGCACACGTCACGGATGCCTACAGGACGGCCCTTGATGACGTGGCGGCCGGACGCTTCAGACCGGACCGCTATCTCTTCGAACTGCGGAACACGGCCTCCCGCAACCTGAGTACGGGATTCTTTCTGCCCGGCGGCAAGCGAATATCGCTCCCCCCGCTGCCCGCCGAAGAACGCCGCCCCATTGTGGCGCAGGTGCGTGAACAGGTCGGCAACGCCGCATGGCGCATCTCCGTCCGCTCCCCATGGGAGCTTCAACGGCCCATCCAGATCATGCAGCCCGGCCTGCGCCGCCCCGAACTGGCGGCCGGAACCTACGGACTGGAAAATCACCGGGGCGAGGCCTGCACCCTGCTGCATCCGGGCATGGACGGCCTGCTGCGCTGCGACTCCGACCAACTGGCAGAAGGATTGTTCCTGCGCTAACCCCCTGCCGCGTTTGCCGAGCGCCTCTTGCCATGCCGACACAGCAACGCTAGAGTCCCCCCCATGACAGAGCATACCAGCCCCATACGCCCGCCCCAGCACCGGGAAGAGCATGACGTCCGCAGTTTCTTCGACAACGCGGTCGAAGGCATGTTCCGCAAATCCCGCTCGGGCACGTTTCTGCTGGTCAACCCCGCCATGTCCCGCATCTTCGGCTACCCTTCCCCCGGGGCCATGCTGCAGCAGTTTCCGCAGGACCGGCAGAGCATCCTGCTGGACGCCCCCAAGTTCCTCGACATGCTGGACCAGCTCAAGACCCACGGCAGCATCCACAATTTCGAACTCCAGTTCCGCCGCAAGGACGGACGGCTGATATGGGCCCTCATCAACGCCCGAGCCGTCTACACGACCAAGGGCTCCATACGCCATTACGAAGGCACCCTCGTTGACATCACGCAACGCAAGGAAACCGAATTCCAGCGCGCCTTCATTGAGGAACAGCTCCGCCAGGCCCAGAAGCTGGAAGCCGTGAGCATTCTTGCGGGCGGCATGGCCGCCGACTTCGGCGCCCTGCTCCCCCCCATCATCAGGAACACCGAGGAAGCACTCCGCGCCCTGCCGGAGAACCACACCGTGCGCCGCAACCTGAACGAGGTGCTCGGGGCGGCCAACCGCGCCAAGGCGCTGATGCACCAGGTCCTCACCATCAGCCGCCAGCGCGAGGGAGACAAGCGCCCCGTGGCCATGGCTCCCATTGTCACGGAGGCCCTCGACGACATTCGCCCCCTGCTCCCTCCCGGACTGCTGCTGCGCGAAGACCTTTCCGCCCAGCCCGATACCGTGCTGGCCGATCCGACCCAGATACGGCAGGTGCTGGACAACCTGATGAGCAACGCCATGCGGGCCGTGGAGGATGACGGCACCATCAGCATCAGCCTGCGCAATGTTGAGCTGGACGAACGCACGGCCGCCTTCAGGGCGGACCTCAGCCCGGGACACTATATCCGGCTGACCGTACAGGACACCGGCTGCGGCATGTCCGAACAGGTGGCCACACGCATTTTCGACCCCTTTTTCACGACCGAGACCAGCAGGGGAGCACAGGGACTGGGCCTCTCCGTGGCCCACGGCATTGCCCGCGCCCACGACGGTGGCATCACCGTGCTTTCCGAACAGGGACTCGGCTCCACATTCTGCCTGTACCTGCCCTCCCATGCCCGGGAAGTGGACCAGAGCCAACCGCTGGCCCCGGCACCGCGCCTGGGCAGCGAACGCATTCTGGTTGTGGACAATGACCCTCGCGAACTCCGCAAATGGCGGGGACTGCTCGCACCACTCGGCTACCGGCTCGACACCATTTCAGGGAGTGTGGAGGCCCTGCGGGTCTTCATGGAGGCTCCAGCCACCTTCGACCTCGTGGTCACGGCCTTCGGCATGCCCCAGATGGACGGACTGGAGCTGGCCCGTACCATGCTGGGCATTCAACCCACGGCCAGAATAGCCCTGTGCCGGGACGCCGCCGATGCGGTCACGCCGGACCTTGCCCGGGAATCGGGCATCTGCTGCATTTCGCGCAAGCCACTTGATTCACAGGACATGCTGCACCTTCTGGAGACAGCATTGGACGCCACTGCGGACTAATCCGCAACGCAGTCCGGAGCATCCATGGCACGAATTTTCATCATAGATAGCGACGCCGTCTTCTGCGAAGCCCTCGGGGCCATCGTTGCAGGCCTCGGCCACACGGCTGAGCACGCCTGCTCCCTTGCATCCGCCCTCAATAGTCCCGGCCTGCGCGGCGCCGACATCATCTTTCTGAACACCCTGATGCACGACGGCAACGGCCTTGATCTCCTGCCCCGCCTGCGCACGGCCCCGGGCAGGCCCGAAGTGATCATGGTTACGGATGCGGCCACGGCGGACGGCGCGGAACGCGCCATTCGCAACGGCGCCTGGGACTACGTGGCCAAGCAGGGCGCAGTGGACCGCATGGTGCTCCCCCTCATCCGGGCGCTGGAATACCGCGGCCGCAGACCCAACAAGCGCGAGGAAGTCCGCCTCAAGCGCGACTCCATCATCGGCAGCAGCCCGGAACTGACCCGCTGTCTCGACATTGTCTCGGAAGCAGCCGCCTCCGACGCCTCCGCGCTCCTGTACGGAGAGACCGGCGTGGGCAAGGAAGTCTTCGCCCGCGCCATCCACGACAACAGCCAGCGCCATTCCGGGCCGTTCGTGGCCGTGGACTGCGCCTCGCTTTCACGCACGCTCGCCGGCTCCACGCTCTTCGGCCACCGCAAGGGGGCCTTCACGGGTGCGGACAAGGACAGGGACGGCCTTGTGGCGCAGGCGCACAGGGGCACCCTTTTTCTGGATGAAGTGGGCGAACTGCCCATTGCCATGCAGAAGATCTTCCTGCGGGTACTGCAGGAACACCGGTTCCGTCCCGTGGGCGGACGTGCCGAGATCACCTCGGACTTCCGGCTCATATGCGCCACCAACCGCAATATCGAGGAGATGGTCTCGCGCGGCACCTTCCGCAGCGACCTGCTCTTCCGCATGCGCACCGTGGTCATGCATATCCCGCCGCTGCGAGAACGCGACGCGGACATTCCCGAACTGGCAGAGCACTACATCCGGCGTATCTGCGGCAAGTACGGCATGGGCTCCAAGGGCATTTCCACGGACTTCACCTCGGCCCTCAGACAGTACCAGTGGCCGGGCAATGTCCGTGAACTCATCCATACGCTGGAGCGGGCCGTCCTGGCCGCGCAGGACGACCCGAAGCTCTTCTCGCGCCACCTGCCGGATCATCTCCGCATCAGCATTGCCCGCGCAGCCGCCATGGCCGGAGCACAGGGAGACCGGGAAACGCTGCCCGGCACCCCTGCCCCTGCTACAGGCACGCAGCCGGATTCCATCCCCGGTAAGGAGAGCCCGGCCGCTGCATGGCCTCCTCCCCTTGCAGACGATACACACGGTGACACATTCACGCCGCCCCTGCGCCCCGGCGCTGCGTGTTCCATCGCCGATGCCACCGACATGGGCCATGCCCAGCAGGCAGCCCCGGCAGGCGTGACAGGAGCGAAACAGCGCGCATCAGGCGGAAATCAGACAGCCCCCGCCT
>QKEJ01000022.1 GCA_003252375.1 Halodesulfovibrio sp.
CCTGAGGCCATGCAGGACGGCGTGTTGCGGCAGCGGCTTGCCGAACCGGGAAGCCTTGTTCTTGCTGTTCGGGATTGCGCCGCAACGGATGATCCCGCTGGGGCCGTGGCCGACGCCGTGGCGGATGTCCTGCAGCGTCCCTTCCGTATGGGATACGGGGAACCGCTTGTCCGCGCCGCGTTGTACCGGGAGTCGGACGAGACATGGGTCTTTCTGCTGCTCATGCATCATGCGGTGTGCGACGGCTGGTCGGGCGAAATCCTGTTACGCGACCTGCGTACGGCATACGTTGCAGCCTTGGAGAGTGCGGCCCCGGCATGGATTCCCCTGCCGTTGCGGTTCGTGGATTACGCGGACTGGCAGCACTCCTTTGTGCGGGGAGCGGTCGCGGAAGAATTGCGCGCCCGCTGGCAGGTCCGCATGACCCCTCTGCCGGAGCCTCTCCGGCTGCCTGCCGACAGGCCCCGGCCGGGTCGACGCGGCAGCGGGGGCGGCGCGGTGCGCAGGCTGCTTCCGGTCCGGCAGCGTGAGGCGCTCGGGACCCTTGCCGAGCGGTTCGGTGTAACGCTGTTCCCCGTCCTGCTCGGGCTGGTGAAGACCTTCCTCTACCGGCATACCGGACAGGCCGATCTTGTGGTGGGCGTGCCGGCGGCCAACCGGGAACCGGCCATTACACAGGAACTGGTGGGCTTTTTCGTGAACACGCTTCCGGTCCGCAGCCGTGTGATGCCGGAAGAGGATTTCGCCACATTGGTGCGCGCCGAGGGCGCGTGTCTCATGGAGGCGCTGGCCGACCAGCAGTGGCCGTTCGAGGCCCTTGTGGACAGTCTGGACCTGCCGCGCGAGGCCTCGCGTAATCCGCTCTTCGACGTGCTGGTGGCGCTGGAGGATGCGGCCTGGGCCGCCAGTGCAGAGGCGGCCGGAGACGTGCTGCCCATGTCCGCGTATGCGCTGCCCCACGCGGTGAGCAAGCTCGACCTCAGCGTCTATTTCCGGGAACGGCCGGACGGCTGCCTCGCCATGGAGCTCGAATACAGTACGGACCTTTTTGATCATGCCACCGTGGAACGTTTTGCCGAGCGTCTGCTCGTGCTGGCCAACGCCCTGCCGAAGCAGGCCGAGGGCACGCCGCTGCACGCCCTGCCCGTCATGTCGCCGGAGGAGGCCGAACTGGTGGTGCACGGGTTCAACGCCACACGGGTGGATTGGGCGTTTGATACCACGGTGGACGGGTGCTTTGGCAGGCAGGTGGCGGACACGCCGGAGGCGGTGGCCATCCGGACGGACACGGCTGAAGCGTACAGCTATGCCGAGCTCGACGGCAGGGTGGAACGTCTTGCCCGGTGGCTGGCTGCAGAAGGCGTCGCGGCGGGCACCTTTGTGGGTGTCTGCTTCGAGCGCAGCGTCGAGCTGTTGTGTGCCATCTTTGCGGTGGAGCGGCTCGGCGCGGTCTACGTGCCCTTTGCGCCGGGCCTGCCTGAGCCGCGCATCGCCGCCATGATTGAGGATCTGGGCGCATGCGTGGTGCTGACCCATGCGGCTGCGGCCGGGGCCTTTGCCGGATACGGGGTCCCCGTGCTGGTTCCCGGTCAGGCGCGAATGGCAGAGACGGTGCAGACACCGGCGGCGTCTCCGGAAACCGCCCCGGCCTTTGGGCCCGGCGATCCGGCCTACGTCATTTTTACCTCCGGTTCCACCGGTCGTCCCAAGGGGGTGTTGGTGGAGCACCGCAGCGTGTTGAATCGTCTCTGGTGGATGCAGAGCCGGTTCCCGCTGGGTTCTGGGGATGTGATTCTGCAGAAGACCCCGATTTCCTTTGATGTGTCCGTTTGGGAGCTGTTCTGGTGGGCCTGGACCGGTGCCAGTGTGGCGGTGCTGGAACCGGGCGGCGAGAAGAATCCCGCCGCCATTGTGGATGCCGTGGCCCGGCACGGGGCGACGGTCATGCACTTCGTGCCCTCGATGCTGCAGATGTTTCTGTCCCATCTGGAAGGGCACCCTGCGCAGACGGCCCGTCTTGCTTCGCTGCGGTACGTGTTCGCCAGCGGCGAGGCCCTGCCCGCTGCGCTGGTGGAGCGCTTCAACAGCCTGCTGCATGCGGCGCACGGCACGGAGCTGCACAACCTGTACGGTCCTACCGAGGCCACCGTGGATGTCACGTGGCAGCCCTGCGTGCCTCCCATGCACGGTCCGGTGGTGCCCATCGGACGTCCGGTGAGCAATACCAGCGCCTATGTGCTGGACAGGACGGGCAATCCCGTCCCTCCCGGCGTGAGCGGAGAACTGTTCCTTGGCGGCGTTCAGATTGCCAGAGGGTACGTGAACCGTCCGGAGCTGACCGCCGAGCGGTTTCTGCCCGATCCCTTCACCCCTTCCGATCCGGGCAGACCGGCCTGTGATGCTGCCCGCATGTACCGCACCGGCGATCTGGCGCGCTGGCTTCCCTCCGGGGTGCTGGAATATCAGGGCCGGACCGACGATCAGGTAAAGATTCGCGGGTTCCGCATCGAGCTGGGCGAGGTGGAGGTCGCGCTCAGCGAATGCGAAGGCGTGGCGCAGGCCGTGGTGCGGGTAGGCACCATGGGCGGGCTGCCCGCTCTGGAGGCATTTTTGCTGCCCGCTCCGGGGGCCATCCTTTCCGCGGCGGAGCTCCGGGCCCGCATGGCCCGCAGGCTTCCGGACTACATGTGCCCGGCGGTCTACTACGGCGTAACCTCCATTCCCGTGGGCACCAGCGGCAAGGCGGATCGTGCCGCCATTGCAGGGACACGGCTGGATGGCATGGATGGCGCGGTTGCACCTGCGCCAGACGGAATTCCTGCATCGTGGGGCGCGACGACCGAAGCCGTGCTGGCGCTCTGGCAGGACGTGTTCCCAGAACTGCAGGGGCTGGGGCCTGACCACAATTTCTTTGATGTTGGCGGCAATTCGCTACTGCTCATCCGGCTGCACGAACTGCTGGAAGCACACTGGCCCGGAGTGTTCACCCTTGCGGACCTCTTTGTGGAGGTCACGGTCCGGCAGCAGGCGGCGCGTGTGGTCGGCTGTGCCGAGCACGGAGCCCGTGATGCGGCAGGACTGCCCCGCGAGGAAGAATCAGGGCCGGAACCCGTGGCCATTATCGGCATGGCGGTCAGGCTGGCCGATTACGCGGATACGGATTCCCTGTGGTCCGATCTGGTTACCGGCAGCGACAGGACCATACCCCTCGGTCGCCGCCGCCGGGAAGACACCGTGGCCATGCTCGGCACCCTCGGCGTGGCAGCGGATGTGCAGCGGTTCGTCCAGGCGGCCTATCTTGACGACATTGCGGGCTTCGACTGCAAGCGGTTCGGCATGGCTCCGGGTGATGCGCGGCTGGTGGATCCGGAGCAGCGCCTGTTCATGGAAACGGCCCTGCGGGCCATTGAGGATGCCGGGTATGGCGGCACTGCCCTGCAGGGAGCCCGGGTGGGCGTGTTTGCGGGGGCGAGTCCGTCACAGGCGTTCAAGGACGCCGTGGGACGGCATGATGCCGGGCTGGCCGAGCAGGCCTACATTCTCAACGTGCCGTCCGGCATGGTTACGCGTCTCGGGTACCGCATGGACTGGAGCGGTCCGGCGGCCCTGACCGACACGGCCTGTTCCTCTTCCCTCAAGGCCCTGCACGATGCCTGCACGGCCATCCGGCGGGGCGAGTGTCCGGTGGCGCTGGCTGGCGGGGCGCGCGTTCTGCTGACGCCGTTACGGGGCGATACCCCCTTCGCCATAGAGACCGGCACCGGCAGAACCATGACCTTTGATGCCGCTGCCGACGGTGTGGGAGCAGGGGAAGGGGCCGTGGTCTTCGTGCTCAAGCCGCTCTCTGCCGCCGTGGCCGCAGGGGACGCCGTGCGTGCCGTCATTCTCGGAAGCGCGGTGAATCAGGATGGCCGTTCGGCCAGTATCGCCGCGCCCAACCCGGTGGCACAGGCCGAGGTCATCGGGCAGGCCGCGCGGCAGGCGGGCATCTCTCTTGACAGCGTGGCTTTTTTCGAGGCGCATGGCACAGGCACTGCGCTGGGCGACCCCATTGAGATCGACGGCCTTATCCGGGCATTTGCCGCCGGAGGGCAGGATACTTCTCCGGGAGGAACAAAAGGGGATGGCGCGAAGGCCCTCATAGGGTCGGTCAAGGGCAACGTCGGGCATCTGGATGCGGCTGCCGGGGCCATAGGCGTGGCCAAGGCCGTCCTGTCCCTGCAGCATGGCGTTGTCCCGCGTCAGCCCCATTATGCAACGCCCAATCCGCTTATCGACTTTGACCGCGCCCCGGTGCGCGTGCCTACCGTCAGTACGCCTCTTGATGTCCGGCGGGCCCCGTGGCGATGCGGGGTAAGCGCCTTCGGCCTCAGCGGCATCAATGCGCATCTGCTGCTTGAAGAGGCTCCGGTCACGGACATGCCCGGAGACGACGGCACATGGTTCTGCCTGCCACTGTCGGCGGGGAGCGAGGCGGGGGTGCGCGAGCTTGCGCAGCGTCTGCTCACAGCCGTGGAGGAACATCCGCACTGGCCCCTGCACGCCGTGGCCGCCACGCTGGCCTGTGGGCGGGAACATCTTCCGTATCGCATGGCCGTGGTGGCTGAGCGCAGGGATGCGCTGGCGGACCGGCTGCTCGATGCCCTGCTGGGGGATTCCCCGGACGCCTCGTCCCTTTCCGGAACGGTGCAGTGCACGACGCCGTCAGAGGACGCAGCCCACAATGCCGCCCATGTTATTGCATCGGATGAGGCAGGGGCCATTGCCGCTGCCCGGGCCTATCTGCGCGGGGCCGTTCCCCGGTGGCCTGCCGAGCGCGCGGTCTATCGCCTGCATCTTCCGGCGGCGCGCATGGAACATGTCCGCTGCTGGCCCGACTTTGCCACGCACCGTACGCAGGGCGCTCACGCGGCGGAATTCCTCGGCGCAGGCGTACGCGGACCGCAGGGCTGGCAGTTTTCCGTGCCCGTGCAGGACGAGGGATTCTGGCCCGTGGCAGAGCATCGGCTGGCCGGGACGCCCACGCTGGTGGGCATGGGAGTGGTGGCCCTGCTGGGTGAGGCCGCCCGGCGCATGGGGCACGCCCGGATACGGATCGAGGGGCTGGCGTGGCGCAGTCCGCTTGTGGTGCATCCGGAAAACGGCTGGCCTGCCGTGCTGAGTCTGCATCCGGAAGAGAACGGCTACGCGGCGTCGCTGGCGTCCGCAGGATCGGCGGGTGCCCTTTCCGGCCCGGCGGATGCGGAATGGACCGAGCATGCCGTGGCCCGTGTACGGATGGTTGCAACCGCTGCGGCCCCCCTGGCATCCCATGATCTTGCCGTCCTGCAGGCGGGTATGGTGCCCCATGCCCTGCCGAAGATGTCGCCGGACAAGACTGACGGGGCGGCCGCACCCGTCACGTCAGTCTCGGCTGTCACGGGCGAGCCGCTGGTCCAGGTGAGCGCCCGCTGGGACGTCCGGCGGCGGCTGTGGCGCGACGAGGCATCCGGCCGGATGCTGGCCCTGCTGGTATTGCCGGAGGCCTACCGGGGTGATCTTGCGCAGGTGGCGTGGCATCCTGCCCTGCTGGATGTGGCGGCCAGCCTTGTGCTGGACAGGGACGGGCTGGTGCCCGTGGGCTGCAGGGAGATACGCCTGCATGCGCCGCTTCCCGGACGGGTGTACGCCCTTGCCGTGCGGCAGCCGCAGGAATCGTCGCAGGACGTTGTGGCCGACTGTACGCTCATGGATGCGCAGGGAACGGTGCTGGCGGAATTTTTGGGACTGACCTTCGTGTCCGTGTCCGCGGATGTCGGCAGGCCCAGGGCCCGGCTGCACGGGCTGGAATGGCGGGACGTCTCCGACCGCAAACGGGACCCGGAGATGCCTCTGGACAGGGAGGGATTGATCATGCTGGCCGGTGACGGCCCGCGTGTCGCCTGCCTTGCCGAAGAGATGGATCGGGCCGGGCTGCCCTATGTGCGGATGTCCCTGCCGGGCGATCATGCTGGCCGCATGGGAATGGCCGAGACCATGCGCGAGCGCGGTGTCTCACGGTTGCTGTATGTGCTGCCGGAGGGCGACCATTGCCGGTGGGCGGTGGCCGATCAGATGCGGGCGATCTGCGCCCATGGGCTGCATGGCCCGTTGCAGGCGCTGGTGCTCGGGCAGGGCGCCCTGCAACCGGCTCACACCGCCGAGGCGGCGTGCGGCGATGTGCCCTGCCGGAATGGAGAATTGCCGGATGCGGCGTTGACCATGGGCATGCTGCTCTCCCTGACGCAGGAGGAACCCCTGTTCCGGGCGCGTTATGCGGATGCGCCGGGGGATGTTCCCGCCCGATGGATCCTGGATGCGCTGACCGACGGGATGGAGGCTCTGACGCCGTTGGTGCTGGATGCGCAGGGCAGGCGGTTTGAGCGGGCGCTTTCCGGTCCCCTGCCGCAATACCGTGCTGCCGCAGCGTTCCTGCAGGCGGACGAGGGATGTGTCATCTTTACAGGCGGGCTGGGTGCCATGGCCCTCACGCTGGCGCAGGGAGCCGTGCCGGAACTTGGGCGTTCCGTCGCCCTGCTGCACCGGGGGGAATGTCCTCCCGAGTCCGCATGGGACAGCCTGTGTGGCAGCGGGGTTGATGCGCACTGGACCTGCCGGGCCGAAAGCCTGCGCGCCCTGCGTGAACACGGTGTGCCCTTCCGCCTCTACTCCTGCGACGTGACCGATGCGCACGCCCTGCGTCATACGCTGCAGCAGGTGCGCGCGGAGCTGGGCCCCATTGGTGGTGTCGTGCACACGGCAGGCATTGCGGGCGACGGATTCCTTGCCACCAAGTCCCGGGAGCGGTTCGAGTCCGTGCTTGCACCCAAGGCGGATGCGGTCCGGCACCTGCACGCCCTCACGCTGGACGATCCGGTGCGCTTCTTTGTGCTGGCTTCCTCGCGGACGGCTCTTGCCGGAGCGCCGGGGCAGACCGACTATGCTGCGGCCAATGCCTATCTGGACGCCTTTGCACACTGGCGCAGGGCACAGGGCCTGCCTGCCTTGTCCATCAACTGGAATACCTGGGAGCGCATCGGCATGGCGGCGCGGTACGGCATAGCCGATACGCCGTCGTCCATGCTGCCGCCCGAACAGGCCATGGACGTGCTGCGCGGGGCATTGGGCAGCGGGCAGGCGCAGGTGGTGGTGACCATGCCCGGCGAACGGCTCGGGCCGGAGGAGAATACGGCAGGGACGTCGGCGGGCGCAGATGCCGGACCCGCGATCCTCGGGGCCGAGGCGCGGGCCGCAGCGGTGCTGGAACTGGTCGGGCAGGGGCTTGGCTATGATGCGCCGCTTGCTCCTGATGACGATTTCTATGCGCTGGGTGGGGATTCCATTTCCGCATTGCGCATCATCAACACCATCA
>QKEJ01000160.1 GCA_003252375.1 Halodesulfovibrio sp.
GATTGGAGACGCAGCCGGGGAGGGCGCGGGCTCCCTTCAGGGTGAAGCCCTTCTGGTCCACAATACGGCCCCCAGCGATGCCGCAGCTGGTGTTGGTTTCAAGGTAATCGATGAGGCGGCGGGCGGAGCCGGGTTCCAGGGCGAGCTGCGGGTCCACGAAGAAGATGAGGTCGCCCGTAGCGGCCGCAATTCCCTGGTTGGCTGCGGCGGCATATCCCTTGTCTCCGCTGTTGCGGATGACGCGGGTTGCCGAGAACGCGCTCTTGGCCACGTCGGCGGTACTGTCGCTGGAGGCGTTGTCCACGACCAGCACTTCGCTTTCCATGCCCAGGGGGGCCAGCTCGGTGGTGGTGTCGAATACGGATTCGAGACAGGAGGTGATGAACTTCTTGGCGTTCCTGGTGACAATGACAAATGAGATCTTCATTGGTGTATTTTCCTTGGTTAGCTTTTTACCAGCCCCACACTGCTGGCAATGGGCGTTATGGCGTCAATGGCGATCTGGAAGAAGGCTCCCGTATCCATGCCGAGTTTTTCACACTCGCGGATGCGGTCGCGGCTGACGCTGGCAGCAAAGGCCTTATCCTTCATTTTCTTTTTCAGGCTTTTGGGCTGCATGCCCTGCATGCCTTCGGGCCGTACGAGTGCATTGGTGCAGACGAGGCCGGTCACGGTTTCGGAACAGCGTAGAGCAAGGTCCAGGCGCGTGGTCGGTTCCAGGCCTGTGTATTCGGAATTATGCGCACGAATGGCCGCAAGGGCTTCGTCGGGCAGCTTTCCGGCAAGCATGTCCATGGCCATGAGGCCATGCTGTTCCGGCGTGTCCTTGGTAAGCGGATAGTCGATGTCGTGCAGGAGCCCGGCGATTCCCCATACCTCGGGGTCTTCTTTCAGTGCTCCGGCCATGCCGCGCATGACGGCTTCAGACGTCAGGGCATGGTACACCATGTGTTGTTCCGGGTTGTGGCTCAACAATAACTGCATGGCGTCATCGCGTGTAATCATGGGCTACTCCAGGGACTGCTCTAGGGTAAAAAAACGGCGGCAGTTGTCGCCTGTGAAAGATTTCTCATAATCATGATCGCGGCGGTTGACAACCTCATATTCGCTTTGTTGACACAATGGCCATAAAAGTCGAAAAGAAGAGGTTGTTTGCATGAGTTTATTTTGCCGCGCGCTGCCGTGCTGCGGTTTTCAGCATATACCGAGCGGCCAATGGCCGCAAAAGAGAATACCAGATGGGACCCATTGTTGGCATCAAGTTCCGTGAATACGGGCAGATATATTATTTTGAAAAAGGTGGCCTCGAGGTGACCCTGGGCGACAGGGTTATCGTCAAGACCGATCAGGGGCAGGGGCTTGGGCAGATCGTGTCCGAGCGGGAAGACCTGCCCGAAGATGCGGAAACAGAGGAACTCAAGCCCTTGCACCGGATTGCCGTGAGTGAGGATCTTGAGCGGGAGCAGGAAAACGAACTGCTCGGCCGCGAGGCGCACCAGTACTGCGCGGACTGCATCCGATCCCGCAAGCTGGACATGAAATTGGTGGATGTTGAGGTCTACTTTGACCGCAGCAAGATCGTCTTCTATTTCACCGCGCCTGCCCGTATTGATTTCCGTGAGCTGGTCAAGGATCTGGTCAAGAACTACCGCACCCGCATTGAACTGCGTCAGATAGGCGTGCGGCACGAGACTCAGATGATCGGCGCCGTGGGCAACTGCGGCATGGTCTGCTGCTGCCGTCAGTTCCTGCGTACCTTTGCGCCGGTGACCATCAAGATGGCCAAGGAGCAGAATCTGTTCCTCAATCCCGCCAAGATCTCCGGCATCTGCGGCAGGCTGCTGTGCTGCCTTTCGTATGAGCAGGAGAATTACGAGGAATTCTACCGCGCCTGCCCCAAGCTTGGAAAGAAATACCAGACCGGGGAAGGATCGGTGAAGGTGCTGCGCGCCAACATGTTCCGGAACAGCATAGCCGTTCTGACGGAATCCAACGAGGAGAAGGAGATTCCCCTCGAAGAGTGGGCGAACATGAATCCTTCGCGTCCGGATCAGGCAAAGCAGGATGCGGCCCGCGCCGCTGCCAAGCGCGCTGCCCGTGAGCAGGAAGAGGCTGCAAAGGCTGAACAGGCCGTTGAGTCTGGCCAGATCGCTCCGTCCACCCCGGCCTCTTCGGTCGGGCAGGGGGCCGATGCTGCCGCCGCTCCGGCTGGCACTGCCGAGGTGGTTGCGGAGACCTCCCCGCAGGCACCTGTCGCCGCAGAGGTGCCGGCTCCGGATGCCGCCAAGGAAACGGGGGCTCCCGTCCAGGCGCAGACAGCTGCAGGTGCCCCGGCAGGGGATTCTGCAGACCAGCAGGATGCAAAGAAGCCCGCCAAGGATACGCGCCTTGCCCCGCTGCGCAAGCCGGTGAAGAGCGCTGACCCCGGTGCGAAGAAAACGAGCCGTGGCCGCCGCAAGCGCAAGCGCAAGCCGTCCGGCGGTAGTGAAGAATAATCGCCCCCCGGGCGACAGTGATTGATAATGAACGCCCGGCGGGTTTCCGCCGGGCGAAGATATGAGGAGCAGGGTCTTGCAATCGTTCTACATAACCACCCCGATCTATTACGTGAATGCAAAGCCTCATCTGGGGCATGCGTACACCACCATCATTGCCGACACCATGCGGCGTTTCCAGTCCTGCATGGGCAAGGAGACCTATTTCCTGACCGGCACCGACGAGCACGGCGACAAGATCGTGCAGGCTGCCGAGAAGAACGCCTGCAGCCCGCAGGAATACGTGGACACCATCAGTGCCCTGTTCAGGGACCTGTGGCCGCACCTGAACATCTCCAACGATGATTTCATCCGCACCACGGACCCCAGGCACAAGAAGGTCGTGCAGGCCATCCTGCAGAAGGTGTACGACAACGGGGACATCTATTTCGGCGAGTACGGCGGACATTACTGCTACGGCTGCGAACGCTTCTACCCCGAGAAGGAGCTGGAAAACGGCCTGTGCCCGCAGCATCAGACCAAGCCCGAGTACATTGCGGAGAAGAACTACTTCTTCCGCATGTCCAAGTATCAGGACTGGCTCAAGCAGCATATTCTCGACAATCCCGACTTCATCCGTCCGGAGCGCTACCGCAACGAGGTTCTCGCCCTGCTGGAAAGCGGCGCCCTTGAGGACCTGTGCATCTCGCGGCCCAAGTCCCGTCTGGAGTGGGGTATTGAGCTGCCCTTTGATACAAACTTCGTCACCTACGTATGGTTTGACGCCCTGCTCAACTACGTGTCCGCGCTGGACTGGCCTGACGGCGAAAAGTTTCCGAAGTTCTGGCCCGGCGTCCAGCATCTGGTTGCCAAGGACATTCTGAAGCCCCACGCCATCTTCTGGCCCACCATGCTCAAGGCGGCGGGATTCGAGCTTTACAACCATCTCAACGTGCACGGCTACTGGCTGGTGCGGGACACCAAGATGTCCAAGTCCATCGGCAACGTCATCGAGCCGCTGGAGATGGTGCAGAAGTACGGGCTGGACGTCTTCCGCTATTTCCTGCTGCGCGAAATGCACTTTGGCAGCGACGCCAGCTTCTCGGAAGAGGCGCTGGCCATGCGCTTGAACGCTGATCTTGCCAATGACCTCGGCAACCTCTTCAGCCGCGTGCTGTCCATGAACGCCAAGTATTTCGGCGGTGTCGTGCCCGCGCCAGCTGCCTACGCACCGGAGGACACGGATATCCGCGAACTGGCCGTCAACGCCATGCGCAATTTCCAGCAGCTGTTCGACAACGTGCGTTTCTCCAACGGTCTCGAATCGTTGTGGGAGCTGGTACGTGCCCTGAACAAGTACGTGGACACCTGTCAGCCATGGACGCTCTTCAAGGAAGGCAACCTCGAACGGTTGGGCACGGTCATGTACACGTTGCTCGAATGCATGCGCAAGGTTGCCATCCATCTGTGGCCGGTCATGCCTGAGAGTGCGGAAAAGCTGGTGCTGCAGCTGGGTATTCCCTTTGATCCTGCGGCTATTGACCTGCTTGCTGAAGTGGAAAACTGGGGGGGCATGCCTGTGGGCATCACGCCCGCTCCCGGGTCCAATCTCTTCCCCCGCGCCGATCTGGACGCCCTGCGCAAGCAGGCGGAAGAACCGGCCAAGGCCAAGGAAACCAAGCCTGCTGCCAAGCCCGTTGCCAAGGAAGCCCCGGCCGAAATCCTGCCTATCGACTTCGAGGACTTTGCCAAGGTGGATCTGCGTGTCGGTACGGTCCTGCTGGTGGAGGACCACCCCAAGGCGGATCGCCTGTACCGTGTGGAGATTGACCTTGGCGAGGAAAAGCCCCGTCAGGTGTGCGCAGGCATCAAGGAGTTCTTCTCTCCTGATCAGCTCGTGGGGCGTCAGGTCGTGGTTGTGGCGAACCTCAAGCCCCGCAAGCTCCGTGGTATTGAATCGCACGGCATGATTCTCGCCCTCAAGACGGACGACGGCATGCAGCTGCTGACCAGCTCTGCTGTCGTACCTGCCGGAACCAAGGCCTCGTAGCGAACGGTTTCGTCACCATCTCAGATGATTCCGGGCGGTCCGCATGGCGGGCCGCCTTTTTTTGCGTCCAGTTGCCTTTCTCAGGTGTGAAAACGAACCGACGGTAAATGGGCTCGAAGAGTAGGGAGTGGGGCTGCAGCAGCGAAACAGGCATGAAAAAGGGCCCGTCCTTTCGGACGGGCCCTGCTAGCAGCGAGTGTGCAGCGTCGGCTTACAAGGTGCCGGCTTCCTTCTTCACGTCGAGGGCGATCTTCCAGAGGATGGACACCACAAGGGCGCCCACGCCGAAGATGCCAAGCGAGATGAGCAGTTCGGGAACCGTGGGGGTGTACACGGTGACCGTTTCGAAGACGTTGGGCGTAAAACCGCCGATGATCAGGCCGAGGCCCTTGTCGATCCAGGTGGCGAGCACCAGGATGGCGAGGGACCAAGGCAGCAGGTTCTCGTTGTCGCGCAGGCTCGGGGGAATGAGCAGGGCGAGGGAGAGCAGGGCCAGAATGGCGCCAACCCACATGAAGCCGGTAATCCAGGCGGCGTGTCCGTCATGACCTGCGAACAGGTAGGAGAGCGGATGCGCGTGGCCGGGAATGCCGCTGTACAGCGCGGTGAACACTTCCAGCAGGAAGAAGAACACGTTGATGGCCATGGCATAGGTGATGATCTTGGTCAGCGTCTGCACGGCTTCCTTGCCGGGATTGAAGTCCGTCACCTTGCGTACCACGAAGAGCAGCAGCAGGAGGATGGAGGGACCGGCGCAGAATGCGGAGCTGAGGAAGCGGGCAGCCATGATGGCCGTCAGGAAGTAGTGACGGCCGGGCAGACCGGAGTACAGGAACGCGGTAACCGTGTGGATGCTGAATGCCCAGATGATGGACAGGTAGATCATGGGCTTGATCCACTTGGGCGGCGCCACGTCGTGGCGTTCGCACTCAAGGGTGACCCAGCCGATGACGGCGTTCAGCACCAGGTAGCCCATCAGAACCATCATGTCGTAGAACATGACGGAGTTGGGAGTGGGGTGGAGCATAACGTTCAACGCACGCTGGGGCTGGCCGAGGTCGGCCATGATGAACAGCATGCACATGAGCACGGCGCCAATGGCCATGAACTCACCGAAGATGATCATCTTCTTGAACTTCTTGTAATGGTGGAAGTATGCCGGCAGCACCAGCATGACGGCGGAGGCGGCAACACCCACCAGATAGGTGAACTGGGCGATGTAGAAGCCCCACGATACGTCGCGGCTCATGCCGGTGATGGCAAGACCGTACTTCATCTGGAACAGGTAGGTGAAGGCTCCGAGGCCTATGATGGCGCCGAGGAAGGCGATCCAGACATAGAACTTGGGAGAACCTTTCAGTACTTTCTCTATCATGTCCGCCTCCTAAATGATGTAGTACACGCCGGGCTGTGTACCAACGGCGGGTTTGCGGCGGATGGTGAAGTTCTCGGCCAGTACCTTGCGGACCTCGGATTCGGGGTCGGTAAGGTCACCGAAGAAGATCTTGCCTTCCGCAGCCTCAACGCAGGCGGGCATGAGGCCCTTGGCCAGCCGTTCCACGCAGAAGTTACACTTTTCAACAACACCGCGCATACGGGTGGGGAATTCGGGGTTGATTTCCGCCATGTCGATGTAGTCGCGGGGGTTGCCGAAGTTGAAGGAGCGGGCGCCGTAGGGGCAACCGGCCATGCAGAAGCGGCAGCCGATGCAGCGATGGTAGTCCATGGCCACAATGCCGTCAGCGCGCTTGTAGGTTGCCTTGGTGGGGCACACCCGCACGCAGGGCGGATTTTCGCAGTGGTTGCACAGGAGGAGGAAGTCGCGCTTTTCCAGCGCTTCGGACATGTGGTTGTTCTCCTGCTCGGGGAACACATGTTCGTACTTGTCCGTCCACAGCCACTTCACTTCCTGCTTGTTGGGAATGTGCGGCACGTTGTGCGCCTTGTGGCAGGCGTTGATGCATGCCGCAAAGTCTTCGGGAGTTTCGAATGCCCGGGTGTCGATGACCATGGCCCAGCGGCCTGCGTGCAGTCCGTTCTCTGTGGCCTGGTACTGCTCACCCGTTTCTGCGGCATTGACAATGCCACCAGTGGCAAGCTGGGTGCTCAGACCCAGAACCGAAAGGCTGGCGACCTTGAGGAATTGTCTTCTGCTACGTTTCATTATTGATTCCCCTTCGGCTCAACGTGACAATCCCAGCAGTAGGGGTTCACGCTATTGGAGTTGTGGCACTTGTCACAGAACTCAGCCTTGTTGGTATGGCACTTCATGCAGGTGTTCTGGAGGCTGATGGTCCACACCTTGCCGTTGGAAGCGACATAGGACCGCTTGCCTTCGCGCAGGGCTTCGTCACGCCACACATTCAGCAGCTGCATGTGTTCGGCACGCATGTATTCCGCAGACTCTATGCATTCCTTCTGGTCCGCCGGGAGGGCAAGCTTGGGGCGCTCGTAGGACGCGCTGCCCAGGTTCGCCCAAAAGGGCGAGGTGAACAGGCCCAGAAAGACGATCAGACCGAGGAGAACGTATTTCGTGTTATACATGATTATTCATCCTCCATACCGGGCAGGTCTTCCTGCCTGAGGTCCATGGTGCGCTTCTTTTCGCCCTTCATGACCAGTGCGTTGGCGACCAGTTCATGGGTTCCGTAGATGCTTACGCCGGGAGCCCAGTAGTCTGCCAGGGGCGGCAGGGTCGCACGGTCGATGGCGCAGATGCAGGCCATGGTGTTAACGTCATGCTTTTCCTGCACGTAGCGGAGCGCGTTGCCGCGGGGCAGGGCGCCGCGCATGCGGATTTCCATGATTTCGTCGGTGTTGAGGCCGGAACCGGCACCGCAGCAGAAGGTCTGCTCGCGGATGGTGTTCTCGGGCATTTCGAAGAAGTTGTTACACACGGCCTTGAGGACTTCCCGCGGTTCTTCAAGCAGGCCCATGGCGCGAGCCGGGTTGCAGGAGTCGTGGAAGGTGACCCGCAGATGGTCGTTGCGGCTGGGATCAAGGCGCAGCTTGTCGTGCTTGATGAGGTCAGCGGTGAACTCGGTAATGTGCACCATCTTGGTCTCGGCAGCATTCTGGAACACGGTGCCCGTGATGGGGCTGACCGGGGTTTCCATGCAGGCCGGAGCCGGACCGTTCATGGTGGACATGTACTGGTTGATCACGCGCCACATGTGGCCGCACTCGCCACCGAGGATCCACTTGGAACCAAGGCGTTCAGCTTCGGCGTACATCTTGGCGTTCAGCTTCTTCATCACCTTTGAGGAGGTGAAGAGGCCGAAGTTGCCGCCTTCCGACGCATAGGTCGAGAGGGTGTAGTCCAGCCCGATTTCTTCGAAGAGCATCAGGTAGCCCATGAAGGTGTAGATACCCGGATCGGCGAAGGCGTCGCCGGAGGGGGTGATGAACAGCACTTCGTGGCCGGGCTCGTTGAAGGGCGGGTTGATGCGTACGCCCGTGATTTCCTCGATGTCATCACACAGGAATTCCACGATTTCCTTGAAAGCGTGGGGGGTGATGCCAAGGTGGTTGCCGGTGCGGTTACAGTTGCTGACCGGGTCCATGATCCAGTGCAGACCAAGGCCGAGTTCATGCAGCAGTTCGCGGGCCATCATGGTCACTTCTGCGGTATCGATGCCGTAGGGGCAGTACAGCGAGCAGCGGCGACATTCGGTACACTGGTAGAAGTAGTAGAACCACTCCTTGATGACTTCCTTGTCCAGCTTGCGGGCTCCTGCGAGCTTGCCGAGGATCTTGCCGGCCAGAGTGAAGTCCTTGCGGTACACGGAACGAAGCAGTTCGGCGCGCAGCACGGGCATGTTCTTGGGATCGCCCGATCCGATGTAGAAGTGACACTTGTCGGCGCAGGCGCCGCAGCGGACACAGATGTCCATGAACAGCTTGAGCGAACGGTACTTTTCCAGACGTTCCTTCAGGCCGTTGTAGATGATTTCTTCCCAGTTTTCAGGGAGGTTCCAGTCTTCCTCAAAGGGGTCCCATGTATGAGGGTTGGGCATGTGCAGCCCTTCCATGGTGTCCTTCTTGGCAGGATAGGCCACGGCGCCGGGAACAATTTCCGGTTTGGTGTCCATCCAGGACTCGACAGGGGTGTTGTAGTTGATCTTGATCAACTCTTCAGGGGTAGGCATTGCCATGGCTGCTCCTTATTCCTCTGCGTCTTCCGGCAGTTTAACAACAGGGAGACCCGCTTCATACATAGCATCCCTGAATTCGTCCTCGTACTCTTCGTACGTACGGTACTCCTTGGCCGGGTTCCACGGGTTCACGTGGAGCTTGGCGCGGGTGTCGTTGGGGAGGTTCCTGGTCGGGCTCATGAAGACGCCGCCCATGTGCATCAGCTTGCTGAAGGGGAAGTAGATGAGCAGGACAGACAGGAACATCATGTGGACGAAGTAGGCGGTGCCGATCTGGCCAAGGGCTGCCACGTCGGGAGAAAGATGCACAAGGCTCATGGTGAAGGTCTTCACGGAAGCGATGTCCACCTTGGTGAAGTAGCGCATGGAAATGCCGCTGCCCACCAGGCCGAGGATAAGACAGAGGGGGAAGTAGTCATTAATAAGAGAAATGTACTTCACCTTCTGATTGAAAATCCTGCGTCCAAGGAGGAAGCAAACGGCCAGCACAACCAGAGCGTCCGTCATGAACAGGCGGGGAACACCAATCTGCATCATGCCGTCAACAATTTCCATGGCACTGATGCCGAAGGGAACAGGCTCAAGGAAGAAACGGAAGTGACGGACAAAGATGAGCAGGAAACAGTAATGGAACACAAGGGCAAACAACCACAAAAACTTGTTGGACCAGTAGACGACACGGTCGCCTGCTTCAATGGTCTGCTTGGTGTTTCTGAACAGGGACCTGAACAGCAACACTTCGAGAAGCATGCGGATGACAACACCCTTGGCGTCGGACGGGTTGTCCAGGCCGGCGGGCTTGATCCAGGGCAGAGACTTTTGCTGGCCTCCGGTGGTCGGGATGCGGAACGGAACAGGGCGTCGCGCCCAATCCATGATCCGCCATGCAAACCCGATCAGGAAGACGACCACTGCAGTGTAGGGAAGGCATGCCGCAAGGACATACTGGAGACCCATCTGGGTTCCCAGCCACGCCATGATTCCCAAAGCAGTGACCGCGAGAAGTGAAATAATCATTCCGTACCTCGCTGCTAGGCTATCGGTTTTCGTTATCCGGTTCCCCAACCGGTTTTTCCAATATACGCTCAGCCCTACGTAGGAGCTGGGAGTGCTTGCGCTTGAATTCGTCCACCCGCATCTGCTGCACCTTGTCCCGGCATTCGGAATAGATGCGGAAGCCGACCAGCGTAACGGAATCGATACGCGACTCGAGCTCGAGCAGTGCCATGAAGTCCGCCGTGGTCTTCAGTTTGGGCGTGCAGTGCTTGCGGATAATGTTCTTGAGATAGAGAAGGACCGCCATGGCCTGTTCCGGAGTGAACTTCTGGATGGCCCGCACGCGGATGAGTTCATCCACGGCCGGGGAGACGACTTCGGAATCCAGTTCCTGTGCCAGAAGGGCGGAGATAATGGTCTCTGCCGCCTTTTTGGTCTTGGCACCGACGGGGTTGGAAAAGGCATCGGCCTGGCTGCGGAGAAAGCCGACCGTGTCAAAGGGATAGGTTCCGTAGATGACCTCTACCCATTCGGCAGTGATCGCTTCCCGATGTTCCTGCAAGTGTTCCTGTATACTCATGGTCCCGTTCGGATGTTGGCGTGAATGAAAATTCGTAACAGGTGCTTGCCATGCAGCGCCCGGATGTTCCTGCAGGCGCAAGAGCAGGAGCCATCCGGACCGACAGCGACCACCCTCTTAATGTGTTTCCCGGACATTGTCCAAATGAAATCACGTAGTAACGAGATGTCTGGTGGCCGTTTCGCAGGTCCGTAGCAGATGCCTTAAAAAAAGATTTTTTTCACATAGTCCGAATGGGAAAAAACGTCAACAAAATCGGCAGATTCTGAGTGCGCACTCAATTCTGTCTATGGTGCTGATCTTTCAGGCGAAGATTATGAGGCAGGGGTGGCGCTTCATTCCTTGCACGGAACGCCCGCATCGTCTCCGCACCCGGCAAAGCCATTGATATCAGGGAGTAGCGGGTCAACGGACGGCGTTGCAGGACTGCCCGCCGGCATGGAGATAACCGGAGCGCTGCTGGGCGCCGGATGTGCGAGCAGGGATTTGGGGACGCCGTTGGTGATGATGACGGGAATTCGGGTTACCCCGAGTGAGCCCAGATGGGCCTTGTTCCGGAAGAGATTCCAGCGCAGGGAAAGCGGGATGTCCCTGTCGGGTGCGGAGGCGCGCAGGGCCCGGTTGAAGGCGACCAGCAGGGATGTGCCCTCTTCAAGCGAGGTTTGCATGGCACTGATGGTGGCGACGTCGTCCGGTGTTTCGGCAACGGGGAAGAAGGCGATGCGGGCATCGGGGTTGGCGGACAGGCGGGTGACGGTCTCCTGGCAGACGGGGCAGCTGGGAGAAAAGAACACCTGCATGTCGGCCCGATCCTTGCCGTACATGGCCCAGGTTCCCATGGTCTCATTCACGGTGGCCACGATGTTGGGGCAGAAGGCAAAGAGCCAAAGCACCAGAAGAACGTTGCCTTTTTTCCTGCCATGCGAGTCTCCGGGCTGGAGGGCGAGGAAGAGCAGCGCCATGACGGCGGCGACAACGAGACAGGGGACGCACGGGGCCGTAACGGCCATGAAAAGAAGCAGGAATATGTCGCAGAGCAGGGCGAGTGAGGCAAGTGAGAAGGCCAGCGTGCGCTTGCCGAGGAGACCCAGTATCAAAACCAGCCCGAAGAAGAGGCTGCCCGCCCACCACAGGGAGTACCCCTGGACCGTGATATCCTTGAAAAGGGTGCAGCCGGCGGTTATGCAGAGCTCCTGACCCTGCCCCAGAGCATTCAGGATGGTGTAGGCGAGGCCGGAGAGGGCAATGAAGACGGGGACCCACGCGGGCTTGCTCTTACGGGACTGTTCGAACATCTCGTTGCTCCGATTGCTGCTGGAAAAGGGACCGTATCTGCCAGTGACGTGGTGACCACTGAGCGCTCCCGTAACAATAACGGCATATTGCAGGGTACTGTACTGTGTATCTGAATCAGGGTAAAGGACTTGTCATGCATTCACATGACCCAGAGTCCTGCAGTATCGTGGTGGAAGACGATCTGGCCGTTCCCTATTCCGTTAGGGAGAGCCGCCGTGCCCGCCGTGTATCATTAAAATATTCTCCATTGGAAGGCTTGGTCGTCGTGGTGCCGGACAGGTTTGACTGCCGGCGGGTACCCGCCATCCTCAATGCCCGCAGGGAATGGATCGCCAGAGTGGCGCTGCAGTATCGGGATCGTGCACAGCACTATGCCGATGAGCCGGGAATGCCGGAATCGGTTGTCTTGCAGGCACGGCAGTATCGTATGGAGCTCACCTATGCTCCCTCGGCCCGTCCCTTTGCCGTGCGCAGGGATGAAGGTGCCCTGCGGTTCAGCGGCCGCATAGAAGCCCGGCGTGTACAGGAGTACCTGCGCCACTGGCTGAAGCAGGAGGCCCGGGCGTATCTGGTTCCGCTGCTCATGCAGCTTGCCAAGGACCGGGGCATTGCTGTTCGCGGGTGTACCGTGCGCCTGCAGCGGAGCCGCTGGGGCAGCTGCTCTGCGGCGAACGGCATTAATCTGAACGCACGATTACTGTTTCTTCCCGAACCTCTTGTGGAGTATGTGTGCCTGCACGAGCTGGCGCATTGTACGCATCATAACCATTCGGCGGCTTTCTGGGCACATCTTGAAAGGATGCTGCCGGGTGCCCGGGAACGTGACGGGCAACTGAGGGATGCCTGGCATCATGTACCGAGGTGGTCGTTTTGCTGAAACCAATCGCCTGAAATGTCACCGGCGGAGTGAGCGCCATGTCCCAACACCACAGACAGGATTCATCTCTCGGTAGCCGTGTGCATCGGCTCTCCGGTCTGGCCTGCTGGATTGCGGCATTGGGATTACTCATGCTCGTCGGTCTCGGACCGATGGTGGTCGGTCCGGAAGGCGTTGGGGGGCGAACTTCGGTATCACCGGATGCCATGACTGCTGTAGACCGTCTGCGGTGTGAGGAGGCCTCCCTTCTTGAATTGGTGCTGCAGGTGGGCGACATGGTGCAGGAAAGTCCCGATGCAGAGGAGCGCAAGGCGCTGGTCGTCGCATTGAAGCGGCAGGTGGCCAAGCTGCGTGCCCCCCAGGCCAGATCGACTGCCCGGACGCTCGCTGAGGCACTGAAGGAGCTTGAGCATACCATATCTCTCCGCCAAGACAGGCGAGCCTCCCTATGGCCTGCCAGCCGGGAACGGCTTGGCTTCCTGGCCAATGCTCTCAGGCAGCCATATGATTTTACGCGAGACCCCGGTTCCTCTTTGCAACAGGAAAGGGCTTGTCTCTTCTGGTGGTGGTGGGGGGGAGTGGCTCTGTTCTGCGTGGTACTCTGCGGCAGCTTTTTCCTGCGGTTCAGGGAGGGGCAGCAGATCTCACCGTGCGAAGGTGCTGGCCGGACGCTCGTCAGCGGGGCAGAACAGGCAAGGCGTACGGGCATGAAGACGCAGGAGGCGACAGGCGATGGTCTTGTTGCCGGGTGTCCCGTCCTGCTGGTGGATGACAGTCCCGTGAATCTGGAAGTGGATACTCTGTTGCTGGCACGCCTGGGGTTGACCGTTGAGACTGCCAATTCTGGGGCGCAGGCGTTGGCCATGGTACGTGCAGGCCAGTACCGTCTGGTGCTCCTCGACCTCAGCATGCCCGGCATGGATGGTTTTGAGACAGCCAGGCGTCTTCGGGGGCTGAAGGGAGGGCTGGATGTCCGCATTGCGGCCCTGACCGCCCACACCACTGACTCCGTGGCAGAGCGTTGTCAGCACGCAGGATTCGATTGCATTCTGAGCAAGCCCCTGACCATGGAAGCGATCCGCGCCTGTCTTTCGCCTGCGGCAGGGACGCTGGAGGCTCAGAAGTACGATATCGGTGCCCGGGAGAAGGGCCTTCTTGCCGATATGCCGTCCGGCGTGCAGATGGTGCTGAATTGTCCTGATGCGCTGGCCCGTTTGGATATTGATCTTTCCACCTATGCGCAGGTTCTTGAGCCCTTTCTGGACGCTCTGCCCGAGTATCGTGCGAAGCTGATCGAAGCCTTTGCCCAGGGAGAATGGGAGCGTTTGTCGGAGCTTGTGCACCGCATCAAGGGGGAATGCGCCAATGTGGGGGCAGAGCAGGCGTGGCATGCAGCTATTCAGGTCGAGGAGGCCATGCTTCAGGAAGGAGCCGGTGAGGCCGGGGATACTGTTGTGCAGTTGGTCAAGGTGCTGCAAGCCCTGTTCAGACAGTGTCGCAACGGCGCCTGGCGTAATCTGGGATAGCGTAATTTCTGCAGGCATGCACAAGCCAGCGGGGCTGTCTGACTGGGCTGTAGCAGATGAGGACATTCTGTGCTGGTGACTGTCGATCGAGACGAGGAGCAACAAAAAAGGGGAGGTGCCTGGGCACCTCCCCTTTTCAATAGCGCGGTCAGTCAGTCTTACATGGCGGCGCCGGAAGCGGCACCCTGCATCTTGACTTCAACCTTTTCGGTCAGACCTTCGTAGTACGCACGCAGGATGGTGAGCACTTCGTCACGGCCGAAGTGATCAACAACTTCAGCGCCGTCGGAGAGAGCCTTACGCAGCTTGGTGCCGGAAAGGATCACGCGGTCTTCCTTGGTGTGCGGGCAGGTACGCAGGGAAGCCATGCCGTCGCACTTGTAGCAGTAGAAGGTCCAGTCGATCTTCATGGGCTGGCAGAGCAGCGCCTTGCCTGCATCAGCAGGAGTGGGGATCTTGTCGAAGATGGTCTGGGCTTCGAACAGGCCGTAGAAGTCGCCAACACCAGCGTGGTCACGACCGATGAGCATGTGGTTTACGCCGTAGTTCTGGCGGAAGGTAGCGTGGAGCAGACCTTCGCGGGGACCAGCGTAACGCATGTCGAGGGGGTAACCGGCCTGAATGACGTTTTCCTTCACAAAGTAGTGTTCGACGAGGCAGTCAATGGCCTTGACGCGAACGTCAGCAGGAATGTCGCCGGGCTTCAGGTTGCCGATCAGGGAGTGGATCAGCACGCCGTCGCACACTTCGATGGCGATCTTTGCCAGGAATTCATGGGAGCGGTGCATGGGGTTACGCAGCTGCAGAGCGGCAACGTTGGCCCAGCCGCGTTCTTCGAACATGGCGCGCACTTCTGCGGGACGCAGGTAAACGCCCTTGTATTCGGTGGGGTATTCGCCTTCGGAAAGCACCTTGACGGGGCCAGCGAGGTTAACGGCCTTCTGAGCCATAACCATCTGTACGCCGGGGTGATCTTCCAGAGCGACCTTCCAGAACTTGTCGTCGGCGGAATCTTCGCCTTCGCCCTTGAAGACCTTTTCGCATTCCCACTTCTTGTCAGCGTCGGTCATTTCGTACTTTTCGGTGACCTTCATGGTAGCGAACACTTCGCCCTTGCGGACGAGAGCGATTTCTTCGCCCACGGCAACGCCGTCAGCAAAGGCCTTGTCAGCGTCCAGGGTCACGGGAACGGGCCAGAAGGTGCCGTCAGCCATGGTGAAGTTTTCGCACACGCCCTTCCAGTCAGCCTTGGTCATGAAGCCGTTCAGCGGAGAGAAACCGCCGATGCCCATCATGATGAGGTCGCCCTTAGCGCGGCCGGAAATTTCGAGCTGCTTCAGGCCAGCGGCCTTCTTAACTTCAGCTTCACGCTCAGCGCCTTCGAGAAGGCAACATACGAGACCCTTACCACCATGCGGGGGTACCAGCTTGGACATAACTTCCTTCCTCCGAAAATATAATGAGTTTTTTCCCTTGGGACTCAACACGCACCTGGCGTGTGCAAATCCGTAAAAGCCATATCGGAAAATCTCGGTGCGCAATTTTTACGGACGCTAACGAATTTGAAATAAGAATTCAAAGCCGTACATCACGGTGGTCCGTAGTCCTCGGCACGTGTGAAAGGTCTTGTGAAAAATTAGACAAAAAGTCAAGTGCAAAAAGTTCTGTTTTTAAAATCTGTAAAATCAGTACGTTGTGAAAGTCTCTGCCTGTCAAGCTTTTTCTGAAAAAAATGGTTTTGGCCAGACGTCAACATTATGTATTGGTATCTCTGTGGCAAAAGAGTGGCGAAGAGGCGGAAAATTGCTGTCAGAATGGCCATGTGAGAAATAGCGCAAGGGGCGGGGGTTGTCACGCAGGGCAAGAAAAAACACCAGGAACGGGAAAAACTGCTTGATGCCTCTGCGAAAAAGACTTAAACAACGCTGTTCTTATTTCACGGGTCTGATTTCGATGCCAAGCGGGCTGCTGGGCTGCATCGGGGTCCCCGTTTGGATTGGCGCAGGACACGCCATGCCAGCCGGACATGCTGACCGGCCGGGTTGGCGTGTATATGCTATTGCTTGACATGGCGTCAGCCGTGGCGTATTGCCGTGCGTCCTAAACTGAGCGAAAGACTTTGATAATTTCCTACGGAGGAAAAATGCCCACTATTAACCAGCTCATCCGCAAAGAGCGTAAGGCTGTAGCAAAGCGGAAGAAGACTCCCGCTCTGCAGGCCTGTCCGCAGCGTCGCGGTGTGTGCACCCGTGTGTACACCACCACGCCTAAGAAGCCGAACTCCGCACTGCGTAAGGTCGCCCGTGTTCGTCTTACCAACGGCATGGAAGTAACCGCATACATTCCCGGTGAAGGTCACAACCTGCAGGAACACTCTGTAGTCATGATTCGTGGCGGCCGTGTGAAAGACCTTCCCGGTGTTCGCTATCACATCGTTCGTGGTACGCTCGATACCTCTGGTGTCAGCGATCGTCGTCAGGGACGTTCCAAGTACGGTGCCAAGCGGCCCAAGTAGATATTGGAGTAAGATAATATGCCTCGTAAAGGTCCTATCCCAAAGCGTGAGATTCTGCCCGATCCGGTATACGGAAGCCGCCTGGCTGCCCGTTTCGTGAACCGTCTTATGTATGACGGCAAGAAGGGCACTGCAGAAAAGATTTTCTACAAGGCACTGGAAGTGCTCGCCGAGAAGACCGGTGAGGACGCCATCCGCGCCTTCGAACGTGCTGTTGAAAACGTGAAGCCCCATCTGGAAGTCAAGTCCCGCCGTGTTGGTGGTGCTACCTACCAGGTGCCGCTGGAAGTTCGCCCTGACCGTCAGGTCTCTCTTTCCATTCGCTGGCTGATCACCTACTCCCGCGGCCGCGGCGAGCAGGGCATGGTCAACCGTCTGTCTGGCGAGCTGCTTGATGCTTTCAACAACCGCGGCGGCGCCGTGAAGAAGAAAGAAGACACCCACCGTATGGCCGAAGCCAACAAGGCATTCGCCCATTACCGCTGGTAGTGCTGGAGACGAAGCGTGTCTAGAAAAGTACCAATTCCGATGCAGAGAAACATCGGCATCATGGCGCACATCGATGCCGGTAAGACGACGACCACCGAACGTATCCTTTATTACACCGGTGTGTCCCACAAGATCGGCGAAGTGCATGATGGCCAGGCCACCATGGACTGGATGGAGCAGGAGCAGGAGCGTGGTATCACCATTACCTCCGCAGCAACCACCTGCTTCTGGAAGGATCACCGCATCAACATCATCGATACCCCCGGCCACGTTGACTTCACCATGGAAGTTGAACGTTCGCTGCGCGTGCTTGATGGTTGCGTGTGCGTGTTCGACTCCGTCGCCGGCGTTGAACCCCAGTCCGAAACCGTGTGGCGCCAGGCTGACCGCTACGGCGTTCCCCGGTTCTGCTTCGTCAACAAGATGGACCGTATCGGTGCCAACTTCTGGCGTTGCGTGGACATGATCAAGGATCGTCTGGGCGCCAAGCCCATTCCCCTGCAGCTCCCCATCGGTGCCGAAGATCATTACGAAGGCATTGTTGACCTCATCGAAGGCAATGCCATTTATTATGATAAGGCAACCAAGGGCGCAGAATTCGAAATCAGACCGGTTCCGGCTGACATGCAGGAACTGTACGACGAGAAGCGCCTTGAAATGATGGAAGCCGTGGCAGAAGAAGACGAAACCCTGCTTGAGAAGTACCTCGGCGGCGAAGAGCTGACCGTGGAAGAACTCAAGAGCGCAGTTCGTCTGGCCACCATCCGTCGTTCCATCGTGCCGGTGCTGTGCGGCTCCGCATTCCGCAACATGGGCGTTCAGCCCCTGCTGGATGCCGTTGTCGACTACATGCCCAGCCCCGTGGACATCGACGCCATGGTTGGTACTGATCCCGACAAGGAAGACGTCAAGTACGAATGCCCCTGCAAGGATAGCGAACCTCTCGCCGGCCTGGTGTTCAAGCTGATGTCCGACCCCTATATCGGTCACCTGTCCTTCGTGCGCATCTACTCCGGCTTCATTGAATCCGGCATGACCATCCTGAATGCCAACACCGGCAAGAAGGAACGCGTGGGCCGCCTCCTGAAGATGCACGCCAACAAGCGTGAAGAAATCAAGTGGGCCGGCGCAGGCGACATCGTGGCCGTTGTGGGCATGAAGAACGTTTCCACCGGTGACACGGCTTGTTCCGTTGATCGCCCCGTGGTTCTCGAATCCCTCGATATTCCGGATCCGGTTATCGAAGTGGCCATCGAGCCCAAGACCAAGGCCGACCGCGATGCTCTGTCCGCAGCGCTCGCCAAGCTGGCCAAGGAAGACCCGTCCTTCCGCGTGAAGGGCGATGATGAAACCGGTCAGACCCTTATCGCCGGCATGGGCGAACTGCACCTGGAAATCATCGTTGACCGTCTCATCCGCGAATTCAGCGTGAACGCAAACGTGGGCAAGCCCCAGGTTGCCTACCGTGAAACCATCACCAAGGCTTCCAAGGAAGACCACAAGTACGCCAAGCAGTCTGGTGGTCGCGGTCAGTACGGTCACGTTGTCATCGAAGTGGAACCGAACCCCGAAAAGGGCTACGAGTTCGTGAACGCCATCACCGGTGGTGTCATTCCCAAGGAATACATCCCCGCTGTTGACAAGGGTATGCAGGAAGCGCTCAAGAGCGGTGTTTCTGCAGGCTTCCCCACTGTTGACGTGAAGGTCACCCTCGTCTTCGGTTCCTACCATGACGTTGACTCCTCCGAACAGGCCTTCTACATCGCCGGTTCCATGGCGATCAAGGAAGCCCTCCGCAAGGCCGGCCCCCAGATCCTCGAACCGATCATGTCCGTTGAAGTGGTAACTCCTGAAGAGTACCTCGGCGACGTGATGGGCGACCTGAACGGCCGCCGCGGTCGCGTGCAGGGTATGGATTCCCGCGCCAATGCACAGGTTGTCGCTTGTATGGTGCCGCTGAGCGAAATGTTCGGCTACGCTACCGACCTGCGTTCCAAGACGCAGGGCCGTGCGACCTTCACCATGCAGTTCGACCACTACGAACCCGTTCCCAACTCGATCGCCGAAGGCATCAAGGCCAAGAACGCCTAGTAGTCCGAGAGATACATGCAAGGCCCCGATGGTTCATGACCATCGGGGCTTTTTTTTAGCCGGGGCAAATTTTTTTGAGCTTCGTGCTTGACGGGGTGGGGGAGGGTATGTATAAGTCTTCCTCGCTTGTCTGGACTGGTTTCTCCGGTTTGTGACAAAGCCTCCCCCTCACCCTGGGGGGAACAAAGGGCAGATTGAGTCTGTCCTGCTGTTGATTGACATTTGCAGGCGTTGCTAAATGCTGCATGAATGTCGTGCTGTTCCAGCGAAGAGAATCTCCTCGCTGCAAAGTGCACATACAATAGAAAGGATGCCCTCGGGCATCTGCATTTAGGAAACCTGTTGGACCACCTGTCCGGCGCCGGGGCGATCCCCGGTCCACCGGATTCAGGCTGGCGACAACGTGGGCGTTCTTCGTGAAGACGAAGAGAGAAAATACAGGTGTTGCCGGACTGAAAAGGTCCTTGTCTCAACACCCTTCATTTTCCCTCATCCCATCATAAAGAACGCATGATTTCGCAAGCGAAGTCGTGGCCACCCTCGTTCATCGCCGGACTGCACGGCAAGCAAAGTCGAAAGCCTGCGGGATCGTTACCCGCTGAGCTAGTCCGGCGAGCAGCCATCGTTTGTGAGGAATTTACTGCCTATCGCCTGAAAGGCAGGGTGCGTTCCACCTCACGGAACGCCCAGAGGCAAGGGTACTGTTTCCCGAATCATGGAGTAATTAACTATGACGACTGTTAGCAGTGATCGTATCAGGATCAAGCTGAAAGCTTACGATTACCGCATCCTTGATAAGGCTGTGGCTGAAATCGTAGATACGGCGCGCAACACGGGCGCTGGGGTTGCGGGACCTATTCCGCTCCCCACCAACATCCACAAGTTCACGGTCAACCGTTCCGTTCACGTAGACAAGAAGTCTCGCGAACAGTTCGAAATGCGCATTCACAAGCGGCTCATGGACATCCTTGAGCCCACCCAGCAGACCGTGGATGCACTTGGTAAGCTGAGTCTGCCCGCTGGCGTGGACGTAGAAATCAAACTCTAGCGAGAGGTAGTCATGGCTGAGAAAATGGCAATCTTGGGCCGCAAGTTGGGCATGACGCGCATCTTCGTCAATGACGGTTCCGCAGTAGCCTGTACCGTCATCGAAGCTGGTCCCTGCCCCGTCATCCAGGTGAAGGATGCGGCCTCTGATGGATATAATGCAGTGCAGATCGCCTATGGCAATGCCAAGGAGAAGCACGTCAACAAGCCTATGCAGGGTCATTTTGAAAAGGCCGGCAAGGGTTTGTTCCGTCACACTCGTGAGATCCGTCTCGAAAATGCCCCCGAGCTGGAAGTAGGCCAGGAGCTGACCGTTGACATGTTCGCCATGGGCGAAAAGGTCAAGGTTACCGGCACTTCCATCGGTAAGGGCTTCCAGGGCGTTATGAAGCGCTGGAATTTCAGCGGTATGCCCGCGAGCCACGGTCACGAAAAGGTGCACCGTTCCCCCGGTTCCATCGGTCACGCAACCTTCCCCGGCAAGGTGTGGAAGGGCAAGAAGATGGCTGGCCACATGGGTGACGAGCGTACTACTGTTCTTAACCTCGAAGTCGTCGCTGTGCGCGCCGATGAAAACCTGATCCTGATCAAGGGTGCCGTTCCCGGTCCCAAGAATGGTCTGGTTCTGGTTCGCAAGCAGTAAAGGGGTACTACAGTGGCTGTTGTAAAAGTATACGATCAGAACAAGACGGAAGCCGGTGACATCACCCTCGCTCCTGAAGTGTTCGAGGTCGAGGTAAAGCCGGAAATCCTGAACCTGGTGGTTCGCGCACAGCGCGCAGCCATGCGTGCAGGCACCCATGCCGTCAAGACTCGCGCTGACGTGAGTGGCGGTGGTGCCAAGCCCTGGCGTCAGAAGGGTACTGGTCGTGCCCGTTCCGGCTCCTCCCGTTCGCCCATCTGGCGCGGCGGTGCCATCGTGTTCGGCCCCCAGCCCCGCGATTACGGCTTCAAGGTAAACAAGAAGGTTCGTCGCCTCGCAATGCGCATGGCCCTTTCCTCCCGTCTTGCGGCTGAGTCGCTGATGGTTGTGAAGGCCATTGAGCTGCCCGAAGTGAAGACCAAGCTGATGGCTGAAGTGGTCGGCAAGCTGGGTCTCGGCAAGGCACTCATCATTGCCAACGGTGCTGACGAAAAGCTCGCACTGTCTGCTCGCAATCTGCCCGGCATCACCGTGCAGAATGTTGAACAGCTGAACGTGTACGACGTGCTCCGTCACAAGCAGCTGGTGCTGCTGGAAGGCGCTGTCGAGCCCGTTCAGGAACGACTGAAGTAAGAGGGTTGATGATATGAACTATACTCAGATCCTTATCAAGCCTCTGATCTCCGAAAAGGCTACCTTCCTCAAGGAAGTGGCCGAACAGGTGACCTTCTTCGTCGATCCCCGTGCGAACAAGATCGAGATCAGAAAGGCTGTTGAAGAAGCCTACAATGTAAAGGTTGCGGATGTTAACGTGGTGAAGCAGAAGCCTCAGGCTCGCCGCCGCCAGGGACGCACCGTCGGCCAGGTTTCCGGTTACAAGAAGGCGTATGTCACTCTTGCACCCGGCGAAAAAATCGAATTCTTCGAGGGAGTGTAAGCAATGGCAGTTCGTAAGCTTAAGCCTACTTCTCCGGGTCGTCGCTTCCAGACCGTCTCCGACTTTGAGGAAGTAACGCGCAGCACCCCTGAGAAGTCCCTGACCGTTGGTCTTACCAAGAAGGCCGGTCGCAACACCTATGGCCGCGTCACCATGCGTCGCCGTGGCGGTGGACACAAGCGTCTCTACCGTATCGTCGACTTCAAGCGTGACAAGTTCGATATTCCGGCAACCATTGCCCATATCGAATACGATCCCAACCGTACCGCCCGTATCGCTCTGCTGCACTACGCAGATGGCGAAAAGCGCTACATCCTCGCTCCCCTCGGCGTCCAGCAGGGCGACAAGGTGCTGGCAGGTGAAACCGCTGACATCAAGCCCGGCAACGCACTGCCCATGGCGAAGATTCCGGTTGGTACCATTATCCACAATATTGAACTTGCTCCCGGCAAGGGCGGCCAGTTCTGCCGCGCAGCCGGAACCTATGCACAGCTCGTTGCAAAGGAAGGCAAGTATGCTCTGCTGCGTATGCCCTCGGGCGAAGTGCGCAAGGTGCTGCTTACCTGCATCGCTACCGTCGGTCAGGTTGGCAACGTCAAGCACGAGAACATCTCCCTGGGCAAGGCCGGTCGTAATCGCTGGCTTGGTCGTCGTCCCAAGGTTCGCGGCGTAGCCATGAACCCGGTTGACCACCCGCTTGGTGGTGGTGAAGGCCGTAGCTCCGGTGGTCGTCATCCCGTTACCCCCTGGGGTATCCCGACCAAGGGCTACAAGACCCGTGATAAGAAGAAGGCTTCTTCCAAGCTCATCATCAAGCGTCGCGGTCAGAAGTAGGAGTAGAAAATGCCAAGGTCTCTTAAAAAAGGTCCCTTTGTGGACGACCACCTGGTCAAGAAGGTTGAGAAGGCACAGGAATCTGGTGACCGCCGCGTCATCAAGACCTGGTCCCGCCGCTCCACCATCCTGCCTGAAATGGTGGGCCTTACCTTTGCGGTACATAACGGCAAGAAGTTCATTCCTGTTTTCGTTACTGAAAACATGGTAGGCCACAAGATGGGTGAGTTCTCGCCCACGCGTACCTACTACGGCCATGCTGCCGACAAGAAGAGCAAGGCCAAGCGCTAGGTAGGTGAGTATTATGCAAGCCCAAGCAACTGCAAAGTTTATCCGCGTTTCTCCTCGCAAGACCCGTCTCGTTGCCCGCAACGTTAACGGTCTTCCCGTGGAAGACGCACTTAATATCCTGAAGCTTACCCCGCAGAAGGCGGCTGGAGTCATCTACAAGGTGCTCCATTCCGCTGTCGCCAATGCCGAGCAGATGCCCGGCGTCGACGTCGACGCAATGGTAGTGAAGCAGGTTATCGTGAACGAAGGTCCTACCTGGAAACGCTTCATGCCTCGTGCACAAGGTCGTGCAACGAGCATCAAGAAGCGTACCAGCCACATCACTGTGATTCTTGAAGAAAATTAGGATACAGTTATGGGTCAAAAAGTACATCCGTACGGGTTCCGGCTCGGGTACAACAAGAATTGGAAATCGCGCTGGTACAGCAAAAAGGAATACCCGGCCTTCGTTTACGAAGACGACATGATTCGCAAGTATGTGAAGAAGGCCCTGTTCCACGCCGGTATTGCCAATATTGAACTTGAGCGCGCTGGCGGTAAGGTTCGCCTTATCCTGTCCACCGCACGTCCCGGTATTGTCATTGGTCGCAAGGGTGTTGAAATCGAAAAGCTCCGCGCTGACCTTCGCAAGAAGTTCAACCGTGAGTTCTCCATCGAAGTCAACGAGATCCGTCGCCCTGAAGTTGATGCTCAGCTGGTTGCAGAAAGCATCGCCCAGCAGCTTGAACGCCGCGTCGCATTCCGCCGCGCCATGAAGCGTACCGTTTCCATGGCTCGAAAGTTTGGCGCCGAAGGCATCAAGGTTGGTTGTGGCGGTCGTCTGGCCGGTGCAGAAATCGCCCGCAGCGAATGGTACCGTGAAGGTCGCGTTCCGCTGCAGACGCTCCGCGCTGACATCGATTACGGCTTCGCCGAAGCCACTACCACTTACGGCATCATCGGCGTCAAGGTCTGGATCTTCAAAGGTGAAATCCTTGACAGTGAGGTAATGCAGTAATGCTGATGCCCAAGAGATCCAAGTTCCGCAAGCACCAGACCGGCAAGCTGAAGGGTAAGGCCCTTCGCGGCGCCTCTGTGGCTTTCGGTGATGTAGGCTTGAAGGCTATGGAACATGGCAAGCTCTCCAACCAGCAGATTGAAGCAGCACGTATCGCCATGATCCGCCACATCAAGCGTGGTGGTCAGGTCTGGATTCGGGTTTTCCCCGACCGCGTAAAGACCAGCAAGCCTCTTGAAGTTCGTCAGGGTAAGGGTAAAGGCGCTCCCTGCGGGTGGTACGCCCCCGTTAAGCCCGGCCGTATCCTCTACGAAATCAAGGGTGTTGATATCGAGCTTGCCAAGGAAGCACTTTCCCGTGCCGCCTACAAGCTCCCCATCAAGACCAGCATTGTCGTGAAGGAGGGGCTCTAATATGAACTCTGCTGAACTGAGAAAGCTGAGCACTGAAGAACTGAAGGCCAAGCTCGAAGAAAACCGCAAGGAACTCTTCGACCTGCGCTTCAAGCATGCCACCGCGCAGCTTCAGAAGACTGCCAGCCTTCCTGCAACCAAGCGCAGCATTGCGCGTATACTGACTATCCTGAAGGAAAAGGGAGCGTAGTATGTCCGAAGCTATTGTAAAGCATAACGGCAGAACGCTCGTTGGCACTGTTGTAAGCGACAAGAACGACAAGACCATCGTCGTTCGTGTTGAAACTCTCGTGAAGCACCCCCTGCTCAAGAAGTACATTCGCCGCAGGAAAAAGTTCACCGCACATGATCCCGCAAACGAATGCGGCATGGGTGACAAGGTTAAGATTGTGGAGTTTCGTCCGCTCAGCCGCAACAAGCGCTGGCATCTGGTATCCATTTTGGAAAAAGCCGTTTAGGGGTTTACGATGATCCAGGTAGAATCTACTCTTGAAGTAGCCGACAATTCCGGTGCCAAGAAGGTTGCCTGCATCAAGGTGCTCGGTGGTTCTCACCGCCGGTATGCCTCGGTGGGCGATATCATCGTTGTCTCCGTGAAAGAAGCTATTCCTCACGCAAAGGTGAAGAAGGGTGACGTGATGAAGGCCGTTATCGTGCGTACGAAGAAAGAACTTCGTCGCGCCGATGGTTCCTACATCAAGTTCGACACGAACGCTGCTGTGGTCCTGACCAAGCAGGGTGAGCCTGTCGGCACTCGTATCTTCGGCCCCGTTGCCCGCGAACTGCGCGGCAAGGGTTTCATGAAGATTGTATCCCTCGCACCTGAGGTTCTGTAGGAGATTACCATGAAGCAGTATCGTATTCATAAAGACGACAAGGTAATGGTTGTCTCCGGTAAGGATAAGGGCAAGGTAGGCAAGGTCGTGAAGATCCTTCGCAAGAAGGACCGCGTCGTTGTCGAGCAGGTAAACATGGTTAAGCGCCACACCAAGGCCAACCCCTACCTGCAGCAGCCCGGCGGTATTGTCGAAAAGGAAATGCCCATTCACGTTTCCAACGTGATGGTCATGTGTGACGCATGCGCCAGCCCCACGAAGGTTGGCTACCGTTACACCGAAGACGGCAAGAAGATCCGCTTCTGCAAAAAGTGCAACGAAATAATCGGGTAGGGTGAAAGACGATGAACCGTCTGCAACAGATCTATAAGGACACTGTGGTGCCGGCCCTGCAGAAGGAGTTTCAGTACAAGAGCTCCATGCAGGTTCCCGGGCTGGAAAAGATCTCTCTGAACATCGGTCTTGGCGAAGCGAGCAACAACAACAAGCTTCTTGAAGAAGCTGTTAAGGAGCTCACCGTCATTGCCGGGCAGAAGGCAGTTATCACCCGCGCCAAGAAGTCCATCGCAGCCTTCAAGCTGCGTGAAGGCATGCCCATCGGCTGCCGCGTCACGCTGCGCAAGGACATGATGTGGGACTTCTATGACAAGCTGGTAAACTTCGCGCTGCCCCGAGTCCGTGACTTCCGCGGGATTCCGGATCGTGGCTTTGATGGCCGTGGGAACTTCACCCTGGGCATCAAGGAACACACCATCTTCCCCGAACTTGAAGTGGACCGCGTGGACAATCCGAAGGGTATGAACATCACTATCGTGACCACCGCGACCACTGACAAAGAAGGCAAGTTCCTGCTGGATCAGCTGGGCATGCCCTTCAAGAAGTAAGGAGAAACAGCCGTGTCTCGTACGTCGCTTGAAGTAAAAGCAAAGCGCAAGCCTAAGTTCAGCGCTCGCGCATACAACCGTTGTCCCATTTGCGGGCGTCCCCGTGCATACATGCGT
>QKEJ01000189.1 GCA_003252375.1 Halodesulfovibrio sp.
TCGCCTCCACAGAGTCAGCCTCCTGGGATAACTCTCCCAAGACTGTCAGGGTGCGTGAAAACCTGCGCACCTTTGCCCATGGCAAGCTCATCTCCATGGCCAAGAAGCTCTGCTTCACCTCCACCAACCACTGCGTGGAACGCCAGAACGGAAAGTGGGTGGCCTCCTACAAGGACATCTCTCCCGAGACCCTTGTGGTGCAGGTAAAGCCCCTTGCCGGCAAGGCAAACAACTATATCGGGCTCATCCGTTATGCCGTTCTGCACTATGAGGCAACCGCCGACACCAAGGTGGCCTTGGTGGATCAGGAATTCCATGTCGTGAAGCGCCTGTGGCAGACGGAAATCCTGCGCTACGACGGCGCGCACTGGCGGTAATCCTTCCGCAATTCCTTCCCCATGATTGTCAGAGGGGCGTGCGATGATCCATCGCACGCCCCTTTTCATTGGCTGTTGTACGGACGCGCAAGGTCCGCCCTTCCTTGTGCCTAGTCCCAATCAAAACAATCTTCGGGACAAAAGGCCTGCAGTTCATGGATGACATCATCCGGCGCCAGGTCTGTCAGCAGGAACGGGCGCTCGTCCCCCTCGCTCCAGCCGATATACTCGGGCTGCAATTCGGCGCAACCGCCGCAGCCGGTACACGCTCCCATGGTAATGGCCAAGTGCTTCTTGTCTGGCATGGCAAGACCTCACTGTTCAGGTTGCTGCCGCGCAGGGTATGAACCAGCGCACCTCCGCCTATAGAAAAGAATAAGCCCCCCGGGCACGGGGGGCAAGACAAAGGAAGAGGTATCGGAAACTGATTTGAGTGAGTGTCGCTGAAAATTGTTCTATCCCGCCTCGGTGACGGTTCCGGGACAGACAACACACGTTTGTGTCGCAGGCCGCTCCTGCGCTCCTGCGGTGTACACCAGAGATCCCACCACGGCGGTAAAGGGGGCCACAAGAATGAGCCCGAAGCTGCCCGCCAGCGTCTTGACCACCTCCGCCGCCACATAGAGCAGATTGAAGAGATTGGTCAGCGGCACCCCCTGCGCCATGAAAGCCATGAGCAAGGTAAGGTAGCCTCCGGAATAGGCCAGCAGCAGCGTCGTAGTCATGGTGCCCACCACCGCACGGCCCACACGGATGCCGGAAAATAGCGCCTCCCGGCGCGTGATGCCGGGATTTCTGTGCACCAGTTCATTCTGGCTGGCCGCCACGTCCATGGCGAGATCCATGACCGCGCCGGATGCCGCGACAAAGATGGCCGCAACATAGATTCCCGTAATGTCCAGATGCGCATAGCCGGAATACAGGAGCGTCTCGGCAAAAGGCATGACGGCTCCGGTCAGATGAAAGGCGCCTGCGGCCCACACGGCGAGGAGCGAACTGGTGCCCACCCCAAGCATGGCCCCCAGAAAAGCCACCACACCGAGACGGGTGGGACCGGCCACCAGAAAGATGATCCCGCCGGTAAGCAGCGCCACGATGCCGAAGGCCAGCGGGATGGGCGGCACCCCTTCCAGCAGCTGGGGCACAAAGATCTTCCAGAGCACCAGACCGGTAAAGATGAAGGAGAGCAATGCCTTCAGCCCGGTCCATCCTCCAAAGCAGAGCAGCAGCAGGGCAAAGAGCCCCAGAAGCCACAGCTCCAGCCCGATACGGTAGTGGTCCTGTGCGGTAACGGCGATGATGGAGCCGTCCGGATGATGCGTGATGACCAGAAGGGCATCATCTCCCGGTGCGAATACCTTGTCCACATCCAGCCTTCCGAGAAGCTGGTTGCCGAGGGAAAACCGGGTTCCTGCGTACCTGCCGTCCACGGCCTCCACCACCAACTGCTGCGAGCCCACCTTAATGATGGCGTGGCGCTGCAGACCCGAGTCGTCCACCTCTACCACTCGGCCCCGGCAACGCTCCGCCGAGGCGTCCACCCTCTGATCATACTGAGTCGGCAGATACCACAGACAGACGGACAGCAGGGCAAACGCCATGACCATGCAAAAATCCCGGCGACAGATGCTGCGCATGCTCCCTCCAATGCTATGGGGCGGGACGGCATACCGCCCCGCCCCCAAGTTATCCAATGGCAGAGCCTGCTACTTGGAAGCCACGTACACGTGCGGCTTGTCACCCAGCAGTGCCATGATCTTCTTGGCAATTTCGGACTGATGGTAGGAGCGGTTGAAGGAATCCGCCCCGACGCCGATGGCGCTGGTCATGACCGGGACAGCGGTATGGGAATAGGAGGTCCAGGCAAGGCCCGCCTTGTTGTTCACGATATGGGTGATGGCAACGGCCAGGGGGTCGTACCCGCCATAGAGACGCGAGGTTTCCGCATTGGGCTTGACCAGTTCGCCAAGGAGGCTCTGATCAAAGCCGTCACGCAGCATGGCCACTTCATAGGGCCGCAGCACCAGCGGATTGGACTTGGGATCACCGGAAAATTCCAGCCCGAAGTAGTGGGTGATGGTGGGCTGGATGGATTCGAAGGTCAGGGAGCCCTGGTTTTCCTTCTTGAAGAGCTTGAGCACGTCGTCGGTAAAGTACTGGAAGGACACGTACTGGGACTTCAGTACATCGAAGTTGGTGTCATACTTGGTGCCGGCGAAGCCGAGGGTCATTCCCCCGCATTCATGGTCGCCGGTCACGATGATGGCGGTATCGTTGGGGTGCTTCTTGTAGAAGGCAACAGCTTCACGCACGGCGGCGTCAAAGGCCACGGTATCCATAATGGCAGCCTTGGCATCATTGGCATGACAGGCCCAGTCGATCTTGCCGCCTTCCACCATCATGAAGAATCCCTTGCTGTTGTCCAGCAATTCAATGCCCTTGCGGGTGAACTCGGCAAGAGAGATGTCCTTGCCTTCGCGGGCGTCCATGGCATAGGGCATGGCGCCGGAGTCCTGCAGCCAGCCGTTGTAGGCCAGTACCTTCCCGGACTTCCTGTTCAGCTTGAAAAAGTCATCGCGGTTATCCACTACGGTCAGCCCCGCCTTACGGATGGCGTCAAAGGCGTCACCACGGGATTCAATGCCCTTCTTCTTGCCCTTGGGATCCTTCAGGCCGCCGCCGGCAAAATAATCGAACCCGCTCTCGGCAATGGCGTGGTCGATGTAATGATACTGGGAACGGCTGGGAACATGCGCGTAGAATGCGGCAGGCGTTGCGTGGTCAATGGACACGCTGGACACGATGCCCACCTTCATGCCCTGTGCCTTGGCCATTTCGGCGATGGTTCGCACGGGAGTCTTGTCGGGGGCCATGCCGATCATGCCCACATTGGTAATCTGTCCGGCGCTCATGGCCGTGGCAGCAGCGGCAGAATCCACAATGAAACGGTCAGCTGCAGGCGTGGTGGTCACCCCCTGAGAGGGGAAGCTGCGCATGACGAGGTCCTTGCCCAGATAGGCCTCGGTGGCCACCTGTTGCGGAATCCCCATGCCGTCACCGATAAAGAGGAAAATGTACTTGGCAGGCTTGCCCTTGTAGTAGTCGCCGGCGGATGCGGCAGACGCCGATACGGCAACGGATACAAGCAGAGCGACGACGCCGACAAGCGCCGACGCACGGCGGAACAATGAAACACACATACGCTATCTCCTTGCGAAAACAGATTCCGGTTGGACGAAAAGAGAACCATCCAACAGAGATAGAAGTAAGTGGTTACGAACGTCTTACGCCGACATCACAAAACAGCGACAACCCAACAGAACAGAAGTGCCTGCACCAACAGCAAAAAGGCGCTCACCCCCTGGCGGCCAACCAGGCGTCGATGGCCTCCTGCACTTCCCGGACCCGCTCCTGCAGCTCTATCCAAAGCGTCTGCACAGCGTTGGCATCATCACTACGGGCTGCCGTTTCAATGGCGTAGGCACAGTCATGAAGCTTTTCGGCATTGATAGTTCCACTGGCGCCCTTAAGACCGTGGGCTTCCTTCCAGAGCGCATCCAGCTCGCCGTTGGCGATCATGGTTTCCATGCGCCCCACCCGGGCGGTCATGGTTTCCAGAAAGGTCGCATACAGCTCACCAACAAATTCGGCATCATTCATCAAACGCTTCATTGTCTGTTCGGAATTCAAAACATGCATACCGGCTCTCCCTCATGCCTTGCCGTCAATGCTTTCAATGTCATTCACACAAGCATTGCACCCGCACAATGCACCACCGTAGACGGGACATCTCCCGGAGTGATGGTATTCTCAGCCTAATGCAAGTCCTGTCCGCAGGCAACCACACCTGCATTCTTTCCCGAATCCTCAGCTACGCTTGGTCAGTCCGTACTTGCGCAGCTTGTACTGCAGGGTCCTGCGGCTGATGCCGAGGGCATCCGCCGTACGTTCCCTATGCCCCCCCTGTGCCTCAAGTGCATCCATCAGCGCCAGCCGTTCGGCATCATCAAGCGTTTTGGGGCGGACACGCGCGAACGAAGAAGCGCCAACCTCTTCCTGAGGCGATCCGAACGAGACAGGGCTCCCCAAGGGGGCCGGGCGCGTTCCTTCCTGATGTTCACCAAACTGGGGCGGCAGGGATTCCACCCCAAGGGTCTCGGAACGAGAAAGAATAAGCGCCCGTTCCAGAACGTTTTCAAGCTCGCGCACATTTCCGGGCCACGGATATTCCATCAGGGCGTGCATGAAATCGGGGCTGACCGTACGAATATCCTTTCTGTTCTTCTTGCCCAGCTTGTCGAGCAGGCGGCTGACAAGCAACGGGATGTCATCCTTACGATCACGCAGGGCCGGAGAAACGATCTCCAGCACGTTCAAACGGAAGTAGAGATCCTCTCTGAACTCTCCCCGCGCCACGGCTTCCCGGAGATTCTTGTTGGTGGCGGCGATAATGCGCACATCCACCTCCACAGGGCGCACCGCCCCCAGCGGCTCGACAATGCGCTCCTGCAGGGCACGGAGCAGCTTGGCCTGCAGTTCCACAGGCATTTCTCCCACTTCATCCAGAAAAAGCGTACCGCCGCGGGCCAGCTGGAAGCGCCCGGGTTTGTCCTTCATTGCGCCTGTAAACGCGCCCTTCATGTAGCCGAAGAGCTCACTTTCGAGCAGGTTTCCGGGCAACGCGGCACAGTTCACCTTGACCATGGCATTGGCAGCGCGGGGGCTGGCTTCGTGCAGCGCTTCAGCAATCAGCTCCTTGCCGGTGCCGGACTCGCCCATGATGAGCACTGTCGCCTCGGACGGACCGGCCTGACGGATCAGCTCCAGCACATGCAGCATGGCCGGGCTGCTCCCGATGATCCGCTCGGAAGGATCTCCGGCAGCGAGGCGCTTGCGCAGACTCTCATTCTCGAAGAGCAGCCTGCCGTACTCGTAGGCCTTCTCCATGACCGCAACAAGCTCCTCGTTGTCCGCGGGCTTGGAAAGATAATCGAACGCTCCCCGTTTCATGGCTTCCACAGCCGATCCCACGGTGCCGTACGCGGTCAGCATGATCACGGGCAGCCCGGGGCGAATCTCCAGAATCCGGGCCAGGGTTTCGCTGCCGCTCATGCCGGGCATACGCATGTCCAGCAGCACGGTGTTGACATTCTCATGCACGAGGAATTCAAGACCAGCCTCTCCCGATCCCGCCTCGGCAACCTCCCAGCCGGCATCTTCCATAACGGCGCGCACCATCAGGCGCAGCCCAGGTTCGTCATCTATAACAAGCAGCTTCTTCATCAGGCGCTCCAATCATAATCAGCATGTTCGTTGTCGGGGAAGAACAGGGCAACCGTGGTGCCGCGCCCCTCTTCCGACTCAATAAGGGCTCTGCCGCCGTGCTCGCGCATGGTCTTATGCACCAGCGCCAGCCCCAGACCGGTCCCCTTGGACTTTGTGGTAAAAAAGGGCTCGAAGGCCTGCTCCTTCTGCGCCCTGGTCATGCCCGGGCCGGTATCGCGGACAAATATCCAGACGCCCCCGTCACCGGACGCAGAGGCAATGTGAATACGTTTGGTTTCCAGCGTGCTTTCAGCCAGAGCATCCAGACTGTTAAGCACAAGGTTCAGGACCGCCTGCTTCAGCAAATCCTCATCCGCGCGCACGCCCTGCGCCTCCAGACTGATATCAAGCGACACCGCCCTGTCCTCCAGATCCATGCGCACAAGGTTGGAGATGTCCTCCGCCAGCTGCAGCAGGCTGACATCCTGCGGCTGAACCGAACGGGGACGCGACAGGTACAGCAGATCGGTAATAACGCGATTCAGCCTGTCCGCCTCACGGATCATGGTCTGTGCGTACGTCTCATCTGGTGAACTGCCCTTGAACTTCTTGGCAAAATATTGTGCAAATCCCCTCAGGGAACTCAGCGGATTGCGTATTTCATGGGCCACCCCTGCGGCCAGCGTGCCCAGCGCAGCCATCTTTTCCGCATCGGCAAGGCTGCGTTCCAGCTCGCGCATCCGGGTACGGTCACGAATAAGTACAAGACGCGAGCCCTCTTCATCGTGCTCGCGCAGGGGGACGGAAAGAATTTCAAGATGCGCCCCCTTGGCGGTCTTGCGCTGCCAGCCCGCAGCGGGCCCCTCTTCCGGCGGCATGAGACATTCCCCCACGTTGTCCTGCAACTGGTCGAGGGAAAGCCCGGCAAGGCCGGACCCCTGTGCGCCGAGAATGGCGTGGGCGGCCGGATTGGCGGCCCTGATCACGTTCAACGGACTGACAATGAGCAGACCGTCGGGCAGATTGTCGAGCAGCTTGGCCTGAAACCGCTCCAGCAACAGGGCCTTGCCTGCCAGTTCCCGCCGCTTGAGCAAGCCCATGGCCAGCCCCCAGATGAACAGGGCTGCAGCCAGAATGTAGGCGGCCTGGAACAGGGCATTCTGCTTGAACCCCTTGTACACGGCCATATGCTTGGTCATGTCCAGCCCCACCACAAGAAAGGACGGCAACGGATTCCCGGCGTTGTCATGGCGGGAAACAGCCCCTGTTGCGGTTCGTCTGGCGTGCACGTACACGTTGCTTTTGCCGTAGGTGGCCCGGCCTGACCATTCCCCCTGCTCGCGCAAAATGGTCAAGGCGTCAGGCGGAAAGACAATGGTGGTCGCTTCCGCGGGGTTGTCACGAGATGTGATGACACGACCGCCCCGCTCATCAATGATGCCCACAAAAACCACTTCGCCGCTGCGTTCCAGTTCCCTGAAGTATTCGGCCGTTCCCGGTCTGAACATCCCTGCATCGGGGCGCACGATCATGCCCGTACGCAACGAACTTTCCACGGCCTGCAGCACTGAACGGGCCGACAGCTGCAAATGCAGAATTCCTGCCTCCTCCTGCCGGGAAAGCGTCTGCCCGGTGGAGATAATGAGAGACAGCCCTATGGTCACCAGGGTCATGACCGCGATGATCAGGGTGCTTCGTTCCTTGTTCAGATCGGCAACTTCCATCCACTACCCG